>NZ_AZCV01000002.1:264730-296230 GCF_001434555.1 Amylolactobacillus amylotrophicus DSM 20534
TTAGACCACGAACATCTAGCGAAGATTGGCGAGGAAGAACGAAGTGAATTCCGTTGGCAAATAAGCTAGGGTGAGTGGTTTGCTTTTTGGAACACAGTTAAACCAAGTTGTGACAAAAAGCGTCAAGCTCAATAAAAAACGCTAATTAAATACCCCTATAGATAAAGTAATATATCCGCATTGGACATAACTTTAACTACAGGGGTATTATTTTTTCTTCACTTCAATTAAGTTAGCTCTTAGACTGGATTAACTCATTCATTCCCTTGTTCATGATTTCATCGTCCGTAGGAATCTGGACGGCAGCAGAACGTCTTACACGCAGAACTCCGTTTGAATCTTCTCCTCCACCAGTTGGCTGCAACTCAGGCTCTCTTTCGAATGTTCCATTATTATTCAAGAAAATTCCCTTTCCCGAAAATGCAGCCATAAAATATTCTTCATCGATACCGTTTGAACCAGCGGGTGCTTGATTTAAAATCAAGGCCATACTCTCGCCTACTTGTGGAAGCGGTGAATAAGATTCTTTCACAGTGATTACTTCATCTGACTGGGCATCCTTACGTTCTGCCTCGGTTAACCATTCTTTCTGAGAAACATCCACAAGAAGTTCTTTCTGAGAAATGTTTCCTCCGGCAAACAAAACATTAACTGTTGCACCAGGAGCCGTCCCGTCCAGAAGCTGATCAACCTTAATTGTCGCCATTGTATATGGATTGGCCGGCCCCTCTTCGCCGTATGGAGCATATACATAACTCTTGAGCTGCTGAACTGTACCCAAGATAGTTAGCTCTCCCTTAGCAACCAGGTCTTGAAAATTTGTTGGGTAATTTGCCAGTTTTAAATCACCCGAAATATTTTTGACCTTGTCTTTATAAAAGTCCTTCTTTGTTTTTGCTAACGAAACTGTTGGACTCCTACTTGTAGAGATTTGTTCACTAGCTTTGGTCTGTGATGCTAAGTAGACCAGAGCCAACACAAGTACCAGTGTCAGGCCCAAAGTCGGAATGTACAAACTTTTTTTTTTCAATTTCATTATTAATCTCCTTTCATTTAAGGAATTATCCCTCCATGACTATAGACATTTATCCGGCCGAAGCATATAATCGCACTAATTAAATAATTAATTGCACCTACAGTTATTATAATCGAATATTCAGCTTCAAAAAAAATCTTATTATATATGATAATCTAGCTGTATTTTATAGGGGGGTCAGAGATGAAAAATGGTTACGGTAGTACATTTCACAGCATGAGAAAGAATAAAAATTATTCTTTGCGGGATGTCAGTCTTGATTACATCTCTATTGCTCAACTGTCCAAATTCGAGCGCGGCGACTCCGACATCACCTTGAATAAACTTGCACCTCTCCTAGATAACATTACTTTATCAACTTCCGAGTTTATATCTGAGCTACCCCCTACACAATTTGAAGACCAACTGTCTTTTCTTGAAGAAATTAGTCAGTCCTATCTTCTCAGCAATCAGAATAAACAAGAGTTGATTCAATCGATCACTAAAGAAATCGCTCGATTGACGTTAGCCACAAAGCCCAGTTCAGCAACAAAAGTCTATTTATCCCTACTGCAATTAATCAATCAAATCCTTACCGAGAAACCAATTACCTCGACACAATCATTCTTAAAAACAGAAGTAATCGAATACCTCTTTGGTGTAGAGCGTTGGTATAAATTCGAATTACTGGCGTTCGTCAACATCCTACCAATTCTCGAACTAGATTTTATTAAATCCGCCTGCTCAGAACTAATGCGCCGGGTAGCGGACATCGATTGCCCTGTTTCAATTAAGAATAACCTTGTAGATGCCCTGCTACAGACCTCTGTCTACCTTACTCGGCATAAACAAAACATAACAGCAAAAAATATTCTCTCTAAATTTTCAAAAATTGCCTTACCTGAGCAACTTTTTTTCAAGAAAATTCTAGTTAGATTTTTTCTTGCATACACCCAATTTAAAGAGTTCCAGAGTACTACTAATCAGAAGACTATCACAGAGATTTTGGTATGTTTAGAAAACTACGATTATCCGACTCGCGCTAACCAACTAAGAAATTTCCTTGCCGATCAAAGTTTTGTCTAAAACTAATATTCAATCTATAAAATCACTTCCGAATCCAGAAGTGGTTTTTTTGCAGTACGGATATTATACTTTTTACTTACTTTCTGTTATAGTAAAGCCATTGTGCAAAAAGTGAGCAAACTAGAACCGCATTAAGTCGGCGATTATAGTTTGTTATTTCACAAACTATCGTAAATTTCACAAAGGGAGTTACCATGCAGAACAAGTCGACGAAGCCCAAACAAGCCCCCATTTTAGTCCAAATCGGAATATTTTCGACGATCCTTTTCGTCTCTAGTCTAATCTCCGCGCTATTCCCCGCGAGTTTCCCTGCCCCAACACCAGTAGTCGGCCTCGTGATTCTCTACCTCCTCCTGACCTTTAAGATTGTCAAACTAGAATGGGTCGACAGCTTCGGTAGCTTCCTCATCAGCATTATCGCGTTTCTGTTCGTGCCCTCAGGTATTTCACTGTTAGGGAGCCTCGATGTCATGCAGAAACAGGGCTTTCAAATCATTGCCGTGGTGATCATCTCCACGGTAATCATGCTGGCCGTTACCTACTTCGTGGCCTACACAATTATCGTCATGCGTCGCAAGTTCAGTGCACGCAAAGCACAAAAGGAGGGGCTCAAATAATGATGGATGTTTTGACACAACCATATTTCGGTATCTTCTTCTCTATTGGCGTCTACCTCATGGGCATGTTTCTATTCAAGCGTAGTAACGGTAAATTCTTCTTTCAGCCGCTCTTCATGGCCATGGTGCTCGGTATTTTCCTGCTGATTCTCTTCAGTCACCTAATCCACGTGGATATCCAAGATGTCTACACAAAGATGTATAAGCCTGGTGGCGATATTATTTTCTGGTTTGTGAATCCCGCAACGATTGCCTTCGCCATCCCCCTGTATAAACGAAATGACATTTTGAAGAAATACTGGGTGGAGATTATTGTTTCACTCATTATCGCCACTGTGGTCTCGACCATCTTGATTTACCTCACAGCCACGGCCCTCGGCCTGGAAAAATCGGCAGTGCTCGCCATGCTGCCACAGGGTGCAACCACAGCGATTGCCCTCCCGATTTCTGCAGCTATTGGCGGTGATCCCGCAATTACAGCCATGACCGCAATCACAAATGGTGTCATCATCTTAGCAATCGGCAAGTACCTGATTAAGTTATTCAGGATGGAGCGGGGTCCAATTGCTCTAGGATTGGGCTTAGGTGCATCGGGCCATACTCTAGGCAGCGTCAAAGCACTAGAGGTCGGCGAGATCGAGGGTTCAACATCCTCAATTGCCATCATCGTGATTGGCTTAGTTGTTGACTTAGTTGTGCCAATTATGGCGAATATTTTAATGTAGTAATTAAAAAATGACCTACCACTCGATTTTTATTAATCGGGTAAGTAGGTCATTTATTTTATTCTCTAAATCTATTCCACCAATGTTTCTTATCCTTTGGGAGCTGCATGTCGGCCAAAGTCCTGAATTGAGGCTGCTTCGCCGCTTCGCTGTTCTCCACTGCCTTGGTGAGGATTTCGGCCCGTGGATCATCCGGAGCATCTTGTTGCAACTCGTTTAACTTCTGCTCAACCTGCTCAGGCACGCGCTCCACATCCTCTGGTTCCAGATCTGGAATATCATCAGCCCCGTCGGGCTGGTCGAATTTGAGCTCAGTTTGAACGGATTTCGTTGTTTTCTTTGGTACGTCTAGTGCTTGTTGCATGTTCAATAACTGCTTATTCTGCTTCTGAACTGTAGCCACCTGCTGCTGGAGATTCTTAATTGCCTCATTTTGTTGTGCAATGGTCGACTGCAACAATTGCAATAGCTCAACCACTTGGCCTTGGTTTAAGTTATCTGGGTCTACCACCACCTCTGGCGCAGATTGTTGCGCATCTTCTACAGCATATATTTGTCTGGCTGCCTCTTTCAAAGTGAGCGAGGCATCCTTACTCAGTTGCTTAAAGTCATGCAAATCAGCCACATTTTGCGCAGAATAGAGCCGTGTCTTCTGCTTAGTGCGCACGAAATACTCCCCATTGCCAGTCACATCCTCAACAATTAAGGAGTACTTACGCAGCGTCGCAACGCTAATCTTTAATTGTGCAGCTGCTTGGGCTGGTTCTAACATTTCCTCGAAATCGTGCTTATCTGACATGGATGTCTCCCCCACTTGTTATCTCCCTCAATTATATAATTTAATGCCACTAAATTAAATACAAAGGTGAGATAACGCCTGTTTAGATGTGGTGACTCAACTCCTGCAGGTGGCGATACCGCTCCAGGCCAAATTGAATCAGCTGGTCAATGAGCTCCGGATAATGAATGCCCGCCTGCTCAAACAATTTCGGGTACATGCTGATATTCGTGAATCCAGGAATTGCATTGATCTCATTGAAAATGATCTCACCCGTTTCCCGCTTAATCATAAAGTCTACACGGGCTAGGCCAAACACCTCAATCTTTTGGTAGATGGCAAGCGCCTGTGCACGAATCTGGCTAGCTGTCTCTGCCGGAATCGCCGCCGGGATTTGCAAAGTCGAGGTAGAATTCTCCTCGTACTTATTCTCGTATGTGTAGAACTCGTCGGCGGCATTGATTATCTGCCCCACACCGCTCACGATTGGCCGGTCGTTCCCCAGCACGGCCGTCTCGACCTCAATCGCATTAATGGCTTCCTCGACGAGCACCTTGTCGTCATACCTGAAGGCATCCGCTAGTGCGGCAGCATACTCTGTGGCATCCTGGGCCGGTGCGATGCCCACAGAGGAACCCTGATTAGCCGGCTTCACGAAGACCTTGCGGCCGAGTTTAGCCGCCACCTGTTCGTAGTCAACGAACTCGGCAATCTGATCCTCGTACTGTGGTCGTTTGATGGTTAGCCACTTGGCCACCTTGAGGCCAATCCTCTCAGCCAGAATTTTGGATAAATCCTTATCCATTGTTGCCGCGGCTCCGAGGACGTCGGACCCAACGAACGGCACGCCAAGCACCCGGAATAAGCCCTGAATGGCACCGTCTTCACCGATATTTCCGTGAATGATTGGCAGAAAAATATCCAGTGCAGGATAGTTTTGTAGCTCAATCAGATGATTAAGGTTGGGTACAGTCTCGCCTCTCACCACCTGATAACTGGCATCTTCCAATAGCTTACTAGACTCACTTGGACTCGCTAGGTAACCATCTTGCGTGAATCCGAGTGGGTAAACCTCATATTTAGCTTGATCAATTGCGTGGTAAATATTCTGGGCAGAGTTCACTGAAACCTCGAATTCCGAGGATTCGCCACCGAAAACTAGACCAACTTTGATTTTCTCCATCATTATTTCGCCCTTTCTTCAACTGTTAGAACCTTCATTATAACGATTTTCGCCATAGAAGGAAAAAATTTGATAAGAAAACCCAATTGTTACCAAATAAACACCAGGTCCTTTATAATGGAGGTTAGATATTTCAGTTAATTAGGGGGACTTTTTCTGATGCAGAAACGAAGCGCCAAACAAAAGATTGCTACTCTATTGATTCTGGTCTCCTTGATAATGCCACTAGGTACACCACTAACCATACCCGAACCAGTTGAGGCAGCAGTGTTCACCAACCAGGAAAAGGCATTAATCAGGCAGCTACAAAACGACTATGCTCAACTAGACAAGACACCCTACAACAGTCAGAACCTCTACTCCATCGAGCCATCACTTCTTGACCCATTTAACCCTGGGGCACTGACACCGGCATACATTACTGCACAGATGGCATACATTAACTACTACCGCTACCTTTTTGACCTCCCAAGTATCTCATCTAACGAGGCAGATAATAAGTCTGCCCAAGTAACGGCAGCCATCATGGCCGCTGTGAATGCCAATCCATTTGTAGATCAACACGGACTAGAAAACGTCACTAAACCGGACTTTGTCAGTCAGGAGGATTGGCAGACTGCACAGCAAGTCTCAGCCGCATCAAACCTCAACTTTAACGTCTACGACGAGTCCGCTGGTGAGGTAGTCAAAGATTTCGTCACGGACAGCTATAATCTCACCGGAGCCGATACTGGACACCGTGCCTGGATTCTTTCAACACGCGCAAGTCAAACAGGTATTGGCGCTGCATACGGCACGAATGGTTACCGCTACTCCGTTCAAACCGCTGTTTTCGGCAACGATATCTTTCGTCAACCCACAAAGAGTAGTGTGCCCTACCCAAGTAGTGGGGTCTTTCCTATTGAACTACTCCAGGGCGAGAACATTGCGTGGTCGCTCTACCTATCTGATCAAGCGGTCACAGGCACTCCAGCAATCACCATTAAGGACTTAGATACGGGGCAGACGGTGAATGCCACAAATGTCGGTAACTATAGTTCGAGCCACTACGGTAACTTTCAGACCGTAATTACATACTATCCCGGTAATATCAACCTGGTTTCAGGCCACGCGTACCAAGTGAATATTCAAGGTATCCTGCAATATACCTTTAAACTCTACAATCAGGTTGCGGCCAATCAGCCGGTTTACCAGGAAGAGAAGCCTAAACCAGTGGTACCGCCGACTCCAACGGAAGTTGCCGTTAATAAGTTAATGGAAGAGGCGGAGGCCCTGCGCGATTCCTTAAATTCTGGCCGAAAGATCAACAGTATTATTTTCGGTCGATCATACCAGGACGGACAGAAGTTCGTTAACTTGGGCGAGAAGCAATGGTTTCAAGACTACTACTATTATCGGAACCCGGAGATTCAGGCAGGTATCCTCGCTGTGCCCCGGGGCCGGGTGAACCTCCGTATTTATAACAGTCCTTATCCCAGCCACCAGAAGACAACATATGCCCGTCTCTTACCCCAGAACTCATATGCGTATGGACAGAAAATCCAGTATGGCGATTTCACGTGGTACTATATCGGCCCAGAGCAGTGGGTTCGTGAGCGCACCATCAAGAAAATATCATAACAATAAATTACAACTAGCAGAATAATTACAGTTTGGTTACATTGAAGTTTGCCGCTTGATTAAATAACGCAGTTTTTGCATAATGGAGTTAGAAAATAACCTTGGGGGCGTGACTTACAGTGAGACCGGATGTATTTTTTCTAATTATTACAGGTATTTCATTAGTTGGCATTGTGAGCTATTTCGTGTTTGGCAAGAAACACCGGCACACTGAACAGGTCCAACCTAATAAAGAAGCGCTTGAGGCTAAATAGTCTCAGGCGCTTTTTCTATCTCTGCTAAATATCGACGAGAAATGACGTGCTGTAAAGGACGTCGTTTAATGAGGTCAATTATTCCAGCTTCCGTGAGCTGTAAGAAGGCTTGGTTGATACTCCGGGCAGAGAGCCCCCTCTTCTTGCCTAACTCTTTTATTTCATTATCAATAATACCAGTCGTGTCTGAATCATTGAACAGGCGTGATTGAACTAGCAGATAGAGGATATGTCTTTCTGGCGAATTTTCAGTATACTGCTCCATAATGTGCACCTTCGCGCGCTTGAGCTGTGTTGCTCTTTCGTTAAGAGACTGAATAATTAATGATTGCCTACTCGAGATTATTTCCATCAACTCAAGTACGAAACTTGTGCCATCGGCGAAATTATCAGCATCACCAGTATCCGAGAAAGCCTTATAGTACTTCTCACGATTAGATCTCACTGACTGGGA
This sequence comes from Amylolactobacillus amylotrophicus DSM 20534, assembly GCF_001434555.1. Classification (NCBI taxonomy): domain Bacteria; kingdom Bacillati; phylum Bacillota; class Bacilli; order Lactobacillales; family Lactobacillaceae; genus Amylolactobacillus; species Amylolactobacillus amylotrophicus. Next base: position 272,463 of record NZ_AZCV01000002.1, read on the forward strand.
GAAACTAATACCTGTAAAGATATCCAACTTACGTGCCAGATACATCGAAAGAATGTAGCGCCCGGTTCGACCATTACCATCATAAAAAGGATGGGTATTCTCGAAAAAATAATGACCGATTAACGCCTTAATTAGGAATGGTACATCATGCCCATTAATGAACATTAGCCAATCGGCCAACCTGTGGGTAATCTCAACCTCACTAGTCGGTGCTACTAAGACTTTCTTATCTACACTACCACCCTGAATATAAACTGGATTAGTTCTAAACAGTTGACCATCTGGTAAATCTGCCCGATTAATTTCACCCTTTAGTAGCTCATCGTAGATTATCCTAATATCCTCTAGATTCTCGATGTGCAAGAAGTCACCTTTTAAAATATCCTGGTATTTCTTGACTGTCGAAGTCAATCGCGCATTGGTCTTACTGTCATTAGCAGCTACGATTGCATCATCAACCTCTTGCCTAGTCGATTGTACTCCCTCAATTTCATTTGTACTAACGATCTCATTACCCATTGTTTCGATTAGAAACTGACTAACTGCGATGTTAGGTAATTGTGCAGTTAGTCGCTTAATTTCGAGCGTACTGGTGAGAATCTGCTCAGTTCTTAACGTAATTTCTGGTAGATTGACAATAAAAATCGGATATCCGGCAGTTGCGAATTCTCCACGACGAATGAGATTTGGTTTCAAATTCGTATGGTAAGTTGTTTCAGAATTGAAACGTCGCTTATATTCATTAAGATAATTTTCCTGGTGGCCGGCTGTATTATATTTAACCACCTTTAACTGCTGATAATATTGCATATTTACACCGAATTTTCTAATTGGTTAAAATAGGTTTTCTGTCAATCTACATTATACATTTTTAATTCTATTTTGACAAAATGGCTGTTTTGTCAAATAAGGGACTACATTTTTAACTATATTTTGATAAAATGGCCGTTTCGTAAAATAAGGGACTACATTTTTAACTATATTTTGACAAAATGGCCGTTTTGTCAAATAATGGATTGAGATCCACAAAAAAAGAGCTCAAATGAGCTCTTCATAACTTAATAGCTAACCTAGCGCGACATCCAGAATCATCATGACGACGAAACCGGCCATAACGCCTAGAACGGCGAAGTGGTTCTTCTCACCGGTAATGGCAGCTTCTTGAGCAGTTGGAATCAACTCCTCGACTACCACGTAGATCATCGCACCAGCGGCAAAAGCCAGCGCGTACGGAAGAATCTCTGTTACCGATGTGACCAGCACGGCACCGGCAATCCCGGCAAGTGGTTCAACCACACCGGAAGCTTGACCATAGACAAAGGCCTTTGTCCGGCTCATTCCGCTCTGCCTCAACGGTACCGAGACGGCGGCTCCCTCCGGAAAGTTCTGGATACCAATTCCGAGGGCTACGGCAATTGCAGCGAGCAATGCGGCTTTCGGATCGGCTTGGGAAGCCAAGGCACCAAAGGCGACACCGACCGCGAGGCCTTCAGGAATGTTGTGTAATGTGATAGAAAATACTAGTAATACGGTCCCACGAAAGCGCGGCGACATTCGTTCACCATCGGCTTCTTTCGGGAAATGCATGTGGGGAATCAGCTTATCAGAGAGATATAAGAAGAAACCACCGGCGGAAAAGCCCACGGCGACAATTAGCCAAGGAATTCCACCGCTATCTTCAGCGCGTTCAATTGCTGGGGCGAGCAAAGACCAGAAGCTGGCGGCAATCATGACGCCAGAAGCGAATCCGAGCATTAGATTGTAGACGTTCTTCTTGATGTCTTTGAAGAAAAATACGAGTGCAGCACCCAGAGCCGTCATGAGATACGTGAATAATGTACCTGCTAGGGCCTGTTGCCACGGGGCGAGGCCCATAAAAAACTCAGTCATGTTGTTATCCTCCACATAGATGATAACAGAAAAAGTTAGGTAAGGCTAATATAATATTTTGGAAAACGCCATTATTTGAAAAAGAGGGGTTGGACGCAAAAAACCACCGACTTACGTCGATGGATTCTTGTGGTTAAGGGAGACTATTTGTCTTCCTCTTTTCTTCTCTTACCAAAGCCGAGGACTAACCCGCTGAGGGCAAGCATAATCATACCGAATATTCCGGCGTTTGATTTAGCTTCATCAGTCTGTGGTAATTTATCCTGGTCAATTGCACTTACAGTTGTTGGTTGACCGGAGTTGGTGCTGTTGGTATTTGCTGTCATCTCAGGATTCATGTCTCGATCGATTTCAGTTTCTGTACCAGCATTGTTACTTGTTGAACCTGTGGTGCTACCTTCCTCAGGATTTACAACATTAGTATTGTTACCACCTGTGGATGGCGTAACTGTTCCTGTAGTAGTTCCAGTAGTTACAGTCGTACTCTTGTCTTTAACTTCACCAGTCTTATTATCAACAATAGTAGTTGTTGTCGTGCCATCACCATTATCATGTTTGATTGTGGTAGTCTCACCATTGTTGTTTGCTGTTGTCTTGTTATCAATTACGACATTTTCACCCGTTGCCGGTACTTCTTTACCATTAACTATTGGGTTACCACCATTTGCAGTAAGTTCAACATTTGTTGTTGTGCCATCTGGGTTAACAGGCTTAGTTGTGATGTCCTTAACTTCACCAGTCTTGACGTCAATTGTCGTCGTAGTAGTGGTCTTTGGTTCACACCAGCGACTTCAATAACTACAATATTCAATTATTAACTACTTTGTATTGCTTAATGCCCACGGAATTGTCGAGAGCACGTAGAACACCGCGCCCACGATCACTAATTCGAGGAAAACCCCACTGCCGACCTCTAAGAAGAGTCCGAAGCCAAGACCAAATAATTGCTCAGGGTTAATGAACGTCGGAATCAGTGAAACAATACCAAAGAGGACGATGACGAATGCTGCCGCCCACATCATCGCTCCACTCAAATCGTGGATAATCTCCCGCGCACCCAGGTAGCCACGCAGACGATGAATCACCGAGAAGATCATGATTAGACCCAACAAGACAATCAGTCCACCTATTAGCCAGGCCAAGGTCACCGCGTTTGCTAATGCCGTCACTTCGGTTAAATTAAAGCCACTAGCAATAGCGTACTGCGCCGTGCGCTTGTTCTGATTAATCAACTTTTTAATCGCCTTCGTCTCCGTTGACGAGTTATCGTTGATGCGCTCGACCAGAATTGCCTGAATCCGCCGGGCTAAGCCCTGGTTGTCCGTCTTGAACCAATGAAATCCCAGTGTATAGTCAATCAATGCCTGGGCAATCGGCTCCGAGATTTCCTCCGTCAGCAAATTCTGCTCCGAAGCCCGGTCCGCACCAAGTGATTCAGCGAAAGTATTGAAGCCATCATTAAGCTTCGTGTTCACAATAACCGCGTTGCTCTCCTTCTTGACCTGCCGCTCCATGTAACTGGGATTCATGAATGTCGCCATGAAGAAGCCCACACTAATTAGAATAAAGAAGCTGAAGGCCAGGAACCCCTTGTACTTCTTATTCTCGCTCTGTTCCAGTCTGCGTCTACTTCTCGTTACTCTTTGTGCCATTTGATTCTCCTATTTATTAGTTAGGAATTAATCACTGCATCATCATCAAACATGTGATCAAGCGCTTGATGAACTTCCTCAATATCCGTTCGGCCAATTAACTCACGCGCATCAACCATCGTCTTCTCGACTTGCTCTTTATCGAAGTTCAAGAAAGTAATCAGAAAACTTGAGACCATAATGTAGGCAATCTGCTCTGCCGATAAGCCCAATTCAGTTCTTTTCGAATACAGGTTTCCACCACCAGCAATCATGTACGTTAAGCCGATGCGGACATCTTTATCCTCACCGAAGGCGTCCTTTAGTCCCTCGTCCTTCAGCCAGAGCATAATCAGCTGCACCCAACGGTCGATTGTCTCTGGGTCGCCGAAGATACTGTTAATGACATTATACAGCCCTGCATCCCTTGAACCAAGTTCCAACACCGTGTTGATGAAGACCATCGTCGCCGTGTATTCATTCGTCATCGCAATGCCATTCTCGTTCAGCTTTCCCAGAATGGTCGACATTAGGTTATGTAAGATATCATTTGTAAGTCTTGTTTTATGTGGATAGTACGATTGTAAGAGGGATTTCGAGATTCCAGACTCTTTAGCAATCATCTGCAGCGAAACACCCTCTAAGCCAGCTTGGCGCATCAGGGTAAACGCGCTGTTTAAGATTGTCTTCCGCCGCTCCATATTCTTCTTCCGTGGCATCAGCTACCTCCTCTAAAAGTATATGATTACCTATACTATATCAAATTCAAATATATTTGTATAGCTAAGGAAGTTTATGATTTTGGTAAGCTTTTTAATCATTAATTCAACGCACAAATATTTTATTTTTACAAGTAAATATCGAAACCTACATATGTTATATACTTGCGAATGGTAACTGCCTCCGGAGGGAGGTGTTTTGCCGTAGATGATTTTTGCATTTCAGTTATCGCCCCACTTTTTGTGGGACTGGTAATCGTACTAGTCGATCATTGGTTAGATGACCGGCGGTAACTAGCAGTTACCACTGACCCACACACCTAAAACGTCGCTTTAGGTGAAAAAAATAGCCACTTTCCCTCGCCGGAAAGTGGCTATTGTGTTTTGCTGCTAGACTTTTGCATTTGTCGCAAAATTATTGTAACACGGATTGCGGCAAAGAGCTATCAAATCTCACCATCCAATCTCGCAAAACTTCTTTACTGACAATATACTATATTATTTGAAAGCGATGTTATATTTGGTTTAATCTATGAACGGGGTTGAATGAATGGAAACCGCAGCAAGAAAAATAGGTAACTCGGGGGGTATAATATTTCCACAAGAAATTGCTCCTAAAGTGGACGAAAAATTTAACATAATGCAAGGTGAAAGTTCATATGTTCTCAAACCAGAACGAGCCAATATTTTTAAGAATGCGTCTGCTTGGCAAGGGTTTAGAGATTTGCTCATCACATCGGACACAAAATGGGATTCGCTGGATGATATCTAGTAGCTCCCCCAAGGGATATGTCGACCTAGTCCACCGTTTCAACCATAATTAAACTTCCTCCTTCTACCACATACCAGTTAAAAAGACTAGCCAAAATCTGACCTGTACCCCGAAAGTTAAAGTAACTTTTGGGGTATACCTCATCGGCTAGTCTTTTCTTAACTTGTTAAATATTATTTCTGCCACTCAGCAACTTCATCTTTGTGACTCTTAATCCAGTTCTGAGCCGCCTTACGTGGACTTGCACCACCGTTAATTTCCAGCATGACTTCTTCCATGTCCTTTTGGGTCCAGTGGAAATTATCCAGCACTTTGTAGACCTCCGGCATGTCGTCCTTCAGTCCCTGACGGACAATAGTATGAATTGCCTCAGACTTACCCATCGTGCCCTTTGGATCCTTCAAGTACTTCAAATCATACTTACTGAACATCCAGTGGGGCGACCAACCGGTAACCACAAGTGGCTTATGCTCCTTGATTGCCTTCCCAAGGGCAACAGTCATCGCCCCAGTAGATGAGGTGCTAACCTGCCAGCCGGCAAGATTATCGTAGTCCTTCACTGTAGATTGCGCTGCACTAACAACACCCGCACCCGGCTCAATGCCCGTCACGGTTTTGCCAGCCTCGTTCGTCAAGTCAGAAATCGAGTCGACCTTCATATAGGAAGGAACAACCAAGCCAACCTTAACGCCCTTCAGGTTCACACCAAGGTCCTGCACCTTACTCTTATACTTATCGTATTGCTCCTTGTGGGTCACAGGCAACCAAGCCGAGACCATTCCGTCGCTCTCACCGCTGCCCACACTCTGCCACATCACGGCATTATCTAGTGCCGTTAGCTTAACGTCGTAGCCCATCTGGCGCAAAACCTCACCGACCACATTCGTTGATGCAACTTCTGAGTCCCACTGCACGTAGGATAAATTGACCGTTTCCTGCGCCTTCGTATTGCCTTTCGTTGCTGCCTGCGCTACGCCCACACCAATCAAGGCCAAAACCGCAGCACCGACCGTGATCCACCGAATCTGCTTGCGCCGTTTCTTCTGTTGCTCACTCATCACGCTCGCAAGTGACAGGCGTTCGTTTGCATATTGTGTGAATCGGTCAATGATAATCGCCAGGATGACCAATGCCAACCCGTTAACGAAGCCATTACCAACTTGTGCTCTTTGGAGCGCCGATAATACGCCACGCCCTAGTCCTGGGGCACCGATCATCGAGGCTGTAACAACCATCGACAAGGCCAGCATTAACGTCTGGTTGACCCCGGCCAAAATAGTGTTTTTCGCCATTGGCAACTCAACCTTGATGAGCTTCTGCCAAGCCGTTGAACCAAATGAATCAGCTGCCTCAATCAATTCCGTGCTGACACCCCTAATACCTAGGTTCGTCATCCGCACGGTTGGCGGTAAGGCGAAAATCACGGATGAGAACACACCCGGAACCACACCAATACCGAAGAAGGCGACTGCCGGAATAAGGTAAACAAAGGCAGGCATCGTCTGCATGAAGTCCAGAATCGGCTTGATGACGGATTGAGCCCGATTGCTTTTAGCTGCCCAAATACCTAAGGGAACGCCAATAATAATCGAGACCAGGCTGGCCAAGAGTACCAGCGTGAATGTGTTCATCAGGTCGCTCCAGAGCCCCTGGTTATAAATGAACAAGAGGCCAAAGAAGCTGAACAATGTGATACCAATACGTCTCGTCGAGATGATAAAGGCGAGAATCGTAATTCCTATAATCCAGACCCACGGATTAATAAAGAGGAGAAAGTCGGTGAGACCATCCATTGTGGCCTGACCACCCGATTGAATCGCCGCGAACAGCCCGGCAAAGGTATTAGTCATCCAAGTGGTGAAGTTCTCCATCCAATCCGCAACGGGCAGTTTGGCGAGTAACATTAAATTATTGAACAACATTATTTCACCTCCTGTGTCTGTACATCATTTGTTTCTGATGATGGTGCATCTTCATCAGCTAGTGTTTCAATCACGCGACCTCGAATAACTACCCCAAGCAGGCGGCCATTATCGGTGACCGCCACTGGTGTATGAGCATCGTAAATCACGTTAAAAATGTCGTTAACTGTTGTTTCTTTATCGATAGTTGGCATGTTAACATCCAACACCTTACGTAGCGGTAAGTTATTCAGCCGGGCGCTTCTGGCGGCATCCGCTGAGATGACTCCCTGCAGCTTATGTTGGTTATCGATGGCCACTACCATCGATATCCGTTCCTCACGCATCCGGTGCAAGGCCATGTTGGGCCCCTCACGGTCGATGTTAACGGTCACTGCCGGCTCCATAATATTCTCTGCCGTCAGTACACGTGATGAATCCACGTCACTTAGGAAGTGTTTCACGTAATCATTGGCCGGATTGGTGAGTAATTCTTCACCGGTACCAATTTGTTGAATTTGGCCGTCCTTCATGACCGCAATGCGGTCGCCAAGGTGAAGTGCCTCATTCAAATCATGCGTAATAAAGATAATGGTCTTCTTGAGTTTCTCTTGCAGACCAAGTAACTCATCCTGCATCTCTTTTCTAATCAACGGATCGAGTGCCGAAAAGGCCTCATCCATTAACAAGATATCGGGATTATTAGCAAGTGCACGCGCCAAGCCCACACGTTGTTGCATCCCACCAGAGAGCTGGCTTGGAAGTTGATCCTTGAATTCCAATAGGTGCAGGTTATCTAGCGCTTCCTCTGCCCGCTGCCTTCTCGTTGCCGGATCGACACCCCGCAGTTCAAGTCCGTACTCCGTATTCTCGAGCACGGTTCTGTTTGGTAATAGACCAAAGCTTTGGAAGACCATGCTCATGTTCTCGCGCCGCATTTTACGCAGAGTTTCCTTATCCGCCTTGCTGACGTCGTGGCCGGCCACGGTAATACTACCCGCAGTAGGCTCAATGAGCCGGTTGATTAGGCGAATCAACGTTGATTTACCGGAACCCGAGAGGCCCATAATCACGAAGATTTCACCCGGTTCCACACTGAAATTCACGTCATAGACCCCGACGGTTGCGCCGGTAGCCTTTAATATTTCATTTTTACTCTTATTTTCACGAACCATTTTGAGAGCAGACTTAACTTTTTTACCGAAGATTTTTGTTAAACTTTTAACTTCAACGACTGCCATCGAATTCCCCCTTTTTTAAAAAAACTGACCACTCAATAAAAACATGTATAGTCACTTTTGTCAAATAAAAAGACTGCAGCTTAGGCAGTCAAAAAGTTTGCAACGCGTTGGTAGGCAAGCTCGTCACCGACTACGTAAACAAAATCACCGGGCTCGATCACGGCGAGCGGTCCGGGCGAGACAATCATCTTATTCTGGTGCTTAATGGCGACGATGGTGGCCCCGGTATTATGCCAGAAATTGAGGTCACTGACGGTGCTCGCAGCAAAGCCCTCCTTGACCACGACCTCGTATGGCTGTAACTTATTATCTTCGTTATAACGCTGTGTCTGCTCGACCAGGCTGTTCAAGAGGCCCAAAAAGTGCTGGGATTCAGCCTGCTGGCGCTTCGCACTTTCGTGAATCTCCCGTTTCACATTCTCAATCGATTCGACGTCTTGGTATTGCTCGATAAACTCCTTTGCCTTCGCTGAAGACGCCACAAAAAAGCCGGAACCGTGTTTAACGGTCACGACGCCAATGTCGCCGAGGACGATAATGGCTTTCCTGGCAGTTTCCGGTGACACGTGGAAATTGGTAGCAATGGTTGAGCGCGCGTGGAGTTTCTCACCCTCGGCATAACGCCCATCGCTGATTCGCTTGGCCAATTCTAAAGCGATTTGCTGATATTTTGGTTGAACAAACTGGATTTTCTCAGTCATATTTCCCTCAATTATAAACAAGTTGTGACAAAAGGCGGTTAGCTTCTGAGTACTTACGATGGTACTAAAGCGCGCAACGCTGTAAGTGGCAAGTAAGACGCAGGAAGTTGCCGTTTGGAACACAGTTAAAAGTTGTGCACAAAGTAGTGACGGTAAACGGGTAACTCTTGAGTACTAGCGAAACCTGACAAAGTCTCACACAGTGAGGCAAGGATGGTTAGCTAGACGCAAAAAGTTGTTTACCGGAACACAGTTAATGACGGTAACCATTCAGCTTCCATCACACAATTTAGATATTATAGTGCAGAAAGTGACAACCGGCAAGTTTAACAGTTGTCACTTCGAGTCTTATCACATACTAAATCAGATACACCATGATAAAATTGAGGAAACAAGTTCAGACTTAAAACTCAAGAAATGAGGCATTTATCATGAAAATAGCAATAATTGGTGCAACGGGGCACGTGGGCTCATTGGTCGCGGCAGAAGCACTAGATCGCAGACACGAAGTTACGGCAATCGTCCGCCACCCGGAAAATTTGCAGTACGACATTCACTTTATCAAGAAAGATCTCTACGATCTTAAAACTGCGGATCTAATCAATTTTGACGTCGTTGTGGATGCCTTCAGTGCACCACGCGGCGCAGAAGAACAGCACAAAACTTCGATTGAGCATCTCATTTCGATTCTGCGCGGGACCGATTTACGCCTGTACATCGTTGGTGGCGCGGGGACTCTCTATACCGACGAGAGCAAGCAAACGAAGCTCTATCAAATGCCCGGCTTCCCCAAAGTTGTCTTTCCTACCTCCAAAAACATGGATGACGGCCTAAACGCATTAAAGAAGACGACGAACCTTTCCTGGACCTACATCTCCCCATCGGCAAACTTCATTCACTCAACTGATAAATCCCACGGCTACATTGCTGGCGCTGAAGTTTTGCTAAACTCACCCTCATCAGGACAGAGTGAGATCACAATGGCGGAATATGCGGTGGCGATGCTGGACGAGATTGAGAATCCAAAGCACCTGAATCAGAGATTTACAGTTGTCAGCAAATAAAAAAGAATGCACCAGACAATGGTTAGCTTCTGAGTACTATCGGATCAGCTAGTTAAAATTCAATATTTATTATATTAAGCGGTGTAAACCGCTTTCTTTTTTGCTATACTGAACGTAAATTAACAATTCAGAAATGGTGATTAAGATGGAGATTTAAGAACTAGAAACAGGATTCATTGAACATTTCGGCATTGAACCAAGCAACTACTTCTTCTCACCCGGACGCATTAACCTTATCGGCGAGCACACGGACTATAATGGTGGCCACGTTTTCCCAGCCGCAATCTCATTAGGTACGTACGCAGCAGTCGGCAGAAGAAACGATCGCGAGCTTCACTTCTTCTCAGCCAACTACCCAGATCAAGGTGAAATCAGCGTCCAACTGACCAACCTTGACTACAACGTTAGCGATTCCTGGACCAATTACGCAAAAGGCATGTTCTTGTTTGTTCAACAACAAACAGGTGCCACATTCGATTCCGGCTTAAATATCTTCATCAAAGGTGATCTCCCCTAGTTCTGTCCTTTATTTCATGAAAGCCCTCTTGTTTTAACAATTTCAATACTTGCATTGCCGCAATTTATACCACCTTACCTCCTCCTTTCTACACTCTCGTTTTACATACTTTTATATAAAAACAAAACATAAAGTTACATAAAGTCCGCGAGCAAAAAAAAGTTGCCGGAAACTTTATTCCCAACAACTTCACATCGTCATAATTTATAATTTCAAATTCTGCTGGTCATCGAAGATATCGTGCAGTGACTTGTTCTCATAGATATGTTGAATCGCTGCAGCGAGTAAGTGGTCAACCGATAGACGTACCATATTATTCGGGTACCGGCCATCCTCATGAATAATCGAGTCCGTCACGACGATTTGTTCAATCGGTTCCGTATTTAGCAGATCTGTTGCATTTTTTGATAGTAATGCATGCGTTGCAGCAGCGTAGACGTGCTTTGCACCGGCGTTTAGCAGCGACTTGGTTGAATATGATAAGCGGACACCCGTATCAATGATGTCATCCACGATGATTGCAGTTGCACCTGTGACATCGCCAATAATATCGTGTACGGCATTGTCATAATGGGAGCCACGCTGATCCACGATAGCAATTGGTGCGTCGAAGAACTCTGCAAATTTCCGCGCCATGTTGGTACCGCTGTGATCAGGTGAAACAATCACAACGTTGTCCTTTACTCCCTCGTCCAAGAAATACTTCGCCAAGATTGAAACGGCCCGCAAATGATCCACCGGAATATCAAAGAATCCTTGGATTTGTGATGCGTGAAGGTCTAGCGCAATTACTCGGTCAGCCCCAGCCTCTTCAATCATGTTGGCCACGAGCTTCGCCGTAATTGGCTCCCGTGCCTTGGTCTTTCTGTCAGCACGCGCATACGCCATGTATGGCACGACAACGTTGATTTTGTGCGCCGATGCCCGTCTCAGTGCATCAATGATAATCAAAAGTTCCATTAAATTCTCGTTGACCGGATCCTGAATCGACTGAATCACGTACACGTTGTCACCACGGACGGTTTCGTTGATGTTAATGTTAATCTCACCATCACTGAAGTGCTTAATTGAGGTCTTGATCAATGGAAATCCTAGTACCTCGGCCGTCTTCTCTGCCAGTGGCAGATTACCATTCAAGCCAATCAGTTTAATATTATGTTTTGTGTTGCCCATCTTATCTCCTATATGTCCCACTTGTCCCAATACCTACAATTAGGTTGTAATAAACACATCTATCATAGCAAATTATCGCTTTTTTTCCTATGCATAATGCTACAATATTAGCAATAGATGAATGGAGATTGAAAATGCCAGAAGACAAGCAGGTTTTAACCCGTGCAGAAGTGGACCAACAACTCACTTGGGACCTCACGCCCCTTGCGCGAAGCAATGCAGATTTTCACCAAAAACTAACACAGGTACAACAAAAAGTTGTCGCCTTTGCTAAAAAGTATAAGCAACCCGAGTTATCAGTGCCAGAACTAAAGAATGCACTAGCAGACTATAACGCACTGACAGAAGCCGCGGAGACGCTCATCACCTACTCCTCACTACTCAGTTCGACAGACTTCACGAACGCCGAAAACTCCCAAATCGCCTACGAAGGGAGCCAATTCTACGTCAGCATGCGAGCGTCCCTGCAGTTCTTTGAAGATGCCTTATTGCAACTGGACGATTCAACGTTCCAGCAATTAGTTGAGGCCAGTCCTGAGTTCACCGGCTTTCTCCGGCAGTTAAAACACTACCAGCAGATAGCACTCGACCCGAAGGTCGAACATGCACTAGCGCTACTTGGTCCGACATTTAGTGCCCCAGAGAATACGTACGAGGCCATGCAGACTGCCGACCTGCACTTCGATGATTTTCTGGTTGATGGCCAGAAATACCCCTTATCCTTTGGCCTGTATGAAGACTATTATGCCTACCATGAGGACCCAGCAGTTCGGCGCGCTGCCTTTGCTGCTTTCTCAAAAGAACTGGCACGACACCAGAACGTGACCGCAGCCAACTACCTGAATGAAGTAACTACATCGAAGCAGCTAGCTACCCTCCACGGTTTCGACTCCGTGATTGACTATCTGCTCTACGATCAAGAAGTTGACCGCGAAATGTTCAACCGCCAAATTGATCTAATTATTGCAAAGTTTGGCCCCATTATGCAGAAATATCTAAAGTTGTTACAGCAGGAACGTGGCTTATCTGAATTAACCTTTGCCGATCGTCTCATCGACCTCGATCCTGAATTCGCACCTAGCGTGTCCATCGAGGAATCCAAAAAATACATTGAAACAGCGTTACAACCACTAGGATATGAGTACGTCAACATGATTATGCAGGCGTACCCCGCACGGTGGGTCGATTTCGTCCAGAATAAGGGTAAATCATCCGGCGGATTTTGTACCTACGCTTATAACGCCCACCCGTACATTCTAATGTCCTGGCAGAACGTGATGGCCGATGTCTACACATTGATTCACGAAATGGGCCATGCTGGACAATTCATGTTCACAGCCAAGCAGCATCCGGTACTTGACTTCGAACCTTCGACATACATCGTCGAGGCTCCATCTACTTTTAACGAGCTCTTGCTCACCGACTCCTTAGTCCAAAATGCAACGGATGACCGGATGAAGCGTTACGCTCTCACCAAAATGTTAAACAATACATACTTCCATAACTTCATCACCCATCTGCTGGAGGCTGCCTTCCAGCGCGAAGTCTATCAGCTCATTGATGCCGGCCAGAATTTCGATGCTGCGAAGTTGAATGAGATTAAAACGCAAGTCTTCCACCAGTTCTTCGGCGATGCACTAACACTTAATCCGGGGGCAGAATTAACTTGGATGCGCCAAAGTCATTATTACATGGGGCTATATAGTTACACCTATTCTGCCAGCCTAACCGTCTCTACGCAGGCCTTCTTAAAGATTAAAGATGAGGGGCAGCCGGCAGTTAACCGCTGGCTCCGGTTCCTCGGGCTTGGTGCAAGCAAGAATCCAGTTGACTCTGCTGCCACACTCGGCATCGATATTAGGACGAATGAGCCGCTCCTGAATACGATTAATTATCTCGGCGAGGTAGTTGACGAAGTTATTGCTCTCACTGCCAAAATCAACCAATAAATTTATCCTACTAAAAAACAGCAATCCAGAAACACCACACCGGAGCTAATCCGGGTAAAGTGAGTGCGTGATTTGCTGTTTTTTTTGGCGATTGATTAGTCTGTTGCTTGTGGCGCCTGCTGCTGACTCGCCCTAATTCGTTCGTTGATAAAGTCATTCACCTTATCGAGATCCAGTACATTGGTGGAGCCTGCCATATCAAGGATGATTGCCTGTCGGTTATACGTCAGCTTCCGAGCGGAAACCACCCCTTCGGGGACGTGCTCACCCTTCTTGACGAACCGGAAGTAGCCCGGTTGAAACAAGTTTGGCCGGCGTAAATCGACTCTAGCTAAATCGACATACGCAATCTCGGTGATGGGATTCCCCAGGTAATCAAGAATACTGGGCCCCTTCTTACGCTCCAAACGAACGTGCTCCTCATCAACGGTTAGAGTAGCGTTCACTCCCTGAATTTTCAACTTCTCAGCCATGAATATTCCCCCACAAAACTTGATATATTATCTATTTACTATTCTACAGTTTTTAGTACGGAAATGCTGAACTAAATTGAGCATTTATTCAGTCTAATTAGGAGAGAACTAGTACCAGGCGGGCTTATCACCATCCGTTCCCGGTTTATTGACACCCAGGGACTCACGGACGTGCTCTTGCTGATTAATTACCAGGTGGTAAACCAGTGCAGCGATACTCTTGCGGGAAACCTCCGTCCCCTTAAAGTCCTCACCCTTTTGGGTCAACTCGTAGTCGACCTCATCCTTGTCGGTCAACCACGCAGGACGAATAATGGTGTAGTCGAGCGCCGATTGCTCTATTTGGTCGGTCGCCGCCCGATAATTGGTAATATAATCACCCAAGATATTCTTGTTCCATTCACCAAATTTGCCAGGTACCTCATCATAAATTCCGATTGTTGAAATCCAGATAAGCCGCTGTACCCCGCTCTGCTCCATCGCTACCCGCACAGCCTGTGCCTGCGCAACAATGTTCTCGCCAGCCAAGTTAGCATAGACAACATCTTGGCCCGCCATCGCCTGAGCCAACTCCTGTTCATTGCTGGCATCACCCTCGATGATTGCCTTAACCTGGTCCTTTAAGCCGTCTAGCCGCGCGGCCCGCCGCAGAAATAAGGTAACCTGCACGTTCTCGTCCGCAATCATGAACCGTTCAGCGATTCTTGCAATCTTGCCATTAGCACCAATAATCAAAACATTTGTCATTATCCTACCTCCAAAAGTTTCTTACTTTTTGTAACTGCTTTCAGGATAGAACATTTACGAAAACTATACAAGTATTTATTATCATAAATTAGAGAATTGGTAGGACGAAATTGATCCACAACCAGCTCAGCGGCATCACGACAATCATCGCCGGAATCATATCCGCAGTCGGGAACATCTTGATTTGAACCATGTGAAAGCCGGTTGCAAGCATTAGCACACCACCAGCAGCCTTAAAGTCCGCGATCATCGTTGCTGTCGTTAGTGGGTAGATAACGCCCGCAAGTAGATAGAGTAGGACAAAGATCAGGACTTGTGGAATGGCAATCATCGAGACAACGAAACCTAGGTTAGCAGCGAAAATCGCAGCCGTGAAGAAATCGAGAATCGACTTACTAATCAGGATCGAAGCATCTCCGCTCATTCCCTCCGTTAAAGAGCCGTAGATTCCGGTACCACTGGCACAAAACAACACGATTACCGTCACTAAAGTCGCATCAAACTCCTGCTCACTCATTCCCTCGCTCGGTTTGGAATTATCTTCGTAATCATCTTTTGCATCCACTTGGCACCCTGATTAATTCTTTCCCCTAGGTGAATCATTAGGCCAATTGCGGTACCGATGATAACCGCGAAGATTACGGCCGACATGTTCTTCATTGGAGCAATTGAGTAGATCCCCATCGTCATGGAACAGACACCGAAGACCAGATTCAAACCTGACTTGAATTCTGCGGACATTTTCTCACCGCCAAAGGTGCCAATTACACCATCCAAGAAGATGGCTAAACCGTTAATTATAATTCCTATTGGCATGATAAATCCCCCTCTAACAATATTGCCTAAAAAAAATTCAACTGAACAATGTTACCAGATTTTTAAATTCTGCACCAATTTTTTATTCCTGATTATTACCCGGGAAATAATCTTAACAGACGACTAAAACAAAGAATTGCGATATAACACGCCTCTAAGGACGCCTTGTTATACCAACATGATATAATACGCTGATGGAACGTGCCACAGATGTGCCACTCTCAAATACTAATGGAGCCTACCCTCACAGGTAAGCTCCATTTTTTCATTGTAAATTTATAATGTACTGTCCTGACCTTGCCTTGAATTGTAGTTTGAATTGTTGATTTCGATTTGTCAGAATTACTTTGTGGCTTTTTCCAGCTTTTAATATGAATGGTGCTTGTACTGTCTTACCGTTCAAATTGACAAGGCGTATTTCTATATCTCCCTGACTTCCATCATCGTTTGTAAGTACATATGATGATTTGAGTAATGATGGCCGGATAAGTGAACTGCCATTCCAGCTAGCAGTGTGCCATCGTGCTGATGCATGTTGTGAAACGGTCAATACGGTTGATTGATCAGGTGAAATTGTTTGATTCACGGTTTCGGTATTATGATAAAGCAAATATAATGACAAACCAAGTACTGCAATAAAAGCTGGCACAATGATTCTCAAAGCTATCTTCCGTTTTCGGTTCAATCGTTGCTCTTTACCCATCTCTTCAACCATTTCAGGCTCCTCCTTCAGCAACTGGTCAATAGACATTTGAAGGATTTCGCTCAGAGATACAAGGATATCTAAATCTGGATAATTTCGCCCAACCTCCCAGTTTGAAATTGCCGATCTAGATACAGAGAGCAACTCCGCTAGTCGAGCTTGTGTGATTTTTAATTCTAGTCGTCGTTGCTTTAGTCGCTCTCCAAAGGTTGTCATTTCAAATCCTCCATTATGGTTATCGCAAAATTTGACCGTGTAGTCTAGATAGCATCTGTGACTCTGTAATTTACGGTGATTTTTGGCATGACACAAACTCTGTCATTACTGATACATAATCCTTCTTGAATATACCCACTATTAAAAACGCTTGCAAGATGATATTCTTTAGCCATACAGGGGGGAATCAATATGAGGTGTAAATTCTTGTGTGCTACCTTGCTTTCCACGGTTTTACTTAGTGTTTCGGTGAGCGGATCACAATCGGTTAATGCTACCACGGATGGTGAGCAAGCCACTCAATCTACCGCAACGGCGATGATTTACTGGAGTAGTACAGCATATCTAGTTACGAATGCATACTCTAATGTTACGTCATCAAATAACATTTTCAATGACAGCCCAGTTGTTACAAACAATGCCGGAAATAAAGGGGCTATCAAAGTTAAAATCGTTAATTCGAATGGCGCACAGGTAGGATCAGTCAAAACCATTGGTAAGGGTAAAACGGTAAGACTGGATAGCATTCCTTGGAATAGCGGAACATATACTCTCAAGGCTATGGCCGTTTCCTCTGCTGGTACTTACGCAATTAAGATTGACTAATTCGCAGTACCGCGTGCTGATTTCTTCTTGTAGTTGTTGATGGGGCAAAGGCAACGTTTGGAGGAGATACGGCTGAGAATACGGAACAGAGACCGTGTATTAAACTTTTTTAGTGGAACACATTCACACATGGAGGGACATGTTATGAAGAGTGCAAAGAAATTGATGACGGCGTTTGCTGTCACGGCTGGTCTGCTGGGAACAGGCGTAGGTAGTGCTGTTATGGCAGCAAGTGTTGGCGGTGGCACATGGAACTATGGTGTCGGCTTGACTGGCACATTCGGATACTCCGACTATCTTCATAATTCCAAGACACATAGTGCTTCGGTCGGTAGAACAAAGAGCGATTGCAACAAGGTCACCAAGACCAAAGGCGTTTGGGCACAATCAAAGTATACCAAGATTCCACCTACAGGCTTAAACTACTGGTGGAGTGTTAGCTAACTAAATCTGTTGGCAAGTAAAAGACGACTCTCGCATATGTGAAAGTGCGCCTTTCGTATTTATTGGGTTAAGGGGTGATGATCTTGAAAAAAATTCTATCACTGTGTGTGTTCTTAGTAGTTATATGCTCCGCACTGATCACCGTTAATATTTTCCAAACAAAAGACGTGATCCGAACAAACACTATAGAGAAGACTGATGATTCTTTCAACTTCTATGTCAGTGATAGTCAGGTTGCGGTCAAAGATGAAATCAAGGAATTTTCGCGGCTGTCTAATCACTATAAGGTGAATGTCTTCCTTAGTACGACAGATTCAAATGGCGCCACTGTGAAATCAGTCGTATATCAGCGTAGCAGCTTTCCAAAAGATAATTTTGGATTGACATCGAACAACGTATTCCCTGATAAGGACGATTACTACGCAAGTTTTGTAACGGGAAGCCAGCACCAAATTGGTACTATTCCAGTTTTTTACAGCAAAAACCATGTGATTCTCCAGACGCTTTCACGTTATCATAAAGATAATAACCGAACGGCGAACGGGACATTCACTATTGTTGGCGCCAATAGCACAGATAAAGCGAAAATAATTCATCGCCTAAGTCAATTTTTTAGTGTGACGCCAGCTCAACTTGTGACCAAAAACGTTGAACAGCGAACAGAAATGTTCAACAAAAATCTTGGGATATTCTTATTGCTCTTAGCAATATCGATACTTATTTTCCTCTTGATTGTTGTCTACCTGCCAATATCGAAAATGCACACCATTGGCGTGATGAAACTCAACGGCTGGAAAAACGGCGCGATTATTTGGAGTTTCGTCCGCAATGGCATGGTGACACTGTTGGTTACTAGCGTTATGACTGATATCGTGATTGTGATTTTATATCACAATTTCTTACCGCCTACCCTGTTGCCAATATTGATTGTAGGACAATTTGCACTAGTTGCATTGTATTTTCTCGCAAACCTTTCAGTGTATCTACTGGTTCACAAGACCACCATTCGTGATTTGCTGAAAAATCACTTCAACTTTACGCTCGGAACGTGGCTATCATTCGGACTAAAAGCACTGTTAACACTTGTCACCACGGTACTGCTTGTTCAAACATCTGCTGGTATCACTGAATCGCTTCGCCAAGCACAGCAGGTTAAAGATTGGCAACGTGACGGCGAAGTATTGACGATTGACAAAGTAATGTTGGCAGATCAAGACCACGCAACACGTACCCTAACAAAACTGTATGCAGACCTAGATCAAAATACCGACACAATGTACGTGCGTAGTACAGTGGTTAATCCATCTAAAGAATTATCCTCAAATGCAACAACTCCCGAGTTTGCTCCGAATGAACGCTATCCAATTATGACCGTGAATGAAAATTACATTCGGAATAAAGTGCCGCAACTCAGGTCACTGTTAAAGCAAAAATCAACTGAACGCGTCTACTTGATTCCTCAAAAATATAAAAATCATCACGCAATGATGCACTTGGTACAGAGCTTTCAGTACAACTTGCTAAATAGCGAACAACAGTCGCATACTAGTATCAAAAAAATGAAGGTGAAGTTGATTTATTATAATGATCGACAAGCCAAAGTGTCAGTCTTTGCTTACGACTTCAATATCAAGCAAAGGCTTCAGTCTCCCATTTTTTCAATCGTTACACCAAGCAATATGACGTTCTTTGATAAGGAGATTTTATCCGATACAAGTGGTGCCAATCCTTTGAAAATTTCCCAAAGCAAATCAACAATGCGTACCATAAAGCACGCAATTACAAAAGCAGATGCGGGTTACCTAAATATTCATTTTGCGACAATGAATTCAATACTATCGGATTCTTTGACTTCTATCAATCAGGGTTTAGCATTCTTTGCCCTCATGCTGGTAACAGTCTTCTGCCTAAATTTGATTGCCTCCATTTTCTTACTCATGTGTATCATCCAAAATAAAGCACGCTCACTTGCAATCAAGAAAATGCTGGGAATAAAGTTAGTTGATCGATACAAGTGGGAAGGATTAGTCGCCTTGGCTTTATACGCAATTCAGCTTTTGGTAGTGTTGCTATTTGGAAGCTCAAAATTAATACTGATTTTTGCGCTGATTATGATTGCTTTGGACGCACTAATCTCCAGTGGCTTCATTTCGATTGTTGAACGGCGTAGTCTTCCAGCAATGCTGAAAGGAGAATGAAAATGATTAAACTAGAGCATGTTACAAAAAAGTATAAAACCAAAATTGTGCTGGACAACTTCTCCTTATCAGTTGAAGCGGGAGAAATGATTGCCATTACGGGACCAAGTGGATCAGGTAAGAGCACAATCTTAAACATCTTGGGGTTAATTGAATCATTTGATTCTGGCACCTACAAACTGTTCGATCAATCCAATATCAAACCGAATAGTAGAACTGCCTTGTCAATTATCAGAGAGGATATCAGCTATCTGTTTCAAAATTTTGCGCTTATTGAAGACGAAACAGTCGAATATAATCTGATGCTGGGAATTAAATATCTGCATGCCACCAAGGCGGACAAAGTCGCGATAATTAACGATGCACTTCAAAAAGTTGGCTTACAAGGATACGGTAAAAGCCCAATTTTTGAATTGTCTGGGGGGCAACAGCAACGTATCGCTGTGGCACGTGCACTTATCAAGCCAAGCAAGCTGATTCTTGCCGATGAACCCACAGGATCGTTGGACCAGAAAAATCGTGATGAAATCATGCAGTTACTAAAGGCAATGAATAAGCAAGGCAAGACCGTTATTGTTGTCACACACGATGATGAGGTTGCCAATCAATGCCAGCGAATTGTTCATCTTTCATCGATTAGTGGCTAACCGCCTCGTGTTCAATATTGTCCGATGAAGAGCTTGTATTCCTCGAATCAATCACTTCGTTAACATTGAATTTGGAAAACAGATATTAGTTTAGTAATCAACGTACACCAATGGATGACATCATCTGGAGGTGTATTTTTATTTTCCAAAAACATTAAGATTTTGCAAACAATCAAGTTTCTGTTTCAAATTTTGATGAAAATTCCGTCTTTAAGTAGTGAGGGTAATAAATCTCAAATCTTCTTGAAAGGAGGTAGCCTCGCCGCCGCGCGCGGCGTGCAGCGCGAAAGCCGCTAGCGTGAGCGGCGGCGGTCGGCGTTAGCCGGCCGCCTCAAGCCCCCAGTATCTAATAGGGGGGCAAATACAAGTAACAAGAAATCCGACGGTAGGCATAAAGCGCCCGCAGCAAGGCCTTGCCGCATAGGCAGAATGCCGAATTGCTGTTAGGACGCATAGAAAGGAGCTAACATGCTCAAAGACTTGAATTTGATTGGCGGCATGACAAACAAAGATTGGCTTGATCAAGTCCACGACGAGATGCGCGCCAATGGTATTACACAAGGCCAACTCGCCGATATGGCTAATTACAGCCGATCACACCTGAATCAACTGCTGGGTCGCAAGAAGCCACTCAACGATAAAGCCCGATTAGAACTATCATTGGCGTTGCGTGCACTAACCGGTCAGAATAATCTGGACGTCTGTATTGACTATCTCGGCGTCACTTTCAAGACGCATGACTACGAAGAATTGATTAACGAATTGTTCCAAATCAGCCCGACCCATTTCAACCTGCACGACGGCGCTCATTATGGCTATTCAGCAACCCTGATATGCGGTGAAATCAAGATTATGTTATCGCCTTACCAAGACGTGGATGCCGAAGACTACAACCCCAAAGACGACAGTGGCACAATGGTTGAGCTTAAAGGTCAAGGGTGCCGCTATGTCGAATCATATCTGCGATCACAGAACCGGACTTGGTATGACTTCTTGGAAGCGTGTATCAAACTGGATTGCCACTTCACCCGACTTGATTTAGCTATCAACGACCGCAACGGCTTGCTAGACGTATCAACGCTGATTGAGAAGTGCGACCGTGATGAATTCAGCTCGCGCTTTCGTGGGTTCAGGGATAACCGCACCAAACAGTGGCACGCCTCTGGACGCACGTTGTATCTCGGCTCACCACAAAGCGAGGTCAATTTCTGTATCTATGACAAGGCGTTTGAGCAACATCAGAAACACCCAGAAATCGCCATTGAAGACCAACCAATCCGGACCCGCTTTGAAGTGCGACTACGCCGCGAGCGTGCCGCCACCGCGGTTGAACATCTATTAGCGACGCATGATCCTGAACAAGTCGTGTTCGGCATCATCAATCAGTATTTGTGCTTTCTCACCCCCAGCCACAAACCGAAAAGCGAGTGGGCGTTAGATCCCCGTTGGGCGGCATTCATCGGCAACAATCGGGATAAGTTGCGCCTGTCCACTAATCCGGAGCCATTGAACTATGACCACATTACTCGATGGTTAAGAAAGCAAGTCGCACCCTCACTCAAGATGTTGCAGGTGATTGACCAGTACAACAACACAAACGAACTCAAGGCTATCATCGACAGTGGTAAATTGACGCAACGCCACTGGGACGTGATCCACCATTTTCAGCACCAACGCAATGGTATTATGACAGATTCCAAACATCGTGAGAAATCAAAAAAGAGCGACTACGCCGACCAAAGCAAGTAGCCACCCTTCACAGATAAGATATGGGTTCTATCTGGTTTGATTATCTCACTCCCACCAAACTTTAGGAAGTGATTTGATTGAATATTAACGCACCAGCACAGCCAGTCTTCCTGACAATGACTAGAGCTGACCTTATCAAGCTGGGATACAGTCCAGCGCAAGCAAGCCGTATCATCAAAATGGCAAAAGAGTTGTTGCTCAAACAAGGCCTTGGATGGTACGGTAAGAAAGGCGTAGACCGTGTTCCAGTGGAAGCAGTAGACGCAGTATTAGGCTTGAAACTAAGCCAACTTGAGGGTGCACCAAGTGGCCTTTCCGCAGTTAAGGAGGAACTATCTTGACTACGAAAGACCATATTACCAAGCAAGCGGACGGCACTTTTAGCTTCCGCGTGAGCTTAGGAACTGACAAACGGACTGGCAAGCGAATTCAAAAGCGTGCCAGCGGCTTCAAAACGAAAACGGAGGCGAAAAAAGCAAGACTAGCCATGTTGGCGGCTGGCGTTACTGATGACCAAGACATCAAGCAGACCCGCTTCGGGCCATTCATGGAGGACGTGTTCAAGCCTTGGTACAAAACCCAAGTGAAGCCACGGACTTACCGGCAACGCGTAAACATGATGGGCAGTGAGCATCTCAAGGTGTTTACCGAGATCGCGATTGACCAAATTCGACCGATCGATATTCAAAGGTGGCAAGTGCAGATTCTAAAAGTCTGCAAGCAATCTTATGCGCGAACTGTCAATATTCTGATTGGTCAAGTGTTAGAACGCGCCAAAACCTTAGGCATCATCTCCGAAAATGCAGTGCGCATCGTCGGTCTGATTCCTAAGAAGAAAGCGAAGATCAAGTTCTGGACACGGGAAGACTTCCAAAAAGTGATTGCCAAAACTGGCACAGACACTTACGAGAAATACTTTGAGCGCACGATGTTGTGGTTCATGTTCATGTCAGGCTTACGAAGTGGTGAAGCGCGGGCGTTAAAGTGGACAGACGTTGATCTCGAAGCTAAGACGGTGAACATCAACAAAACCATGGACTATCACAACCGCAACTGGTTTGAAACGCCAGAGCCAAAGACCGCGGCTAGTCGTCGAACAGTCGCGCTTGATGATGATACGATTGCGTGTCTAGGCGCGTGGCAGGTCGAACAAGCAACGATGGTGCAATCCGAGTGGGTATTCTCACTCAATGGGATTCCCTGCCCTGACCGGCGCTTCTTGAGTATCGTGAGCGCTTATAGCACACTCGCAGAAGTTGAGCGAATTACTGTGCATGGCCTCCGTCACTCGCATGTGTCGCTGTTGATCAGCCTCGGTGAAAATCCACTCCAAATCAAAGAACGTCTGGGGCATGAAGACATCGAAACGACACTCGGCACTTACGGTCATCTCTACCCGAACAGTAACTTTGAAGTCGCAAAAAAGCTCAACGGGATCTTCTCCGAGGAGGTGCCCAATGAGCCAAAATAATTTGAAAAGGGTCAAAACTGTGCCACCGTAAAATTGGTGGTGCTAGAAACGTTGATACCACGGGACGTGCACGAGATGTGTCATTGTTCCCGGGAAAATTCTTATAACATAAAAAATCCCGCCGAGTGGCAGGATTATTT
>NZ_AZCV01000002.1:296360-352971 GCF_001434555.1 Amylolactobacillus amylotrophicus DSM 20534
TATTCAACAATCACAGTTTTACGATTCCTCGATGAAGAAGTCCTTCATGAGTCCCAGCAGCTTGAGGCTGTGTACAACATAGCTTGCGTGTGTCTGGCGGGGCATCACAACAATCCGGCTATCCGGAATCTGTTCTGCAAACTCGCGTGTATGCTCGACCTTCACCACATCTTTCTCACCCACAACGCAAAGCGTCTTTGCTCTAATTCGCTGCAATTCGGTATTCGTGATATCTGGCTCGGTCAGCATCATCGTGACTTCCTGCTTCCGCTGGAAAAAGTTCAAAAAATTATTCTTTACTTGCTCTCTTTTGAGCAACCCATTTGGATGAACATTCGCACCCGCGACCATCAGGCGGGGCACCAGATTAGGATACTGGCTGGCGAGCATCAGGCCCACAATTCCGCCGTCGCTATAACCGAAGACGAACGGATGGCGTAAATCGAGCTTCCTAATGAAGGCCGCCACATCCCCGACGTAGGTCTGATAATGGTATTCTCCTGTTGATTCGCTCAGGCCGTGTCCGCGAGCGTCGAGGGCATAGACCGTGTAGTACAAGGCCAAAGGCGCAATGATTTTATCAAAAATGGTACTGTCTTCTTGATTGCCGTGCAGCAGAATCAACGGGTGGCCCGAACCGGCCTGTTGATAATTCAATTCGACATCGTTAACTTTAATTCGCATATCTTCCCCTGTCACTAAAACCCTATTTCTTTTATTTTACACTCTCTAACTGGTAAAATTACAGTAACAATAATGTAAGGAGTGTTGCTGATGAATAACGAAACGGTTTTCTTCAATCCTGGTGATGCAATTGCTAACTCGCGCGACTTCCGTGAGGCACGGCGCAGTGCAGAAATCTTCAAAACAGAACGCCCCACAGAGCGCAAAATTGTGATTGCGGAGGCTGACGGCAAGGAACTATTTGCAGTCTACTACGCCGACACCCAAAAGACCGCAGAGGCCGGCGGAACTGCGCATCACATCAAGGATGAGTTATAGTTTAGTATGAGTCCACGAAAGTGGGCTTTTTCTATTATAGCATTGCTCGTCAGGGCGTTTTAACAATCAGCCAGCTCACTAATGCAGATTTGCTTGGAAAAATTGCACTGTCTGCTCCATGATACCAGCCGTCAGCATGTGGCCATACTGATTAGTATGCACGAACGTCAGCTGTTGATTCGCCGGATGGTTCTTAGTATGCTCGTAGAAGTCGGCCACATGCGCAAATGGAATGCGTTTATCCTGCTCGTCGTGCCAGACGTAAAACGGGCGATTATTGATCAGCTCCGGGTGGACCGAGAGGTCAAACGCCCTGACCCAACTCAAACTCAGCTCAAGCGCACGCGGTACTTGAATACTGTTTGCCCGAGCATGCGCAAACACAAGCTTACGGTAGTTTACCAACTCAGGTGTGCCCATCAGACACGCAGCAGCCTGAATATTTGGGTTGGCACTCAGCAATGCGGATGCGGTCATTCCACCCATCGAGACGCCAGCAACGCCAACACGTGCTGGGTCAATCAGCTCTAACTCGGTGGCATGGGCCACAATTTGGTTAAACTCATTAATGTTAGCGTTAATGGTCTGCCAAAAGGTGAAGGACGGCAATGGTGCAACCTCGGCCCACCGCTCACCGTGATTTAGGGCATCGGGCACAAGTACACGAAACCCGACGTCCGCCAGCTTGCGCACATTGGTCAGTACAAGTTCTTTATTCGAGCGCCAGCCATGATAATAGACAATCGCCGGGATAATCTGGCCTTCCGTCTCGGCCGGGAAGACCTCCAGTAGTGGAATTTGGTTGAAGTGTCGTTTACGAATAGAAAGCATAAAATTCTCCTATTTTTTCTCTAAGTAATCATTAAAAAGAGCGTACGGTTCTTTTGCACTCGTAATTTTTGCTATAATAACAAGGACAAAGGAGCTAAAACAATGAAAAAGATTATTACATTCTTCACGTCCATTCTAACAGTTTTTGGCATTTTTTTTGCATTCAACAGTAGCATCAACACAGTAGTTGCCGCCGACGATGATCCCATGGTCACGCTGGGGACGTCCCTGACCAGCAGCCAGCGCGATGGCACAATCACAAAGCTGACGAATCCGCTGAACGGCGCGAACTATAACACAATCACCATCACTGGTACCGAGCTGGTGAAGTACCTGAATCCCTCCGGCTCCAACTTCAACACTAATTCCGGCGTTTGGTCCAGCGCGATGATTCAAAAGACCAATAACGGGTCCGGGATTAACGTCAAGATTCTGCCATACAACGGCAAGAACAACATTACCACCATTACGGCCAACCAATACAAAAACGCGGCACTGACGGCCGGGATTGCCGACGCGAATATCTACGTCACCAGTGCCGTGCCGATTGATGGTTCAGGAGCCCTCGCTGGCGTCTACGCGGCCTACGCCAAGAACGGTGAGGCACTGAATCAGCAGCAGGTTAACGCTGCCCAAGACGAAATGAACACCCTGAGCGATATCAATGAGCAGAATTCAGGTAAAGATGGGTATTCTGACGCCCAGTTAAACAATGCCGTTGCCGGTGCGAAGGCCGAGATGGCTAAAATTGGCGATAACGTCTCAAACAGCCAGATTGCGGATATCATCAACAATCAGATTACCATCAATAATCTTGGCGACGTCATCAATAACAATCAGAAACAACAAATCATTAACATCCTGATTAACGTCCGTGATTCGGGCGCTTTGAAGAACAGCAACTTCAAGGAGCAGGCCCAAAAACTCGGTACGCAGATCAAGGCTAGTGCCCAGAATATTTTCAACAAGTTGAATACGGCAGAGAACCGGAACTTCATCCAGAAAATCTGGGACGCAATCGTCAACTTCTTCCAGAACCTCGTGCAGACCATTAGCAACTGGTTCTAAGATCTCAGCCCAGATTGCCTGTGTGAATTTAGCGGGTAGCTGCCCGACATGACATAAAAGGAGCCCGAAAAATTGGGCTCCTTTTTGGTTGTGTAATTAGACTAGATTTGCGGGACCTGCACGGCAATATCGTATGCCCATGCCTTGATGGGTCCTAACTCACCAGTATGATAGAAGGACGCAATCTGATTATTATATTCTTCCCAGTGATCTAATGGAACGTTGATTAGGCCGGCACCGTCGTCAATCATGACTTTGTTGGCGACAAGTGTTGCGGTTCTCTTATTACCGTCCCAAAATAATTGACCACGCATCAAATGAAACATCAACGTTAGTGCCTTATCTGTCGTCGAGATATCAGCATTGAAAAGTTCATGCAAAAATTGATTTTCCTTAGTTTCATCAACCAACTCAGGTATAAATTGCTCATCCAACCCGAGCGTCACAGCTCCACGACCCGTTCTAAACTCGCCTGGAGCTAAAGAATCATGTGCGGCTACGATTCGGTTAACTTTTTGAGCAAAAGCTAGTGTGACGGGTTCAGCCGTTTCCGTAACGAACTGCCACGCCCGCTTCAGGTCCACAATCACGTTAATATCAGCTAACGAAACATCGGAAACAGCCATTCCATCGATGATTGTCTGGGTCTGGGACAAGGTAGTATTCACTCCTTCGAACCTGGCACTAGTGTGAACTAAATTAGTGAAATTCTGTCGTGCATACCTGATATTAGTTGCCCGATTAAGAACTATTTTATCTGGAAATTTTGTCATTATTTTTTCCCTCTTCACATCCGATCCATGGTCTGATTCAACAACTCATCGACGAACACGTTGCCCTGATTGTTCTCATGGCCCTTCGTCCATTCGAAATTCATCTGCTTGAAACGGGGTAGTAACCGATAAATGTCCTGCCACAGCTCTTTGTTAGCTAGTTCTCCGGCAGATCTAGTCCAACCACGCTTAGCCCAGCCGTAGATCCACCGCTTCGTGAAAGCCTGCAGGACATATTGCGAGTCTAACACGAACAATAGTTTCTGTTCATTTAGGCCCAGCTCAATTAATTTCCGCATAGCTGCCAACAACGCGGTAATCTCCATCTTGTTATTAGTCGCCCCAAGTTCACCTGCCGAGGCAGAGATATTCTGGCCAGCCACCTGTATCAAGTAGGCCCAGGCTGCTTTATCGCCTGTTCGCACATGCCCACCGGCAACATTACCAGTATTCCGCGAACCACCGTCCGTGTAAATGATTGCAGCATATTGAGCTAGCTTTGGCTGCTTCACCGGAGCCTTTTGTTGGGTAGGTGTCGGGAGTTTAGAACTCTGTATCCTAGCTGGCTCCTCACCTGCCAGAAAGGCCTTGGCGTCTTGTACAGAGCTAAAACTCTTGTAGACAGCTCCGGGAAAGCCATCAACCTGCCGTTTCGTATCGTCCCAATTGTAATAAATTCCCGTAATTCGGCCTTTTCTTACTGCGTAGTATTTCATAATCGTCCTTCGCTATAGCTATTATAATTAATGTGTTAGAATATCAAGAGTATTTTAACATGAAAAATCTGGGAGGTGGTCAAGTTGGCTAAACAAATAAAAGAACCTAGTTTCGCACACTTGGTGCTACTTGGTCTCATGGCGACTTTCCCTCCCACCCGCTTTCTGCTAAACCTCCACCGCAAGAAAATAATCGATCATTCAACCATTGAGGAGAAGCCCCACCACCTGACCCAGATTCCCGTCATTTACATTCACGGCTTCCGGGGGGGCGACTACACAACAAAGGTGATGGTCGACGAGGCACTGAAGCAGAAGGGTAACCCCAAGTTTCTGAAGGTGACGGTCGACCTCTTCAAGAATGTGACACTAGAGGGCACATGGACCGCTGACGAGAATCCTGTTATACAACTGATTTTCCAGCAGAAGATTGTTGGGGTATACGCAATTTGCTACTACCTCAACTATATTCTACCGTTCCTGGCCAAAAAATATCATTTCGTCAAGTACAATGCAGTCGGGCACAGCCTTGGTGCACCAAGTATTATCAGGACTGAGATGAAGTCACCGAAGCGAAAGAGCTCGTTTCCCCACTTACAGAAGGTAGCCCTCGTGGCGGGTCCGTTTGACGGCGTAATGTTTCTCGGCGATATCCCAAACGTCAACTATCTCAACCGGCGGGGCCGCCCACTCCTGATGAATCTGAGCTATCTCAGTATGCTACTCAACCGCCGTAAGTTTCCGGAGAACATCTCGGTTTTGAACGTCTATGGTAACGTCGAAGACGAGACCAACACAGATAAATTTATCTCCGTCGTTTCCGCCAAATCGATTAGGTACATCCTGGCACCAATCGTGCGGCGGTTCAGCGAGGTTGAGGTGCGCGGAGCAGCAGCCGAACACAGCGAGATGCACGATAACCAACTGGTAATCGGGATCGTCAACAGTTTCATCTATTCGAACAAATAAATGCCAATTAACTCACAAATCCACTAGAAAAAATCCTTATTTGCAGGCTAATGAAGCTTGTAAATAAGGATTTTTTACTTTATCAGGCATGCTGCCACCGCGACACAGCCTCTTGGTAGCGCCAATTATCTTTTGCTGGCTCGGAATATTCAACAACTATCTGCCAAATAATAGTAGTCTTATCCATTGCCAATTCTAAAATGGCTTTCTGCCACTCCTGCAGCTTTCCCGATTCAGTAATAACTTTCACATCATCTGCCGTAATCAACGTTGCTGCGCGGCTTATATGCTTGTTTAAATACCTAATCCAGAGCTTGAAAGACCATTGTGACTCTTCCGCCGCCTTAATATAGTACTGTGCAATGTTCATATCAAGTACCTCTTCAATTCTGGATTATCACGGACCTGCTCATCAAATGAACCCCTCCCAAAAGCGTTAATATAGGCTTCAACAATTACCGCCGGATCAGTAGTTCCATCGGAGTATTCATAAATTTTCATTATACTTGCTAAATCATGTTTGTTTAAAGCAATCATCAACTCTTTAATATCTTCTCTATCTTTTACCCTAGAAGATACAATTTTATCTTCAAATATAGTTTCAAGTGAAGCAATATTGACTGTTAAGTTTGTACCTGCGTAAATGGTAGTCTCTTGGTCTAAATTGTTGTTAGAAATGATATTTTGAATACTATTATTCAGCCAAGGACTGGAGTTAGTCCCTACACCATATTCATTACCAACTTCGTCAATTAATCTATCTATCTTTTCGTTAGATTCATAAAACGCATCAATATCGCTGGTAGCTTTTAATCCATAATACTCTAGAACAAAGCCACCTACACAGTGAATATCCAATTCTAAATTTTCACGAGCGAGTTTTTTGTTTAAGCTATCAAATAATTTAATATATTCCATACAAAACATCCCTCACATTTACCATAACTAGCTTCACAACAGATTGTATCACGACATAACAGTTATCTACCATTTTATCTATCATTTATCGCTCACTTTATCTACCATTCCGTTTTTTTAGGCAAAATAATACCCCGAAGGAATCTTCGGGGTATTTGTTGGCGGCTATTTTTGTCGCCGATTTTAATCTTCTCTACAAATATAATTTTACTTATTTTACTGCCTAAATTTCGCTTAACTAAGGGATTAGCTTTGATTACAAGATATGCTCGTCGTACCACTGCTTAGCTGCAACCATCTCGTCACGGTTGATGTTATGTGACTGCTGGTGATTGAAAATTGTGTAGTCCATGCCAGCCGCATTGATCTCGCCCACCAGAAACTCAAAATTATCCGCACTCACGATTGGGTCACGGTCACCGTGTGATAACCAGACCTTATTCTCTGGCAAACGCGGAATCTTCGGCGATTCCTTCAAGGCCATTGGGTGGAACAGGATGGCATTTCTAAACTGGACATACTTCTCCAACATGCTGTAAATCGCAACATTCGCCCCGTTGGAGTAACCAATTACCGTCAGCTTAGTAACGTCAAATCCATGTTCTTTGGCCAATAGGTCAACCTGCTCCAGCAGCCAGTCGGTCTCGCTACTCAGACTCTCGAGGTCAAACCCACCACTCGCTGTGTGGTTAAAATAACGGGTTTGCCCATTTTCTACCAACCTTCCGCGTATACCAATCAAAGTCGCCTTAGCGTTGATCAGTCGCGCAATCGGCACAAGATCCTTCTCGTTTCCACCGGTGCCATGGAGCATCAAGATTGGGTGCTCGTTATCCTCACATTTTTCGAAGAAGTAGTTTGCTGTAATTTCGGCCATCTTATTTTCCCTTCGGTGAATCTGTATTGAATGGGACTAAGTGCGCCTCGATGTCCTCCCGTTCGCTCTCTAGGAACGGTGGCAACTCTAGGTGAACACCAGCTTCCTCGTAGGTTTCGTCTAATAGGAAGCCAGGACCGTTTGTAGCAATTTCGAAAAGCACGCCGATGCCCGGTCTGAAGTACTCAGACTTGAAGTAGAAACGGTCAACGAAGCCTGAGTTTGGCAAGTTGTAATTCCGAATCTTGTCAATCCACTCACGCAGAGCTGGTTCATCTTCAACTGAGAAAGCAATGTGGTGCACTGTGCCGTATCCTTGGAACTGGTCTAGCATAATCTCAGAATTTTCCACAATAATCTGCGCGCCATGACCGTTACCGTGGAGTTCATAGAGGTAGAGGTCACCATCGCGGTCTATTTGCTTGAAGCCCATCAGATCCGTCAGGACCTTGTCCATCCGGTTGAAGTAGTTCACGGTCACAAAGCTCGGTCCAAGGCCGACAATTGCGTATTCCTCAGGAATTGGTGAGTAACGGTAGTAATCACCGCCACCTAGGCCATAGTTCTTCTCGTCAGAGACCAGTTGATACTGTTGGTCATCGAAATCGTAGAAGTAGAGGTACTTTGCACCGAAACGCTCCTTGATTGCGGTATGCTCGACATTATTCTTGTCAAAGTGACCAGCCCACCACTCGAGTGCCCGATCATTTGGAACACGGAAGCCGATTCTAGTAATACCGTTCTTACCTTGTCTACCCTTAGGGATTCCTGGGAAGTCGAAGAATGTCAAATCAGTACCAGCCTTACCTTGGTCATCAGTGAAATACAGATGATAGGTCCGAACATCGTCTTGGTTCACCGTTTTTTTAATGAGGTGTAAACCGAGAATATTTGTCATAAAATCAAAAATTTTGGGAGCATCCGACATAATTGCAGTAATGTGATGCAAGCCAATTAATTCTGTCATGTGGGGGTTCCTCCTGTATAATAAGTATTAACAACCTTACAAATATAATAATACTTATTTTTTGTAAGTAAAGTTTTTTATTCTATTTTGCGTATTTTTTTAACCATAGGTATTTTAAGTCTAAGACAGTAAATTTTATTAAGAATTTTTTTAATCGGGCAAAAATATTTGGAATTATACTATCCTAGTATATAATTGTTTCTTTGAGGAGATTTGATACACATGAAGAAGATTCTACAATTATTCGTACTTGACTGGAAAAGAATATTCAAGAGCCCCCTAGCCACACTACTGTTTGTGGCCCTTTTAATTCTACCGGCACTATATTGTTGGTTTAACGTTTGGGCCCTCTGGGATCCCTATTCCAACACTTCGGACCTGAAGATTGCAGTCTACGCCGAGGATACGGGCACCAAATTCGATGACAAGGAAATAAACGTCGGGAAGGAACTGACGTCGCAGCTGAAGCATAACGATAAACTCGGCTGGACATTTGTCTCGAACAAACACACCGTTACAGAAGGCGTTAAGAGCGGCAAATACTATGCGGGTATTTACGTACCCAAGAATTTCTCAAAGGACCTACTGACTTTTGTCAACGGTAAGGTGACAAAGCCCAAGCTGGAATATTACGTCAACACCAAGATCAACGCTGTTGCACCCAAAATCACCGATACCGGGGCAAGCACCCTTCAGACCACCATCTCTGACGAATTCCAGACCACGGTCGGTAAGACGCTTGTGACTGTTCTCAACAAAGCCGGGATTGACCTTCAGAATAACCTACCAATGTTACAACGGTTTGCATCCCTCATCACCGAGACAAATGCAGATTTACCGACTATCGAGGGCTATTTGAATGAAATACAGACCGTTAAGCAGAAGCTACCAGAGTTAGATGAGAAGCTGGACCAAGCGAACCAAATCACCAAGTTTATTCCCGAAATAAATCAATTCAGCACCAAATTAATTGCCGCTAACCAATATCTCCCCCTAGTAGATAACGTGGGTCAAATGTCACTACAGGCTCAACAGAACATTCCAAACATCAAAAATGCTGGCACACTTTTGAACAACGCGGACAGCAACTTTGATAATGCGGCGGAGACATTAGACACCAGCCTAACTGTGTTGCAACAGAGTTCAACACTACTGACGAAGCTAGAGGCTGCCATGCCTGATATCAAACAGTTCAGTCAGGATGCAGAGAGTTTAACAACCTACACCAAGGGCTCACTCATTCCAGCCCTGAAGGCGGCCCTTCCCGTGGTTGACTCTACTGTGAAATCCGCCTTAAGCATTGTCCAAACCACTGTCACCGATGTTAATGATCTCTCCAGCCAACTGATTAAATTGATTAATGAACTTCAAAACGACCCCAATAGTGCACAACTCAAGCAGGATATTGAGGCAATCTTAACCAACATGGCGGAAGATACCGCAACTATTACCCGGGTCAACACCAGTCTGCGCAATACGCTCCAAAATGTAGAGGACGTTTACAACCAGATTGCACAAAATGCTGGATTACCACAATCTACATTACTTCAACCGATCATCAGCCGCCTAGACACGCTCATCGATACAGCGAAGTCGAGCAACCAACTCATTCAAGATATCAAAGAAAACATGCCGCAGATTAGTGCCGACGAGCTAATTAGCAAGCTCAACAACCTGATAACAGTCAACAAGCAGATTTCTGCTGGCATCGACCAACTAAACGCATTGAATATTGCCGGAACGGTGAGCGACTTTTTGGACAAAACAGCGTCGTTACTGGCTGATGCAAGTAAGTCACTTCAGACAGTTAACTCCGAGCTATTGCCACTAGTTCCAGACTTACTCACAAACACCAAAACCGTCCTCAACCAATTAACTAGCTTCTTAAAGAAGGTCCAGACTGATACGCCAATAATCAAATCTGCCTTACACGGGGCAAACACGCTAGTTAACGACAACATGGGCACGATTGTATCAGGTATTAATGCGTTAGCGAATCTCTACAAAGGTGACTATCCTGAGTTAAAGCTCAAATTAACACGATTGATGTTACTGGCACAAAACGACTTACCACGCATCGAGCGTGAACTGACTGATGCCATCAACTTAGCAAACGAGAAGATGCCTGAGGTCAAAGCCGGACTGGCTACTGCTGACAAGTTCATCAAGGAGGATTGGCCGACTCTGAAGGCTGGGATCCAGAAGGGTTCGAAGATTCTAGACAAAGTTGAACACACTGTCGACATGGATAAGCTGATCAAGTTGCTCAAAAGAGATGCAAACAAGGAAGCAAACTTCCTTGCTAATCCGGTTGAATTAGAGACGAACACGCTCTACCCAATTCCTACCTATGGCTCACAGAGTGCACCATTCTACACCGCCCTTTGTATCTGGGTTGGTGCCCTACTCCTTTCAAGTGTCATCTCGACAGACTTTGTCCTTTCTGACAAGCAAAAGAAGCAGT
Source organism: Amylolactobacillus amylotrophicus DSM 20534 (assembly GCF_001434555.1). Lineage (NCBI taxonomy): Bacteria > Bacillati > Bacillota > Bacilli > Lactobacillales > Lactobacillaceae > Amylolactobacillus > Amylolactobacillus amylotrophicus. The sequence goes on from NZ_AZCV01000002.1 coordinate 306,946, forward strand.
ATTCGAAACGCCAACAGTACTTTGCGCGTTATCTGACATTCCTCGTAGTTGGGCTCACTCAAGCCATCATTGTGACGCTCGGTAACATGTTCTTAATTCACGCTTACGTTGCGTCACCTGTCTGGTTCGTCTTCACCACAATGTTCATCGCATTCGCCTTCTTTAGTGTCCTCTACTCGCTTGTCGCGTTATTCGGGAACATTGGTAAGGGAATCGGAATCATCATCCTGGTCCTCTCCATTTCTGGTGCAGGTGGTAACTTCCCGGTTGTGCTATCTGGCAAGTTCTTCCAGGCGATTAATCCATTCCTGCCGTTCACTTATGCGGTCAATGCGCTGCGTGAAACTGTCGGTGGTATCTACTGGAACAACTTCAGATTGGACTGGCTCTTCCTCGGTGGCGTTGGGCTCTTGTTCCTGATTATTGGTGCAATCCTCATCACAGCCATCCATCCCTGGATTGAACGGATCCACAAGAGTGCCCAGAAGAGCATGATTATTCATTAGACGCTTCGGCCGCTTATATTACATATTTATATGATAAAATAGGCTCAATGGAGGGCGAACTAATGAAACGCTTTGAACTATACCATCCCATCATGACCAAAAGATATAATCTCGACTGGCTCAACAAATTCACGGTCAAGGAGATTAATCCTTTAAGAGCTAACCAAGATGTTGCACTGAGTGCCGGCCGCACTGCTGATTTCGATTTAGAAGCCACTGTGAAGTTTATTCAAGATGCCATGCGCCAGGTAATGAAAGATCAATCGCTTATTTGGGGCATTGCAGAACGCTCCTCAAAGGAGTTTCTAGGCGAATTTGCGCTACTAAACTATGACGCAGAAGAGCGTACAATGGAACTGCACTATGAGTTGTTACCTGCGGCGCAGAATCATGGCGTAATGACCGAGATTCTAAAGCACATGATTGAGTTCTCATTTAAGGAACTTGGCCTGCAGTATCTAAAGGCAGTCACACCAATTAACAATGTGGTGGCACAACACCAGTTAGAACAGCTCGGTTTTGCACGGACCATTCAAACTAAACAAAGCATCCATTACAGACTCTATTCAACTGAACAGTAATTAACCATCATTTAAACATTGTGAGGTGTCTATGTTTCCATTCTTCTTTGACCCATACTATTTCCTAGTAATCATTGGCCTCCTAATAACTGGGTGGGCCGCAATCAACGTTAAATCAACTTTTGCACGGTATGATAAAGTTCGTAGCCACAAGAACATCACGGCGCGAGAAGCGGCAGAGTACATTCTCGAACACGCCGGCATTCATGATGTCGAGGTACGCCAGATTAGCGGTAATCTAACCGACAACTACAACGGCCGCGACAAGACGCTCAACCTCTCGGATTCAACAGCAAACTCCACATCTGTAGCGGCTATCGGCGTGGCCGCACATGAGGTGGGACACGCAATTCAAGATGCCCACAACTACCAGCCAATGCGCCTCCGCGCGGGCTTAGTACCCGTCGTGAATCTCGGTTCGACCTTGGCAATGCCACTAATCCTCATCGGGATAATTCTCGGCATGAACCAAACCTTGATTTATGCCGGTATCTGGGCTTTCGCCGCAGTTGTGCTTTTCCAACTGGTGACCTTACCCGTAGAATTCAACGCCTCTAACCGTGCCATCGCGATTCTGGGTGAGAGCGCACTCCTAGATAGTACGGAGATTCCCGCAGTCAAAAAGGTGCTGCGTGCTGCGGCCCTAACCTACGTTGCGGCAGTGCTTTCCACATTACTACAGTTACTACGTCTCGTCTTGTTGTTCACGAATCGAGACGACTAACTAATAACTAATTAAATCAACTAATTCATATTACAAGGAGGAGTGTAAAGTGGATTTTTTAGTCAGCCTTTGGCAAATTATCATTATTCTAAACGCCATTCTTGCGCTCTACCTTGTCTTTCGTAGGCCAAGAAGTATCGCAACCACACTTGCGTGGCTGCTTGTGCTCATCAGTTTTCCTGTACTCGGTTTTATTCTCTACGCATTCTTCGGCCGTGGGCTCGCACAGGAGAACCTCTTCGCCATTAACAGCCAAGAGCATATTGGTTTGAGTAAGGTCGAGGAGATGATCCCACCTGTGCCAAATCAGGCCGGCAAGACCGACACCACTGATGCGGGTCAGACAATCATCTCCTACTTCAACTCTAAAAAAGACGCGCCTCTAACCAAGAACAATGACGTCAGCATTTTCACTGATGGTCATGATAAGTTTGACGCCCTTTTCAAGGATATCGAGGGAGCAAAAGAGACCATCAACGTCGAGTACTACTCGTTCTTCAACGACCACATCGGCAATAAATTTCTCTCACTTCTCGAGAGAAAGCAGCTTGAAGGAGTTCAGGTCCACCTCATCTATGATCCGTGGGGCTCGCCCGGTGCGCGGAAAAGTTGGTTTGAACCACTGACTAATCTTGGTGGCAAGGTTGTCCCCTTCGTTACGGCGCGCAACCTAATTCGTAAATATCGACTCAATTACCATTTACACAGAAAGATTGTGGTCATTGACGGCAAAATCAGTTGGACCGGCGGTTTCAACGTTGGTGATCAGTATCTAGGCGAGAAGAAGAAGTTTGGTTACTGGCGCGACACCCATGTCCGCATCGTTGGGTCTGCGTCGTTGTTACTCCAGGAACGGTTCATTATGGACTGGAACGCCTCCATCACCACACCAGACGACGCAATTATTTTCGACACAAAGTACTTCCCCGAACTAAACGAACACCTCCTAACGGAAGTAAACGTTCCGACTCAAATTGTGTCGGATGGACCCGACAACGACGAGGAGTTCCTGAAGAACGGTATGACCCGCATGATGACTCAGGCGAAAGAGAAGCTTTGGATTCAGACGCCCTACCTTATCCCGGACGACGCCATGATCGCCACCTGGCAGATCGCCGCTCGCGCTGGCGTAGATGTCAGAATCATGATTCCATGCATGCCAGACCACCCATTCATCTACCGTGCTACGCAGTGGTACGCGAATGCGTTAACAGCCATGGGCATCAAAATTTACGTCTACAACAACGGTTTCCTCCACGCAAAGACAGTCATCACGGACGATAAATTTAGCTCAATTGGGACGATGAATCAGGACTTTCGGAGCTACATGCTGAACTTCGAAGTGAACGCCATCTTCTACGACGAGGCCATTACAAAGAAACTACAAGATATCTTCATTGAGGACATGAAGCAATCAACGCTGCTAACACCGGAAATTATTAAGCAGCAATCGCGCTGGCTCCGGTTCAAGCAGCGGCTCTCGCGCCTCCTCTCACCAATTCTCTAACCATTAAAAAAGGACAAAACCAAATTGGTTTTTGTCCTTTTTGTTTACTCTAAATTCTGAATTTCTATGTTTACCTGATCAGTCGTCTGGTTATTCAGCAGCGGAATCAAGTCTTCAATCGTCTTGCTGAACCGCAGATAGTATGACTGGTTCTTCAAGGTTGTGAAGATGGCCATCACCGCTGGTTTCTTAGCCCGTGGTACAGGAATCAGCGTTATCTTCGCCAAGTCAGTATACTTAACCGACCGCTTAAAATAGCCGCTGATGATGATTCTCTGTTCAGAAATCCCACCGAAGCCATCGACAATACTCATCAGAATGAATCCGGCAAGAAATATCTGAATGAACAAATCACTTTTATCAATCATGCCTGAGTTAAAGGCGAAAGTCAGGAGTAGCAACGACCAAATTAAAGATGAAATGCGATATTTAGCGTAGATACTAATTGTTGTTTGCCAGTACCAGCTATAGACCGCATAGCCAAGTACTAGTAGTACTGGAATAAGATAGAACATCGTATTTCCTCCTTCTTCTTTACCGTTAATTTTACCATTGTTCGGGGTAAATCTGGGACTCGATTTGCTTTTTAACTAAATCTTTCACATAATAGGTATACCATTAAAGGAGAAATGTATGTTAAAACCGTCATTTAAAATAATCACAGTCCTACTACTTAGCACTACTATCCTCACAGCATGTTCTCAGCAAGAACCGAATAATGACTCAACATCGCAATCAACTACCAACAATCAAACAGCTGCCACATCAACCTCAACTAGTTCTACCAACTCGGCCACGGAAACACAGAAGAAGGCTGAGGAGGTCCAAAAATTTAATATTATCGGCTCATGGGAAGCAACAAACCAATTATCGCTTAACTTCAATGAGGATGGGTCCTACACTATTCTCCGCGATGGCCAAGCAAAGGCTGGCACATTCAGGGTCGCTGCAGAATACGATAACACTTTTCTGCTCAAATTAACCAATTACAATCCGCAAACACCGGGTCTCGATACATATCTCTACCTCACAACTAATCTTGACCACACCATCAACGTTTCTAACCTCGGTATATTCAAAAGTATCGGAACCAGCTCAAAGCTTCCTACCGCCCTTTACCTATCCAATTACCTTCAGGAGGAGCCGGAAAATGCTGGTGACAAACTAGTCGGGACCTGGACTAACAAAAATCGGGAAAACCACGTAATCACGACAACCAACTATAACCCCGATGGTTCATTCGAACGTTTCTCCGATGCATCCGGCATCGTGACCCGCGGCAACTTCGCCGTGACAAGCAACGAGACCGAGGTTATTATTACCACCACTGTGCCCGATCATGAGCCCAACCAGGAGAAGTACACTAGAAATGACGCATTCACCGAACTTACTTCTACTACGCCAGGTTTCCAGACCACTTATAGCAAAAACATTTTACCTACTACACGTTAATTTACCTAATTGCTAGCTTTCGAGGCTAAAAAGATGGACGAAAAAATAACAGAACTACAACAAGACTTAACAGATTATGAACACATCGTTTTCCTAACTGGGGCAGGCGTCTCCACGCCCTCGGGCATCCCCGATTACCGCTCTAAAGGAGGCCTATATTCGGGCCACAGCAATCCAGAGTATCTCTTAAGCCATGATAACCTGAGCGAGCACCCAGATAGCTTCTACCGTTTCGTCATGGACAACATGTTCTACCCGGCCGCCGAGCCAAACATTATTCACCGCAAAATGGCTGCCATCACTAATGAAAAGGGCTGGATCATTACACAAAACGTGGATGGTTTGGATAGTAAGGCTGGCGCAAAGCATCTGATTGAGTTTCACGGTAATTTATATGACTTGTTTTGTCAGCAGTGTCAGCGCAAATTCACGTACCAAGAGTATGCTAAATCATACATCCACGCTTCGGATGGCGGTATCATCAGGCCGAGAATCGTCCTCTACAACGAGTCCATCAATCTGGACAAGTTAAGCCAATCTGCAGCAATCCTTAGTGAAGCAGACTTAATCGTCCTAGTCGGTACGAGCTTTCGCGTCTATCCCTTTGCGCAACTACTCAACTACCGTAACGCCCTAGCGAAGATCTGGGTTATCAACCGCGAACCGATTGGCGAAGATGCAGAACTCAATAGTATCATCGCCGACGCCACGGATATTTTCAATCAAATATAAAAAGATTAGCGTAGCCCGTTTCTCCGTTACGCTAATCTTTTTTCGACTTTTTAAAATAATTGAATATGCGTGAGCGGGAAGTAACGGACTAGGACAACACCAACGATGGTCGCGTTACTGACAAAGCCAAATACCCGACTATCGGTTGAGTTGGGGCGATTGTCCCCCATTACAAAGAATTGATTGACCGGGACATTGAACCTCTTCGTTAAGGTGAACAAATCAAAGTCTCCGGTATAATGATTGCCAGTTTGTTGTTGATAGTCCGTTCGTGCAGTACCAAGGTAATTTTCTGGCTGAATTTGATCATTAACGTATAAGACATCATTTCGCATCCTGATTGAATCCCCCGGTACGCCAATCACCCGTTTGATATAGAATTGACCGCTGCCATCCGGCGCCTTAAACAGTACGATGTCCCCGCGTTGTGGATTCGAGCGCCGCAAGGCAATCACCCGATCACCAGCATTTAAAGTTGTGTTCATAGAATCTCCGACCACCTTGGCGTTAGCGATTACCTTAGTAAAAATCAGGGTAAGAATCGCAACACTAACTACAATGGCGAGAATATTTCTAACAAAAAATTTAATCATACACGCTTTTGCTCCCATTTCGTTCATGATAACAGCAATGTATGAAATAAATGTGACTTTAAGCGATAGTTTTTGTAATGGCCTCCATCACGGCAGCTCTAAAGCCGTGCTGTTCGAGTGCATTCACACCCCTAATCGTTGAACCACCTGGCGATGCCACTAAATCCTTTAGCTGTGCTGGCAGGATTTGTCGGTCGAGGAGCAGGCTTGCCGTGCCACGGAGCATCTGTTCTGCCACCTGGTACGCAACCTTTCTACCTAAGCCATGAAGCACCATGCTGTCAGCTAAAGCCTCGACAAAGATTGCAGCAAACGCTGGTGCACTACCACCCCCGGCACTAACCACATCCAGCAAGTCAGCCTCTACTCGTACAATCTGACCTAAGCCCCTTAACAACTCCATTACAGGCGTGTCTTCACTTGCTTGGTCAACTGTACTGTCCACCGCAAGTACGCCCTGATTGACGCTCACCGGAATATTCGGAATCATGTAAATGAGCCCGGTCACACGCCCCAACAATTGTTTTAGTTCGGGTACATCAACGCCATATGCGACCGAGACTACGACCGTTTCTGCAGTAATTATGCTAGCCAGTTTGGGCAAAATAGTCCGGGTGACATCAACCGGAGTGGCATTAATCACTAGATCCGCACCAGAAAACTCGGCTAACTGGCCCACGGGATTAATTTGGTACTTATGGGCAATTTTCGCTGTCGATTCTGTGTGTCCCGATAAGACATAGATGTTTTCACGTGAAACATTTTCTAGGTTACACAATCCAGCAATCAGTGCCGCACCCATCGAGCCCGCACCTAATACATATATATTCATTATTTTGCTCCATTCTAATATGCTATTATTCTTAAGTTTCCGTTATTCATTTTGATATTTAACGCCAAGTCTTATACAATTAACGCAGTTAGAGACTTGGAGGGTACCATGGGTATTAAAAGAGACATCCTGTATTATGACTTTATTTAGTATAAAGATTACTACTATCTTGTCGCTGCAACCAATCGCGGGCTCGACTTCGTTAGTTCACGGGATAACCAATTCTACGAATTTTCTTCATTCTACCCCCAAAAGATGCTCATCAAGGATGCCGCCAAGATCAAACCATACGTTACCCAAATCAAAGAGTACTTAGATCACAAACGGAAGAAGTTCACCATTCCCATCGAGTTGTTCTCAACAACAAGAGCCTTGGTTTATACCGTGGCGGTCGAGAAATGCATGAGGACCTAATTGAATTAGAAAGAGAACCACGTGACTAGTGAAATTACTAAATATATACCAACCCTTTTTTGACCTGCACAATTGGGAGACTGTCCTAACCTCTGCCAACGACTGGCTCTTAATTTTAACATTAGTACTAATGGAATGTCTGTTGTCAGTCGATAATGCCGTCGTCCTGGCCGCACAGACGCAGAGCCTACCAGACAAGAAACAACAGAGGAAATCGCTGATTTATGGCCTCTGGGGAGCATACCTGTTCCGTTTCATCGTGATTGGCATCGGTACTTACCTCATTCATTGGTGGGAAATCAAGGCTCTTGGATCCATCTACCTCTTCTATTTGGCTGCTAGTTTCTTCTGGAAACAGCATCACCCAACGACTTCAAAGACACCAGAACATAAATCTAAGCAGGCACAAGCTCGCAAACATGTTTTGTCGTTATTCTGGCGGGTGGTAATCAGCATTGAGCTCATGGACATCGTCTTTTCAATCGACTCCGTTCTAGCAGCACTCGCCTTGTCTGGCAATCCCGTCATAGTCCTACTTGGTGGCATGATTGGCATCCTCGCAATGCGTGGGGTGGCCGAGATTATCATCAAGTTGATGCAGATCATCCCAGAATTGCAGTACATGGCCTATGTGCTCATCATGCTAATCTCATTCAAGTTGTTCTTGGCCCTACCGATTATCGACTATGAGGTGCCCAACAACATCTTTGCCATCATCATTTTGGTGATTATTGCCGGAACCATCCTCTATCATTTCCTCAGACCCAAGAAGACGATGTACTCACAGAATAAGCATGCTTAATCATTCACTCAATTAAATCCCTTAAATAATCCAACAAAACTACAGCCTCATTATGTGTCTGATTCTTCGCACCATATATCAGATAAACATCATCTTGCTGTAGTTTTTGTTTTACCAAATTGACCAATTCCTCAGTAGCTTGGTTATCGTTCAACTCAGCAGTATACTTTTCTTTGAAGGCAGGATATTTATCGTCCTCATGATTAAACCACTTACGTAACTCGGTGCTCGGTGCAGTCTCCTTACTCCACAAATCAATTCGCGCTCGCTCCTTTTTAACGCCACGTGGCCACAACCGATCGACCAGAATCCGATATCCGGTTGCTGGCTGCTCCTTATCGTAAATACGTAATAAACTTAATTTACCCATTCTGTTCACCTCAAACATAATCATACAACAAAGGAATAACGATGCATTCAAAATTAGTAAGCTTTTTCCAAAACCGTTCAACCGCAGAAATAGCCCGGGATCTCCTAGGCCGTGAGCTGACCTACGATTCACCAAATGGCCTTGTCGGTGGATTGATTGTTGAAACGGAGGCCTATCTTGGGCCGACAGATTGTGCCGCCCACTCTTATGGCGGTCACCGCAGCCCGGCCAACGAAGGACTTTACTGTGTTGGTGGATCCCTTTACATCTACAGCCGGCGCCAGTACTATTTCCTCGATATTAGCACCCAAGAAAAAGATAATCCTGAAGGAATCCTCATTCGGGCTATTCAGCCAACAATTGGGCAAGAAATCATGCTGGCCAACCGAATAAAGGGCGGTTTCGAGCTGACAAACGGACCAGGCAAATTTATGCAGGCATTCGGTGTAGTGGATAAATCAGCAGATTTACTTCTGCTAACCGACTCGCCTTTCACGGTCAATCTCGACCACAAAAAGACACCAAACACCATCGCAGCATCACCCAGAATCGGCATTAATGCTAGCGACGCAACCTGGGCTAATGCGCCTCTACGCTTCTACGTTTCGGGTAATCCATTCGTCTCACGGCTAAGAAAACGTGATTACGATTTGGCAAACTTCGGTTGGCGATAAGCTCAGCTCTACCAACCTTCATGATTCCAGAGCTCCCCGTCAATCTGTTGCTGCTTCTGCTCTATTCTCTTGTCTAACTCAGCCAGATGTTCCTGCAAATATGCCAGCAACGCCCGTTCCTCATACCTTTGATGTTCTGGAATCTCTCGTGCAATGATTTCTGCAAACCATGGTCGCTGTTCATTCTCGGTCATTTTTGATCTCCCCTAATGTCGCATCTAACAGTCGATACTCATCCAACTGTTGCTGCAAATAATCACGCAGGATCGCGCTATTCGCTGTCTGCTCAATCTTTGTGAGCTGAGCCAGTAGCCACTCGCTTCTCTGCTCGAAACTGGCATCCGCATCAGCGATATACATCAGATATTCGATCAGCGTCCGCTCCTGCTGCTTTGGTGTCTGATAATTAAATTGCTCAATGATAAACGGCTTCCTATAGCTAAATCCCACCTTCTCAGCGAAAGCCTGAAACGGGCTTAGTAGTTCACTAATGGTCCGGCCAATCCTCGCACCCGCGCCGAAATCGGCACTTTTATCAGCCATAGAAATAACCGCTGCAAGCGTTGCTGGCTGGACCTTGTTCTTCTCCTGTAGATCGTGGACAAACTTATCAGTGAAGAGCTCCTCCTGCCACTGAGCGAGCGAGGCTGGTGCCGAGTACCAATATAAGGGAAACTGAAGAAAAACTTCAGCACTGTTTAATATTAATTCGCGTTGTTCAGCCAAACTCAGGGTGGACCTCAACAACTTTTGGTCGAGTTTAATGATATTTACTCCGGCATCAAGCCAGTTTAATCCCTCGAGCAAAAATGATTGGACCGCCGATTCTGCTAGTTTTGGGTGAGAAAGCACAATAGTTTTTTTCATTGTTTTTCCATTTTCTAATTGACATTGTCTTGGTAGATTGCTAACATCAATATACATTCAAATATAAAAAACCACAACACTATAGAGGTTGCGGATAATCACGAAGGTACTGGAGTGTGTATTCACGATGAAGGTAACGTAAGGATGTCCGCCGAAATGTCTTGCAAGAATGCACTTGTTGGATGTTGGGCCACCGGGAAATACCCGCTGGACTGTCTCAATGAGTTTTACCAAGCTTATTGAGGAGCGCTATGTTTTTGGAAATGGTAGTTTAATTTCAGAAATCATACTAAACCTCTATCGAATCTATTTTCGATGGAGGTTTTTTTGACCGAAATTCTTGGAGGAATTGCTCATGCTATTTGGGACAACGAATTATGTAAATGACCACTTAACAATTGGCGGCGTGCCAGTACCATACCTGGCCGAAAAATATGGCACACCATTGTTTATCTATGATGTCGCACTCATGCGGCAGCAAATGCGGGCCTTCAAGGAGGTATTCACCAAACGTAAATTAGCTCATCGGGTCATCTATGCAAGTAAGGCATTCTGTAGCACGGCGATGTATCAGTTGCTGCAACAAGAGCAGCTCGGTTGTGATGTCGTCTCGGGGGGTGAATTATACGCAGCACTAGCAGCCGGAATGGATCCTGCCATGATGGAGTTCCACGGTAACAATAAGAGTAAAGCCGAGCTAACCGCAGCTGTGACCGCGGGTATTGGCAAAATTGTCGTGGATAACTTTCACGAAATCGAGTTACTGAATCAGGTGCTGGCAGAACAGCAAACTACCCAGGAAGTTCTCTTTCGGATTGCTCCCGGTGTCACCGCCGAAACCCATGACTATATCCTTACGGGCCAGCAAGACTCGAAGTTTGGTTTCGACGTGGCGAGCGGCCAGGCTGAGGAGGCACTCGTACAACTTCTCCACTCACCGCGAATCAAGATTCAGGGTATCCACTTCCACATTGGTTCACAGATATTTGCTGCTACCGGCTACGAGAAGGCACTTGAGCGCACGTTTAACCTGTTAACGAAGTGGCGAAGCAAATTCGGCTTCACGGCGAGAATCGTGAATATTGGCGGTGGCTTCGGCGTACGCTACACCGAAAACGACAACCCAAATACTCCTGTTCAGCTGATGACCCAGATAACCGATACTTTTGTCCAACATGTACAAGAACAGCACTATCCCTTACCGGAAATCTGGATTGAGCCCGGTCGTAGCATTGTTGCAGAGGCCGGAACCACGGTATATCAAGTCGGCTCTAGCAAGCATATCCCCGGTATTAGGCAATACATATCAGTCGATGGCGGGATGGGCGATAATATTCGCCCCGCCCTCTATGATGCCACGTATAACTTCGTACCCGTCGAGTTAACCAATGAACACAACCTGGCCCCTCAGACCATCAGAATCACGGGTAAATATTGTGAAAGTGGTGATATTCTTCAGAAGTCCATCACCCTCCCTCACCTTGCGCCCGGCGACTTGATTGCCATGCAGAGTACTGGCGCGTACGGCTACTCAATGGCCAGCTCATACAACAATAATCCAAGACCTGCGGTCGTGTTCGTGGAGGACGGCCAAGATCACCTAGTGATTAGACGAGAGACATACGCAGACCTGACCCGCTTAAACATCCCATTACCAAACGAAACACAATCACAAGGAAAAGTAGGAGTAACAGACAATGTCAGAATTTAGTGCCCAGGAAATAATCAATTTTATCGCGAACGGAAAGAAACAAACACCAGTCAAGGTCTACATTGGCGGCCAATTGGCAGACCTTGTAATCCCGGAGAGCATTCAGGCTTTCATCGAGCAAAAAACCGGCATCTTATTCGGCGAATACGAGGATATTAGTAAATTCATGCGGGAAAATCAAGCGTTTATCACCTCCTCCCGGATCGAATCGGCTGCCAGAAACTCAGCCGTACCACTACTCGATACTACCGAAATCCCAGCCAGAATTGAGCCCGGCGCAATCATCCGTGACCGAGTAGAGATTGGCCAGAATGCGGTGATTATGATGGGCGCCATTATCAATATTGGAGCCATCATTGGCACAAATACAATGATTGATATGGGCGCTGTGCTCGGTGGCCGAGCAACCGTCGGCGCTAACTGCCACATCGGTGCCGGTGCAGTACTCGCCGGGGTCATAGAGCCGGCATCGGCTACACCCGTGATTATCGAGGATGATGTACTGGTCGGTGCTAATGCAGTCGTCATCGAGGGTGTCCGTGTAGGTACGGGCGCCGTCATTGCTGCAGGAGCCGTTGTCATCGATGATGTCGCACCGCATACCGTTGTTGCCGGTTCGCCCGCTCGCAAAATCAAGGACGTGGATGCAAAAACCATCAGTAAGACCGGCCTGCAAGCCGCGCTAAGGAAGTTGTAGGACTATGTTAAAAGAAGCAGAATTAATTCTTATCAGAAGAAAGTTACATCAAATTCCAGAACTTGCCTTGGCGGAATATCAGACGCAAAAGCTTCTGTTGGCGGAGATTAGTAAGCTACCACAAGACTACCTAGAAGTAAGAACCGTTCAGGAGCTGCCAACCGCCATTTTTGTACGAGTGCGTGGGAGTAACCCTGAGAAAACGATCGGTTATCGTGCCGATATGGATGCCTTGCCGGTAGATGAACAACTCCGCTCCTCGTTCATCTCACAAATAGACGGACAAATGCACGCATGCGGGCACGACTTCCACATGACAGTTGCTCTCGGAGTGCTCAGCCATCTGAGCGAACACCAACCCAGGAACAACTTTGTCTTCTTCTTTCAACCCGGGGAAGAAAGTCAAAACGGCGGTAAATTGGCTTACGATGCAGGTCTGTTCTCAGGTGATTTTCGACCAGATGAATTCTTTGCTCTCCACGTCAACCCCGCGTTACCAGCGGGCACTATTGGCTGCAACGCTGGCACCCTGTTTGCGGGGACAACCGAAGTTAACGTCGACTTCCACGGCACGAGTGGCCACGCCGCCTTCCCGCACCAAGCAAACGACATGATTGTGGCAGCAAGTCAATTCATTACGCAAGCACAAACAATTGTCTCGAGAAACGTTAACCCAACTGAGGGTGGCGTGCTCTCTTTTGGCAAAATGACGGCAGGGACGATCCGCAATGTGATCGCCGGCGAAGTGCGCCTCGAAGGGACAATTCGTGGTTTTACCCAACCGATGATTGAATTAATTGGGCACCGACTTAAAGAAGTTGCTGCGGGAATCGCTGTTAGCTTCAACGCTGAAGTTAACGTCACGCTCAATCAGGGCGGCTACCTCCCTGTAGTCAACGACCCACACACCACGGCCGCCTTTATCTCATTCATGCAGAATAATTCAACCATTCAATTCACGCAGACTAAGGCTGCGATGACCGGCGAGGACTTCGGCTACCTACTGGCTCAGATACCCGGCACAATGTTCTGGCTCGGGGTCGGTCCAACAAGTTCACTCCATTCCGCTACTTTTAACCCCAATGAGGCCGCTCTTCAAAAAGGCGTGACTGCATTTACTAAATTTATTGAGAACTATGAGGAGATCAACCAATGAAAAATGCCGATATTGTTACCGCAATCGTCACTCCATTTACCCCGGAGAACGAAATCGATTTTAGCGCGTTAGAAAAATTAACTAATCACCTGATAGCAACTGGTTCCACCGGTTTCGTCATTGGTGGTACAACCGGTGAGACCCCTACCCTAACTAACGATGAGCAATTGGAACTCTACCGTAAATTCGTGCAGATAGTTGCCGGACGAGCAGTAATCATCGCCGGTACAGGCTCAAACAATACCGCTGCGACCATCGCCCTCACAAATGAGGTGAGTCAGATTCAGGGCATTGGTTACGCACTCGTTGTTGTACCCTATTACAGCAAAACCAGTCAACGTGGCCTCCTAGCACACTTTTCGGCCGTTGCAGCCAATTCAAAAGTGCCAATTCTAATCTATAATATCCCCGGACGGACCGGAATTGTGATGGAGAATGAAACAATCGTTGAACTTGCCCATAACAAAAACATCGCGGGCATCAAGCAGTGTACCTCACTGAATGACATCTCGTTCATCGTCGAGCACACCAACGATTTCCTGGTGTATACAGGTGAGGACCCACAGGCACTCTCCGCAAAGGAGCTCGGTGCAACGGGGGTAATATCTGTCGCCAGTCACCTCTACGGGGCGGAAATGCGGGAAATGTACACTTTGGTCGACCAGGGAAACGTGCTAGATGCCGCAAGTATTATGCGTAAACTACAGCCAAAGATGCTGGCTTTATTCTCTTACCCTTCGCCGACACCGGTAAAAGCAGCATTAGCATACCAGGGTTACCTGTACAACAGTTGCCGCCTACCACTGGTTCCCCTAACCTCCGCAGAGGAGGATGCGGTTTTAGCAGCACTAGAGTTAGTAGGGGGGCACGCCTAATGCAAAAAGTTATCGTAGCTGGCTTTACCGGTTCCATGGGAAGTCAAGTTGTACAACTGGTTGAACGTCTAGCAGAATTCCAGCTGGCGGGAGTCTATAACCCGCATATCGACTCGTTAAATCCTACCGATTTCAACCTAGCTAGTTCTGTCCAAGTATTCAATAATTTACAGCAGATTACCCTTAATGATGCCATCTGGATTGACTTCAGTGTGCCAAGCGCTGTTTTCACCAACGCAAAGTTTGCGCTAGAACACGGTCTGAAACCTGTCATCGGAACCAGTGGCCTGAGCACCACTGAGATCGCCCAATTGCGCCAAATCGCCGCCAAGAAAGAAATGAGTGGTATCATCGCACCGAACTTCGGACTCTCGGCGATTCTCTTACTCAAGTTTGCGCAAACAGCAGCGCGTTACTTCCCAGATGTGGAAATAATTGAGCTCCACCATGCAGATAAACTGGACGCTCCATCAGGTACGGCGCTAGCCACTGCCAAAGCAATCAGAGAAGTGACGCCCGAAAAGAAGTTCCACGACCAACAAGCTGCATCCCCCGCGCGTGGACTCGACCACGAAGGAATTAAGATTCATTCGGTCCGCCTCCCAGGTTACGTCGCCCATGAGGAAGTACTGTTTGGCGCAGCCGGCGAAGCTTTAACCATTCGCCAAGACTCCTTTGACCGTGCCTCATTCATGCGTGGGGTCGAGCTGGCACTGAATTACGTCTCAGACAATCAAGATTTCATCGTGGGTCTAGAAAATATTTTATAAAAAGAAGGTTTAAAAATGCCCCAGTTACGAACAGCACTTGCGCAAAACTTTAACCAGGCGGTCAACCAAATTCGGCCATCAGCAATTCGTGAATTCGACCAACAAATTTCTGATATAGATGGCATCATCAAGCTCACTTTAGGCCAGCCCGACTTCAATGTACCGGAGCATGTGAAAGAAGCCGCAGTTCGCAGTATTAACGAGAACCATTCTGGTTACACACCTCAGCGTGGTATACCAGAGCTCCGTCAAGCAATCAGTGATTATCTTCTGCAAACAACCAGTGTTCGTTACTCCCCCGAATCCGAGATTGTCGTGACCGTTGGCGCCTCCGAGGCAATCATGTCTAGCCTGGCAGCAATTCTTAATCCCGGAGATAAGGTAATCGTACCTACGCCGGCATTCCCATTGTACTTTGCCGCAGTTGAACTAAATCAGGCTACTGTAATTCCAATTGATACTTCTGCCGATGAATTTGTTTTGACACCAGAAAAGCTCCAGGCGGTCCTCGATGAAGAGCCTCGCGTCAAGGCGATTATCCTCAATTACCCGAACAACCCCACCGGGATTGAGTATACCGAACAGGAATTGGTAACGCTCGCAAATGTGCTCAAAAACCATGATATCTACGTCATTGCAGACGAAATCTATAATGAATTAACCTACGGAGTTACCCACCACTCCATTGCAGCTCTTTTACCGGAGCAGACCATTGTAATCAATGGTTTATCGAAATCACACTCAATGACTGGCTACCGCCTAGGATATTTCGCCGCACCCGCAGACTTCGTCACTAAGGCCAGCAAGGTCCACGCTTTCTGGGTGACATGTCCATCTAACCCCGCCCAATATGCTGCTCTCGAAGCACTAACGAATGGCCTGCAGGATGCCGCAGTTATGCGAACAGCCTACGAAGAACGACTTACTTATATTAAGGCAGAGTTTCGCAAAATGGGCTTTCAGATTGGTCAAACGACCGGTGCATTCTACTTATTTGCGGGTATACCGCCCACATTTAACGGCGATTCAACCACGTTCGCTCTAGCGCTAGCCAAATCTGCCAAAGTCGGAGTAATCCCGGGCGCCGCGTTTGGCCCCGGCGGGGAACGCTACATTCGCGTCTCTTATGCGTCATCTTTGAGAGATTTACAAACAGCAGTCAAGCGAATTAGTACTTTTTTGAAGACAAATACAAGTAATACCCTGGAGGAAGTAAACAAATGACTAAATATAATATTGCCGTGCTCGGAGCAACGGGTGCGGTGGGCCGGAGAATTATCAAGCTACTAGAGGAGACCTCAATTCCAATCAACCACTTGAAATTGCTGGCATCGGCACGCTCCGCCGGCACTACCCTTACATTTAAGGGCCAGGAGGTTACTGTGGAGGAGGCTACTCCCGATTCCTTTGCCGACGTAGCACTCGTTCTCTCGTCCGCTGGTGGCAATGTGTCCAAAAGACTTCTCCCAGAAGCGGTCAAACGGGGTGCGGTATGCATCGATAATACCAGCGCATTTCGCATGGAGGAAGATGTTCCATTAGTAGTACCAGAGGTCAACGCGGCGGCACTCAAAGAGCATCATGGAATCATCGCGAACCCAAATTGCTCCACCATTCAGATGGTATTATGCCTTGAACCAATTCGCCGCCAATTCGGTCTCAACCGGGTGATTGTTTCCACCTACCAGGCAGTTTCCGGTGCCGGTCAATCCGCCATCAAGGAGCTACAAGCCGAGAATGCTGCGCTAGTTAATGCAGTTAGTCAGCCCACTCCAACGATTCTGCCGACGGCCGCTGACAGGAATCATTACCAGATTGCCGGCAACTTATTACCTCAAATAGATGTATTTGAAGCCGACGGCTACTCCCACGAGGAGTGGAAGATGATTCACGAGACGAAGAAAATAATGCTGGGTGACATGGATGCGCCGGAATTAAAGGTCACAGCGACTTGCGTTCGAGTACCAGTTGAGATTGGCCACGGAGAGTCGGTCTACTTCGAAGTTGCCGATCAAACGGCAACTAGCGCCGACATTCGTGCACTGTTGAATAATGCGCCAGGAATCGTCGTAGAAGACGACCCCAGCACTCAACTGTATCCCCAAGCACTTACAGCCGCCGGTCGAAAAGAAACTTTTGTCGGTCGAATCAGACCTGATTTAGAAACCCACGGGGCCTTTAACATGTGGATTGTGGCCGATAACTTACTGAAGGGGGCCGCTTGGAATACGGTTCAAATTGCCGAAAAGCTGGTTACCCAAGAATTAATCTAACTAATTTCCCGAGGAGTATTCATTGTGAAAATTACTAAATTTGGCGGCACTTCGTTAGCCGATGCCAGCCAGTACCGCAAAGTGATCGACATCATTAGCGCCGACGCAGAGCGCCAGGTCATCGTCACCTCTGCTCCCGGCAAAAGATTTCCAGGCGACATTAAAGTAACCGATCTCCTGATTCAATATGCCCAGCTTACACTTGCTGGAGCAGAGACCGCTGAGCTAGCTGACACAATCTACGAGCGCTATGAAACAATCGGCCGTGCATTTCAAGTTGAACAAGCCGTACTGGAGGACATCCATACTATAATACTCGATTTGGTCTCCATCACATTTCACGATTCGGCTGAATTACAACACACTTTTAAGGCCCACGGTGAGATACTCAACGCATTATTATTTGCTAGTTGCCTTAATTCTGTCGGTATCCCCGCCCGTTTCGTCGATCCCCGCGAGTTAGGTATTGTTGCACAGGAACGCGACCATGAGGTGGTTTTAGCCGACGAAACATATCGTCACTTGAACCAGTTTAACTTGGGTGCGCAGCGCATCGTGGTGCCCGGCTTCTACGCCTACACCCCAGACAATAAAATCATTACTTTTGCCCGCGGCGGTTCAGATATCACCGGCTCGATTCTCGCAGCAGGCTTGCATGCAACGATGTACGAAAATTTCACGGATGTAGATGCCATCTTTGCCGCCAATCCCCAGATTATCGACAATCCTGCGGCCATCAAGTTAATGACCTATCGGGAAATGCGTGAACTCTCATATGCTGGTTTCTCAGTGTTTAATGACGAGGCGATCATTCCCGCAATTCAGGGCCACATCCCGATCAATGTGAAAAATACGAATCACCCTGATGCGCCAGGGACGCTCATAGTCTCAGACAGTGAGTACGAGGCCCGCCAGTTGGTAACGGGAATCGCCGCATCCAGTCGCTTTGCTGCACTCTATCTGCACCGTTACCTGCTAAATAAGCAGGCTGGATTCACGTTGAAAATCCTCCAAATACTGTATAAATACGGCGTATCGTATGAACATATGCCCTCTGGAATTGACGACTTGACAATCATCTTCGACAAGTCGCAATTGCAACCAGAAATTATCAGTCATTTTCTGGCCGAGATTAAAGAAGAAGTCTGTCCGGACGAAATGGAATGGATTGATGATTACGCCATTATCATGGTGGTGGGCGAAGGGATGCGCAATCGAGTTGGTATCATCGAAAACATCATCAATCCACTCGCACTGCACGATATCCCAGTTAAAATGATCAATCAAGGCGCGTCGCGCATCTCTATCATGCTCGGCACTGATCGGGCAGATGCGGCAAATGCAATTAAATATATCTACAACCGGTTCTTTAACAATAATTACTTGGAGGTCTGAAAATGGTCGAACTACTGAAAGTCCACGGCTCAGCAAACACATTTTTTCTATTAGATCAAAACACACTAGAGAAGAAGCTAACGCAGTCAGAATTGGCCTCCCTCGGCCAATTCATCGCAGCAGCAAATAACGGAATTATCGGCGGTGCAGATGGCCTGCTCGTCATCGACGAAGCAACAAATAGTCAAAGTCTTGCCAGCATGGAGGTGATTAATGCGGACGGTAGCATTGCATCGATGTGTGGCAACGGCCTCCGCACAGTCTCTCGCTTCCTATCAGAGAAGTATCATCTAGAAATGTTTCACGTGGAAACACCATTGAAGTCCCTTGCAGTCTCACGGGCACAGCCACTCCACGACAATTTACAAACTTTTAGCGTAGAGATTTCGCCCATCTCATTCGCACAGACAGACGTTGGCTTTTCGAACCTTGGCCACGAGGAAATTAGAAATATCGTGCTACCAGAGATTGATCCAGAGTTACGTTTCACCGCCGTAGCCGTACCTAACCCGCACTTGATTGCTTTTGTCGATCAGGAACAATTGCAATCTGACCGGCAACAACAGATTGGCGAAACACTGAATGCTCCGAATCCCTACTTCCCCGACGGCGTTAACGTTAGTTTCGTTCAGGTCATCTCTGCCAACAAAATTTTTGTTAAAACCTTCGAACGCGGTGTTGGCTTTACGAATGCTTGTGGCACAGCAATGGCAGCCAGTAGCTTGGTGACGGCTTTAACGTACCCCGATTTGATTAATTTTAACCAGAAAAACACCGTATTAAACCCAGGTGGAATGGTCCAGACCGTAGTGCACACGCTTGATGATCACTACCGCATTGAACTCATTGGTAACGCAACTTTTACCCACACAATCAACTTGTCTGAAACGGATCTTAGGGAACATGACTTCACCAATGCTCAGATTAGGGAAACGGGTGAGCAACGCATTTACCAAGATTTTGTCGACTCAATAAAATAATTTTATGCTTGACAACGACTCATATTAATCTCTATAATTCAGCTATACATTTAAATAAACAACCACAATGCAATAGAGGTCGCGATCGCCACCAACGCTATGGAGTGTGTATTCACTTTGAAGTAGCCGAGAGGACATTCGCCGAAGTAAGTTTTTGAAATACATCATCAACTTGCTGGGCCAGACGGGAATACCGGCTGGACTGTCTTAGACTTGTTGTCTAAGGAGCGCTATACGATTTGGGATTTTAATTTACTTTAAAATTATCAATGAATTAAACCTCACCTCTATTGGCCCACGCCAATAGAGGTTTTTTAATTGTAGCGGGTTGTCTTGGAGGAGAAACAAATGAGACAACTGATTACTTATTCGCGCAGAATCGCGTTGTTCGCGCTGATTCTGCTGACACTTGGTGTTTTTGCTAGAAACACAGAAACGGTTCACGCAGCTTCCAGTAGTAAGGACGTACTGCGCGTCGGAATGGAGGCTAATTATCCGCCTTACAACTGGACCCAACAGAATGATGCAAACGGCGCCGTCCCAATCGATGGTTCCGACGAATTTGCCAACGGTTACGACGTGCAAACCGCGAAGATTATCGGTAAGAAACTCGGACGAAAGGTGGTCGTTGTCAAGACGGTCTGGGATGGTCTTCTTCCTTCGTTAACTTCCGGCAAAATCGATTTAATCATCGCCGGAATGTCCCCTACGCCAGAGAGACGCAAGTCAATTGACTTCTCGCTCCCATACCGTCGGACTAAGATGATTGCCGTTGTGAATAAGGATGGTAAATTTGCCGATGCGACAAGCGTAAATGATTTCAAAAACGCAAAGTTCACTGCACAGTTAGCCACTTTCCACTACGATTTAATTAACCAGCTAAAGGGCACAATCAAAGAACCAGCAATGAAGGATTTCTCCGCAATGCGGGTAGCTCTACAGGCTGGCACAATCGATGGTTACGTCGCAGAGGATGCCGAAGGAATCAGTATCACAAAGGTTAACCCCAACGTGAAGATTGTCGACCTCTCGGGAAAAGGCGGCTTCAAGGTTGATCCTTCAGAAGTACAGACGGCCATTGGGGTTAAGAAAGGTAACCCACTTTTACAAAAGGTTAACCAAATCGTGGCAGACATTTCCCCGGCCCAACAAGAAAAGATGATTACGAAGGCTGTCCTCGACCAACCTGAATCAGCAGCCAAAGGCAACTGGTTCTTAAATATCTGGAAACAATATGGAGGGATGCTACTCCGCGGTACTGGCATGACCTTGTTCATCTCCCTTATCGCCACAATCATCGGTTTCGTCATTGGGCTCTTGATTGGAATTGCCAGAACAATTCCTCGGCCAACTACACGCGGTAAACGCTGGGCATTAAACGTTCTGAATTGGGTCCTCTCAGTCTACATCGAGATATTCCGGGGCACACCAATGATGGTTCAAGCCGCTGTGTTCTATTACGGCATTGCTCAAATATTTGGCTTAAATTTGGAACGGACTTTTGCCGCAATCGTTATTGTCTCTATTAATACAGGGGCCTACCTGGCAGAAGTCGTTCGCGGTGGTATTATTTCAACACCAACAGGTCAATTCGAAGCAGCCAGCGCACTCGGTATGACCCACTTCCAGAGAATGCGCAAAATTATTTTGCCACAAGCAATTAGAAACAGCCTACCTTCAATCACGAATGAATTCATCGTCAACATCAAGGATACCTCTGTATTAAGTATCATCTCAGTATCAGAGCTGTTCTTCACGGGTTCAACCATTGCCGGTCAGAATTTCCAATTCTTCCAGACGTACTTAACTATTTCTTTGATTTACCTAGTACTCACCTTTACGATTACCCGTATCTTCAGAGTAATCGAGAAGCGGCTTGAGGGACCAACCAACTACAACTTAATGGCCAATCAGCTTCAAGTAACTACCCCAACATTGGAGGACAATTAATCATGGCGGAAAATAAAATTCTCTCAATCAATAATCTCAAGAAAACATTTGGTGAGCACGAGGTTCTGTCTGACATCTCACTCGACGTCACTGCCGGTGAAGTTCTGACAATCATCGGTCCTTCCGGTTCAGGTAAGTCTACCCTTCTACGTTGCATCAACCTTTTAGAACAACCCACTGCCGGTGAAATAATTTACAATGATGCCAATGTGTTAGCTCCTGGATACGACATCACGAAATATCGCGCAAAAGTCGGGATGGTCTTTCAATCATTCAACTTGTTCAACAACCTGAATGTACTAGATAATTGTACCGTTGGTCAGCAAACCGTTCTCGGACGCTCGAAAGAGGAGGCAGAGAAGATTGCATTAGAAAACTTAGCCAAGGTTGGCATGGATCCTTATATTAAGGCGAAACCACGTCAGCTATCAGGTGGTCAAATGCAACGGGTTGCCATTGCTCGTGCCGTTTCTATGGATCCCGATATTCTCCTCTTTGACGAGCCAACCAGTGCACTTGATCCCGAAATGGTTGATGACGTACTGGACTCAATGAAGGCTCTCGCACACACGGGTCTGACCATGATCTTAGTGACACACGAAATGGGCTTCGCTAAAGACGTTTCCGATAAGGTAATCTTCATGGATCAGGGATATGTAGCTGAAATCGGCACCCCGGAACAAATCTTCAATCATCCGACAGAAGCAAGAACACAAGAATTTCTGAAGCGTTATCTGGCTCGTTAATTATCGTTCTACCCTAACAACCACTTAAATAGCAAAAGGCACCTCACGTAATCTGTGAGATGCCTTTTTGGATTGGTCAGTTGGTCAGTTAAATAATCGTGTCTTGCTCGACCATCCGATGCATTTTCCACTGCGAACTAAAGTATTTCCTACGACTGTTACGTAGTTCTAGATAATCGCTATTGACGCTATCTATTGCAGCCTGAAGCTCTTTATTTTGCTTTCTTAAATGTCGCAATTCAGGATCGTCTATCACATTTTTCAAATGGGTACGTGCAATTAACTGGTTGTGTCGGGCTCTGAAAGATTGTTCTAGGCTATTAATGAGGTTTTCATAGTCCACAAGCTGTCGATTAACCCCTTGAATCTGATTATTTAAGTGCACAAAGAAATAATATGGCATATTTCCTTTGATGCCGTTGCACTCCTGACAGGCAAGCGTCAAATTTTCCAGAGAATTGTCATCACTAAGGGAAACGGGATTCTTATGATCCACGCTATTTCCCCGCCTACCACAGTATTGACAACGGTGATTGTACTGCCGACGGATTATTTCCCGGGCAATAAAATCTAAGTTATTCAGGTCATATTCAATCCGTAGTCCCACGGCAGCAAAGTCAACCTTATAGTCACCGGTCAAAGTTGGTTTTATCTTCCCAGTCAAAATCGACCAGAGCACCTCGTTCAGTGTCTTTCGTGCCACCTGTCTTTGAACCAGCTCATTAGTATCGTAATTGACAATCAGGTTCTCCAGCTGACGCTTAAATTCGCTCTCCTGCACCACAGACGCGGCATGATAAGTCTCCTGCTCATTATTTTGTTCTATGAGCTTGCCAGCATACCGCATATTTAGTGTTTGGGCAAAAAGCTGAACCGGATCATTCTCAAAGTCCCTGGCTGACAGCCCTGCTTGCCGACAAATATCACAGATACTTGCCAAAGTGGGCTGGCCCCGACCTTCTTCACAGTGAAAATGGAGCGCCTTCATCCGTAGTCTACAGGAACTACACCTAAATTTCATAATTATCCCTCAATCAAAATATCCCAAGCAACTTTTTGTAACTTATCTCGATTACTAAATTCGCCCTTAAACAAGTCCGGCAATATCTTTTTGATGAAGTACTTAACCGAGGCAAGCTCATTAAACTTCTTGATTGTCTTCAGGCTCTCCTGAAACATATCTAAGAATACCTCGCTGGGATTACCCTTCTGTATTTCACCGTACGATTCATAAATCAAATCTAGTTTATCAGCAACCGACAGAATTTTACCTTCTAGAGTATCGTCTTTACCCTCCGAGAAGCGCCTTTTATACCGGTCTTGAAACTCCTTTGGCACCTCATTCTCAATGAAATTATTCGTTAAAGAACTTTCTACATCGGCGAGCATTTCACGCAGCTCGTGCGTTGCATACTTAACCGGAGTTTTGATATCGCCAATAAATCTCTCTGTGTAATCGTGATTCAGTGATTTTTCGTACAGCATTTGCCAGTCTATCTTGTTACCAGCAACCTCCTCAATATCACCCAACATTTGGGCAATTTCCGCCACCCGAAACGAGTGTGCGGCAACGGTATGCTGTTGATACTTGAAGTAGCCAGGAGCGCGATCAATTGTCTCC
Organism: Amylolactobacillus amylotrophicus DSM 20534; assembly: GCF_001434555.1. NCBI lineage: Bacteria > Bacillati > Bacillota > Bacilli > Lactobacillales > Lactobacillaceae > Amylolactobacillus > Amylolactobacillus amylotrophicus. The sequence continues at coordinate 331,174 of NZ_AZCV01000002.1, forward strand.
AAGTTATTTAGCCCCTGAATAAACTCGTGTAATCCCATGTGATAGCCTCCATTTATATTTAAATTGTTCCTATAATACTAAACTTACCATATTTTGCGCAAATAAAAAGACGAAGCATCAATAACTTCGTCCTTTTATTATTTACTCTTCTTGTCAGCAGTCTTGCCTTGTAAGAAATCAAGTGTTTCAGCTGTCTTCTCGAGACGTGCTTTCACGTTTGCAACATTAACAGGTCTGCGTTTTGGTGAAATACCAGTGTGTGTGTTTTGTGACATTGTAATCTCCTTTTAAAAAAGTTCTTTTTTAAGAATACACGGTTTTTCCAAGAATAGCAATCTTTATTGTTCGGATATCATTAAATCAGCTAATTCTGCACCAGTGATTTTGCCAAGGTTAGCAGCAAGGTTACTCTTATCAAAAGCAGCTGTGAGGCTCTGTTGGTCAAAGGATGTACCAACGAGATTCTGCTCAATTATATTAATATTCCCACCGGTAATAAAATCACCATAAATCTTAAATGCCGTTACTTTATGGTCTTCCACGGTGAAGTTGAAGGCAACTGTTCCAATATCGAAGTGTTTTGATTTATATTCCTTAAATCCCGGATTTTTACCAAAGTTCCATTCATCCGTATCATACTGTCCCTGCAGGCGATCATCAATGATGCGCCAGTCTTCATCGGCGAAATTATATGTTTCAATCTGTGACAATTGATCCACGTGGAACATATGTTTTAAAAGTTCATCTTTAAACTCAGCAGCAGTCATGTTCTGGAATCTCTCATCAAGGTATGGCTTGATGTTGGTCACGCGCTTATTGACCGATTTAACGCCCTTAGACTGGAGTTTGTTCTGGTCCGGGGTCAGAACACGTTCGGCATCTTCCATGTTCAAATCGAACATCAGCGTGCCACCAGCAGCGTAGGAGTCTCCCACCTTAACCATCGTCATACCAGAGAATTTCTTACCATCGATCACCAGGTCATTTCTCCCCTGCAGCACCGCTCCCGTGGCACCAAAGTCGTGAAGTGCATCTAAGATTGGCTGCGCAATTTTGCTGAAATCACCAAAGTCAGTTGTGTCACCAACAATGATATTCTCGAAAATAATGTTGCCATAATCTTGATAGACGGCTCCACCACCTGAAGAACGGCGAACCAACGCAATATCTTTCTCACGTAGATATTTTAAATCAACTTCCGCATATGCGTTCTGGTTTACACCAATAATCACCGATGGCCGATTGATATACATGATCAGCCCGTGGCCAGGCAGTTTCAAGGTATTGATGAGGTAGTTATCAAGAGATTGATTAACCGTCGCATCATTGACAGGTTTGTTATCTCGATCTGTGTTTATAAAGAACATGGCTCTTCCCCTCTCACCGAAAAAAATAAGACTTGCACGGCCGTCATTGGTCATACAAGTCTTATTTTAGCACTTTTAGCAAATTTTTCCGCCTAGTTCTTTCATATCGGAAGCGGTTACGCCAACTAACTCGTTCTTAGAGATTGTGACGCCACCATCAATGATTCCGCCATTATCCTTCAGAGAGAGCATCGCCCATCTGCCATCAAGAGTCAGTCCGTCACCAAGGAAGGTGGTCTCTGGTTCCGCGGTATAAATAGTGAAGCCTGCGTTGTTCTCAACTGGGATATTATAATCTGGGTCTAAAACGTCTGAGACTACAAATTGGAAGTTTGCGCCAATGGTACAGGTACCACCAATCTTAGAGTATTTTGTTGATCCATCGTTCAATGCGAGAAACATTACCTGATTTTCTGCAACCTTGTTTTTCAAAATCTCGGCTGCTGCAGGTTTAATCGTTAATTCCATAAGATACCTCCGTAATTAAATTGCACGCAATCTTTTCTTTACAATCATTATGATACACGCATTCCAGTTTAATTACAAAAAATAAGCACATCTCGCACTAATTATTTTCTTCAGCACCGAAAACCCGCGCGAAAATATCGTCAACGTATCTGAGATGGTAATGGTAGTCGAACGCCTCGACTAGCGTATCGCCGAGTTTACCTTTGATCGTTGGGTGATTCACAATCAGCTCCTTAAATGATTTATGCTCATCCCAGGCTATCGCAGCCTGAGACTGGACCAGGTCATAGGCTTCTTCCCGTGACATCCCCGACTCAATCAGTTTCAGTAGCACCCGTTGACTATAAATTAGACCGTAAGTTTGATCCATATTCTGCTTCATTCTGTCTTCGAAAACGGTGAGGTTCTGCAGAATACCGGTGAATCTGGTCACAATATAATCCACTAAAGAAGTAGCATCAGGTAGAATCACTCGTTCGGCTGATGAGTGTGAAATATCGCGTTCATGCCACAGGGAGACATCCTCATAGGCCGGCACAATGTACCCCCGCAAAATTCTGGCCAGGCCAGTTACATTTTCGGAGCCAATTGGATTTCTTTTATGTGGCATTGCTGACGAACCCTTTTGGCCTGGATGAAAACCTTCCTCGACCTCATGAATTTCAGTTCGTTGGAGACTACGAATCTCGGTCGCATAGTTTTCAATTCCCGTAGCAATCAGGGCGAGGGTAGCAATGTAGTTGGCATGCAGGTCACGTGGTAAGACTTGCGTAGAAATTTCCTGCGCATGTAATCCAAGTTGGTCCATGATATCCTGTTCAACACGCGGTGGAACGTTGGCAAAGGTCCCCACAGCACCACTTATTTTACCTGCCTCTACTTGATCAGCTGCATAGGCAAAACGCTCTTGATCACGTTTGACCTCAGAGTACCACCGCGCAAGCTTAAGACCAAATGTCGTGGGCTCTGCATGGACACCATGGGTTCTTCCCATCGTCACGGTGTATTTATATTTATGTGCTAAATCGGCAAGCGTTTGGGCAAGTTTAGCCAAATCAGCCGCAATAATCCGATTGGCCTGTTTCAGTAGCAAACCGTTAGCGGTATCCACCACATCAGTACTCGTGAGCCCGTAATGCACCCACTTCTTCTCGGCACCAAGTGACTCAGAGACCGTTCTGGTAAAGGCAACAACATCGTGTCTAGTCTGCTCTTCGAGCTCCGCCACCCGTTCCACGGTGAAACTAGCATTTTGTGCTATTTTCAAAGCATCTGCAGCGGGTACCTCGCCCTCCCTGGACCAGGCGTTTGTGGCCGCAATTTCGACCTCCAACCACGCCTGATACCGGTTTTCTAACGTCCATATTTTACCCATTTCTGGCCTAGTGTAGCGTTCTAACATTTGTCTTCCCCATTATTTCCAGATTGCGTCCCGAATTATTGTCTGCTCTCTGTCAGGTCCAACTGAGATAGTGGCAACTGGAATTCCGACCAATTCAGAGATTTTATTCAAAAATGATTTAGCGTTTTCTGGCAGATCAGAGAACTCTGTCACACCGGTGATATCCTCGGTCCAACCAGGTAATTCAACGTAAATTGGAGTACATTCAGCCAATTCCTGCAGACTTGCTGGATAGTAATCAATCTCAGTTCCGTTTAATTGATAACCCGTCGCAATCTTGATTGTAGAAATATTCGTTAAAACATCCAATAAATTAAGGCTGAGTGCCGTCAATCCTGAAACCCGAACGGCATGCCGCATTGCAACGGCATCGAACCACCCAATCCGACGCGGGCGCTTTGTCACCGTACCATATTCATGCCCGGTTTCCCGAATATAATCGCCAATCTCATTGTGCAGCTCTGTTGGGAATGGACCCGCACCAACCCTTGTTGAATAGGCCTTGCAGATTCCTAGCACTTCTGTGATCCGACTTGGCCCTATACCAACGCCCGTAGTGACGCCACCGGCGATTGGATTTGACGATGTCACAAACGGATACGTTCCGTGATCGATGTCGAGCATGACACCCTGTGCACCCTCGAACAACACGTTTTTGCCGGCGTCAAGCGCCTCGTTCACAACCACTGAAGTATCTGTCACAAATTCTTTTAGTTGCTGGCCATATTCATAGTATTCTTCGAAAATATCGTCAAAATTCAGAGGCTCAGAATCATATAACTTGGTAAATAATTTATTTTTCTCAGCCAAATTAATCTTTAACTTCTCGGCAAACGTCTCTTTCTCTAGCAAGTCGGCCATCCTAATACCGATTCTAGACGCTTTATCCATGTACGCTGGCCCAATGCCCTTGTTAGTAGTACCAACTTTGGCATCACCTTTAGACTCTTCTTGTAACTTATCCAAAAGAATGTGGTACGGCAGGATGACGTGGGCCCGACTAGAAATAAGTAATTGACCCCGCTCAACACCGTTATCTGCCAAATATTTCAGTTCTTCGACAGTCGCTTTGGGATTTAATACGACCCCATTGCCGATGACGCTCAGTTTATCTTTGAAAAAAATACCGGAAGGGATTAAGTGAAGCTTGTACTCCTTACCAGCAAATGCGATAGTGTGCCCCGCATTATTACCGCCCTGATAACGAACAATCACCTCAGCGTCCTGCGCCAAGAAATCCGTCATCTTTCCTTTACCTTCGTCTCCCCACTGGCTACCAACTAAAACTGTCGCTGTCATTTTTCCACCTCATTAAATTACTCAAATTAAACCTAATTTTAGCAGTTTACGGTAAGTGGGTCAATGCTTTTCCGAACTATAATTTGACTAGCAGAGATTATTATACGTATTTTGGTTGACATTTCATTTTTTTGATTGTATATTGAGCAGTGGTCTTCGAAAAAAAGAACAAAATTGAGGTAAATTATGCAAATATTCGATTATGACGATATCCAACTAATTCCCAATAAGTGTATTATCAAAATTCGTGCGCAGGCAGACACCAGTATCAAATTTGGTCCCCGAACTTTCAAGATACCTGTGGTGCCGGCAAATATGGCTAGCATTATCGATGAGGATTTGGCAGAATGGCTGGCTGCAAACGACTATTTCTACATCATGCACCGTTTTCAACCAGAGAAAAGGTTGGATTTCGTGCGTCATATGCAAGAACTTGACCTCTTTACCTCAATCTCCGTTGGCATTAAGGAAGATGAATACAAGTTTATCGATGAACTCGTTGCGGCGCATCTAACACCTGATTACATCACAATTGACGTCGCCCACGGTCACTCTGACTATGTGATTAAGATGATTCACTATATCAAGCAAAATCTACCAGGCTCATTCGTAATAGCTGGTAACCTGGCAACCCCCGAGGCTGTACGTGAACTCGAAAATGCAGGCGCCGATGCAACAAAGATTGGTGTTGGCCCCGGTAAAGCATGCATCACAAAATTAAAAACGGGTTTTGGTACCGGTGGCTGGCAGCTCTCTGCCCTGAGCCTCTGCTCGAAGGTGGCCCGCAAACCACTGATTGCAGATGGCGGCATCAGACATCACGGCGATATTGCCAAGTCCGTACGCTTCGGTGCATCAATGGTGATGATTGGCTCCTTATTAGCCGGCCACGACGAAAATCCAGGAAATATTATCAGAATTGACGGGAAACAATATAAACAATATTGGGGCTCCGCATCTGACATGCAAAAGGGAGCCTACCGTAATGTAGAGGGCAAGCAGATGCTTGTACCCTACATGGGCTCAATCAAGAATAAGCTCGTGGAGATGCGCGAGGATCTGCAATCTTCTATCTCCTACGCTGGCGGCAATGATCTAGAATCAATCCGCAAAGTAAACTATGTGGTCGTCAAGAACTCCATCATGAATGGCGACTACTAAGACAACCAACTAAATACACAGCAAGATAATAAAAGCGACTGCTACTAGTAGTCGCTTTTTGTTTCACGGGAAACAATTATGCCCGATGCGCGTACCAAAACACCCGAATTGGCTGAATATCCCCGCATATTTTAACAAAAAGTATTGTCAGTACTTCTAATAAAGAGCAAAATAGTAATGTTGTTTTTTTTTTGAGGTACAATTAATGACAGTAATAAAAAATATCGCGAAAGATCGCGTGCTTCAGATCACAGCCCTGTTAGTAATTATCAGTCTATTTCTGGGTAGACAACAACTTACTGATATTCATTTCTCAACATTGTGGTCCATCACCGCAATGATGACCTTAATCCAAATTTTCGAGTACCTTCATGTACTTGACTTTTTCACTTACAAGTTAACAAGCACGGCAGCAAATACACGGCAACTATCCTGGAAGTTCGTTATCTTAGCCCTTTTCTCCGGGATGTTCCTGACCAATGACATCACCGTCTTAACATTGGTACAGTTGTATCTAAAGATTGCCAATAAATACAAATTACCAGAAGCCGTCCCCGTAACTCTAATTGGTATGGCAGCTAATTTCGGTAGCGCATTTACGCCGTTTGGCAATCCCCACAACATCTTCATCATGGATCACTACCTAGTAAACGGCCTAGAGTTCTTCCGGTGGTCTATCCCGCTGTTGGCAGCCAGCATCATCTTGCTCTTTATCTTCAGTCTTTTTATCAAAAACAAGCCGGTCCCTACTGTTCCAGTGCGCGACATTCAGATTAATTTGCGCCCAACATTGATCAGCGTTGGCGTCGCCCTGCTAATCTTTGCTGGTGTTTTCCGCGTTATTCCATCCTACGTGGGCGCGCTAGCGGCAATCCTACTTGCAGTCCTCTTCAATCCCAGAATAATGCTTCACGTCGACTACCCAATTATTCTCACTTTTACCGGTTTCTTCATGATTGCCGGAATTGTCAGTCGTATTCCGTTCGTCGTCGCCGTCATCTCACACCTAATGTACTCGGAGGTCTCTGTCTACCTAACCAGCATCATCAGTAGCCAGTTCATGAGTAATGTGCCATCAACAATTCTCATCGGTAAGTTCTCGCCCTTTGCAGAAGCGCTCTTCCTCGGGTCCAATATTGGGGGGCTCGGATCAGTGATTGGCTCGATGGCGAACTTATTAGTCTTCAAGCAATATGCTAATCACGGCAGACAAAGTCGCTCATACTTCTTACTGAGATTCGGCTTGCTCCAATTTATTGGTCTAATTCTCTTAACCGGATTGGGCTACATCATTTTAATTCATCTACTATAAGCGAGGCTACTCGCTTATTTTTTTGCTCTCAATTTCCGCATAACCATCTAACTGATTGGCATATCTGGCTAATTCAAACAGATAGTCCGAAAGACGATTCAGGTATTGCATTATTTCATCCGCCACTGCTTCTTGATGCTCATTTAGCTCCGCAATCCGGCGTTCAGCACGTCTCGCAAGCGTTCTAGCGTACTGCAAGCTCGCACCTGCATCTCTTCCGCCCGGCAAAATAAATGCCTTGATGGGTTCGACAAGCTCAACTAACTCATCAATTCTTCGCTCCATTTGGCTGGTCAAATCTTGTGTTAGCTCGTGTCGTGATTTAACGACCAGGTCTGCTTGCAGAAGATAGAGGTTCCTTTGAATCTCGATTAGCTCCGGTTTGAGCTGGACACTTTCTACGGATAATTTGGTCACGCAATAACCAAGCCAGGAGTCTAGCTCATCTATTGCACCCAAGGCTTCAATCTGTAAATCATATTTCGGTACCATTTTACCCGTCACTTGTTTAGTGTATCCCTTATCTCCGACTTTTGTATAAATTTTAACCATCATTGCCCTCTTCTTACTTATGATAGGTACTACCACTGTTAATCATGAACGCTCGATAGATCTGTTCACTTAAGACAACTCGCATCAGCTGGTGTGGTAGAGTGAACCGACCAAAACTAACGGCGAGGTTAGACCGATTTAGAACTGCATCCCCCAACCCGTTTGATCCACCAATGACAAAGACAATCGAGCTCTTGCCGTAAGTCTGGAGCTCCTTAATTTTCGCGGCCAGTTTTTCAGACGAGTACTCTTCACCCAATATCTCGAGCGTAACTACAAAGTCATCCTCTTTGATCTTGGACAATATTTTATCTGCCTCTTTATCCTTCACGTGTGTTATTTCGGTCTCTGACATATTATCGGGGGCCGGTTCATCCTTTACTTCAACGATATTTAATCCACCAAAGCGTTGCATTCGTTTTGTATATTCGCCAACCGCTGCCGTAAAGTACTTCTCTTTGATTTTACCAACACCAATAATTTTTATCCCCAAAAGTTATCCCCCATCCATGAACAAGTTATCAACATTAATTATACACAATGAACATATGTTTCAGAGCACATTTTGTGGTCTAAACCAAATTAACTCTATCCCTTGTGGATACAGTCTCAAAAAACTTTTCTAACAAATTTTTTTATTCACATATTTAATCTTTGACAACTTATCACAAACATTTCCCGCTAAATGCCTATTTTAGTGGATGAACGCCTGTTCTAACTTGTCAAAATTACTAGGTTTACACACAATCCACAAGTTATCCACAGAATTTCACAGTTTAAATTTACGAGTTCTACACAATTCACAGACTTATCCACAGGACTGTGTTATTCCTCGTAACTTAGTTGTAACTTGACAACAGAAAAATCCGAACAAAAATTGTTTCACTTATCACTTTTGCATCAAAAAAGCTCTCGTATATACGAGAGCTTAATTTGATAGCTTATTTCAACTTAACAGAGAGCGTTTTGGTTTGCCCACCACGAGCAACTTTCACAGAAATTGTGTCACCTATCTTGTGTGAATACAGAATCGTATGTAATGAAACTACATCTTCAACCTTCTTCCCATCTGCTTCAGTGATTACGTCACCCTTTTTCATTCCTGCTGCGCTACCTGAACCGTTAGCGGTCACGGAGGCCACATATACACCGGTCGTAATGTTATCCGCCAGATCCAACTGTTCCTTCACAGCATCGGTTAATTCACTGACACTAGCAACACGAATACCTAGTTGTGGTCGAGTAATTTTGCCGTCCTTCACCAGTTTGTTGCTAATTGTCACAACCTCATCACTCGGGATAGCGAAGCCCATGCCCTCAACCGAACCACCATCAGTAGTGGTAGACATCTTCATTGAGTTAATCCCAATAATCTGGCCAGAAGTATTCACCAAAGGGCCCCCAGAATTACCAGGATTAATAGCCGCATCCGTCTGAATAACTGTTGTCTGACTAACCGCATTGCCATAGTCATCCGTGATTGTCAGCGTCCTATTGCTTGCCGAGATAATCCCTTGTGTGACGCTGGTTGCGTACTCACTACCCAATGGTGAGCCAATGGCAATGACTGTTTGACCAGGCTTAATATTCTTTGACTCAGCAAAACTTGCGACTTGAGACACATCATCGTCATCAATCGTTAGCACAGCTAGATCAGTCACACTGTCTGTACCAACCAGCTTAGCATCAAGTTTTTTCCCATTACTTAGAATAACCTGAATCTTATCCGAGCCTGCAACAACGTGGTTGTTAGTTACGATATAGCCTTTGCCATTTGACTTCATGTAAATAACGCCAGAGCCTTCGCTGTACTCTTCAAGCGAATCACTAGAACTATTATTGCTGCTGTCATCAGATTGAGAATTACCAAAGAAATAGTCGAGGGAACCATCACCAGCTGAACTTTCCTGTTTCTGCAAATTAATGACGGATACTACTGCACCCGATACTTTATTGTACGCAGATGTCGCGGAATTCGTTGCTCCATCAGATGTATTGCTGGTCGTCGTCGCCGTACCGCTAGAATTATTCTGCACAGTTTGTGTCTGAGGCGCATCGTTCAGCTGATCCAGGCCATAGTAAGTAACTCCACCACCTAAGATACCGGCCACGGCACCAATCACCGCGGTTTTAACAATTATCCCTTTAGTATTTGAAGATTTTTCTTTTGTTGGTTCGTTCTGCTTGTTTTCCATAAGAATCGCTCCTTTACTACAAAGACAATAGTAATCGAAAAATATGAAAAATTCATGACGTAAATTCGGTATTTTGTTGAGCTTTTAAACAACAAAAAGCGGCTGAGCAACTGCTGGGTCGGTTGTAAAGAGTGAGAATTCACTGTTTACCTCTGGCTCAAATTTAGCACATGTAAGCTCCGCAGCAGTCAATGCCAGCTTCTTAGTGTTGTTATGTGGACTCAAATGCCCCAGAAACACCTTCTTCGTGTGCCGGTCAACCAAATTGATTAAGGCATCCGACCCCGAGTCATTAGATAGGTGTCCTGTGTCACTGATAATTCTTTGCTTTAAAGGCCAACCATATGGACCATTTCTTAACATGTCTAAGTCGTGATTGAACTCCAATAAATAGGCATCCGCACCTTTAATTTGGGACTCTAGGCGCTCAGAAGCATACCCGGTATCTGTGAGTATCGCCATCCGTTTATGGTCGTTCATGAACTGGTAAAACTGGGGTTCTCTAGCGTCATGTGAAACGGTAAAACTATTGATATCAAGGTCATCAAGACTCATTAACGTGTCCGGTTCAAATATCTTGATTTGATCTTCTGGTACCTTGCCAATTTTATTGTGCGCCAGCATTTCGTCCCAAGTGCCTGAGTTAGCATAGACATTGACGTTTAGCCGCCGCATAAGAACGCCTAATCCCTTAATATGGTCCGAATGTTCATGTGTAATGAAGATTGAGTCGATATCATTAATGTCCCTACCAATCGACGCTAAAAGTTCCGTAATTTTTTTCCCTGAAAGTCCAGCATCCACCAAAACCTTGTGTTGCTTCGTTTCAATGTAGGTGACGTTCCCAGACGAACTACTTGCTAATACTGCTGCTTGCATAATAATTAAACATTTAACTTTCTATTTTGTTTCCGTTGGATCAGCGAGACTGTCGTTAATCACGGTTCCGTTGAACGCATTAACTTTCTTAATTTGAATATTTTTAGTATTTTTATTCTCAATAGTAATCACCCAACTAGGAAACAAGATAACACTTCCTTTAACCTGCGTTAACTTGGTGTATCCGAGTTCAACTGCCAATACCTTTGAATCATTGGGTAACTCGCTATAAGTGTACAGATTCGTGACAGCCTGTTCCTGACTGATTGTCTCCTGCTTCTCACGGACAATGGTAATTTCTTCCTGATAGCTCTGTGTATAACTATTGATCTCACCATCCTTGACTGGAAAATGCAGTTGGCCAACAGGATCAATAATCTTACCATAGTCCGTTAATTGCACAAATACAATGTCATGATCGGAGGAGAGCTGTTTCGAATACGCGTATTCGTCACCAAATAGGATGTGATTATCACTATCCTTATACTTGGTAAGTGCACTGATCAATTTAGAACGTGTTGCACCTTTAATTACCATATTTAGTCGGCTACTCAACACCCGCGTCGTTTGATCATAACTAATCCGTTGATCTTGGAGCTTGCCGATACCATCCGCAAAGTCATTATCAACCTTTCCAGCAAGATAGTATCCTTCCTCACCGTCATCTTCGAGGCTGATAGTTGTAATATTATCCGCAGCCATCTCTGTTCTGATGCTACTCTCAGTATTTGTTGCCTTATTCTGTGATAAATACGGGATCTGCCATATTGTGTAGAAAAGGAAGATATTAATAGCAACGAATACACCAAGAAAAATAAGTTCAATTTTTTTGAAATCCATCTTATTTCACCTCATCCGCTGTTCTTCTGGCAAAAGCAATGTCGCTTTGTAACCAAGATTGAGCATCTTTCCATTCACCAAATATCTTGAAATACATTGTTGGTACTAAATCTACCAAGTCAGTATTTTCTTTATCATGAACTAACTTTAGTCCGAGCTCAATCCGTTGAATCTCATTATCATGGACACCTTTTTCATTAATCTCCTTCACCAGAGTCTCAGTTGCTGGAATAGTGCTGGTCCTACCATCGACAGGAATCGGTATCTGAAATATGATATTTTTGAAGATCATGATAGTAACGCTGCTCGAGTAACCAATGCTAATTGCAGCCGAGTTATCCGACTCTAAGAACACTGGTAGCCCTTCAAAATAGTATCTATATGAGAGGGTATTATCCTTATTCTCGAAATAGCGCATATCCTTGACGGTTAAGCCCGATTTGAGTAGGTAAGATGAACTTTGCTCGAACAACTGAGCCGTATTCCTTGGAACGGTATTGTCATCAAAATTACTGTAAGAAAAAATATTTTTATCACGATTTACAATAACTTTTTGATACGGTCCAGTACTATATGTTGCAATCCCCGAGCTCTCTTTACTATCAACGTTCGTAACGCCCAATAATTTCGAAACAAAGAAATTCTCAGACTGTTTAGTAATGAGGTAACTGTACACGCCAACCTGAGTATCCTCCGTATAAAACGGTGTATATTCTGTACCAACTCGGCGTAATTCTACCTTAATTTTTTGATTTGCGGTATTAATAATCTGCTGCAGTCCCTTGATAGGATTACTAGATATGTCAGTTATATACAGTTTACTAGTCTCATCATCACCAAAATAAAGCTTTCCCTTACCGCTAATCGGAACAAATATTCTATTTATCAGGCGCTTCTCTTTTGTAATTTTACCGGCTATCTTAGAAACTTTGGCAAAAGTCCCTAAAGTCACTTTATCGGGATAGACCAACTGAAGATACTTGCTATTAGCCAGCATTGCCGTGTAACGATTAGGATTCCGGGAATAACTTGAGACATTCGAGAGACTTATCTTACCAAATTTTTTCGAGAGTTCGAGTGGAATATTCCGTGTTTTATCATAGATTTGCATCATTCTATCATTATTATCACGATATAAAACCTCGGTGGGTAAATAAGCATTATTAATTGCTGTGCTAGCATCCTTTGAAACAACCACGTTCTTCGTCCTGTCGGACCGGTTATCGAAGCTCTGGTTATTCGACCAAATAATAAATGAGAGTACGATACTCAATAGAACAGTAACAATGAGACCAACCCTAATTATAACGTTACTAAACTTCATCCCATTCACCCCCATCACTTATTGGTTCAAACGGTAATGAGATATAAAAAGTAGAACCACGATCCTCAGCGCTATCCGCCCAAATACGACCATGGTGCGCTTCAACAACTTCTTTTGAAATTGCCAATCCCAAACCAGTACCGCCTTGTTGCCGCGAACGAGCTTGATCAACCCGATAAAAGCGATCAAAAATCTTGTTGAGATCCTTTCTTGGTATCCCCAATCCTTGATCGGAGATACTCATAATCACGTGATTGTGGGTCTGAAGTAACCTTGTTGTGATTACTCCGCCATCTGGTGAGTACTTAATTGCGTTATTCATGATGTTATCAAGTACTTGAGTCATTTTATCAGGGTCTATTTCAACCCACAGTTCCCTAGAAGCAAACTCTCTCTTAATACTGTACTTCTTTTGGTTAGCATCATCTTCATTTGTGTTCTTAATCATCATATCGAACCGGTCGAGGATATAACCAAAGAACTCGTTTAGATTGACCCACTCAAGCTCCATTCGTGCAGTTCCCTGATCAAGCCTTGAAAGGCTTAAAAGGTCGTTAATCATCCGAATCATCCGCTCTGTTTCGCCCTGGGTTACCTGCAGAAACTTTGGTGCAATTTCAGGGTCTTTCCACGCACCATCATTTAAGGCCTCGACATAACTTCTCAGACTAGTGAGTGGCGTCCGTAACTCGTGTGAGACATTCGAAACGAATTGGCGTTGCTCACGTTCATTCTTTTGTTGTTCAGTCACATCATATAACACACAAATGAGACCCGAGACAAATCCGGTCACACGTTGGATTAGAGAGAAATTGGCGTGGAGAATGAGCTCGCGTGCGGTTCCCTCATTGATTCCGATTATCAATTCCTGCTGATTAGACATCAAATCTTGCGTGGTCATCTGCGCAGATAACCCAAGTAGATCGGTAATTGACTCGCCAATCACCTCACCCTCCTCCTTATTGAGGAAGCTCAAAGCCATGTCGTTAATTATGGTCACGTTCCCATGTCTATCAGTTGCAATAACACCATCTGTCATGTGCGTTAGCACGTTATCCAAACGTCTTCTCTCAGACTCAGAGACTTCTTGAGCCTCCTCGACCCTGACCGATAGATTATTAACCGCCATGGCAAGTTGACCAAGTTCATCGTGCGAATAGACCCGAACCTGACCGGAATAATCGCCACTGGCCATCCGAATAGCTTGTTTCTTCATTTCATCAATTGGCCGAGTTATTGCCCGGGAAATAACTAGAGATAGGATTGATCCCAGGATTGCAGCGACTAGCGAAGCTGTTAGGAAGGTAATCGTTGTGCTTTTAACATCCTTGAACACCTGCTCCATACTTGCTCTGATGTAGATGACACCATTTGTGCTGTTACCATTTCTGGCTGCAAGTGGACTTATTTTCACCAAGTATGTAACACCATTATCACGGACAAACTTTGTCGTTTCTCTGCCAGTATAGCTAGAGGATTTGATGTCTGCACTAGCCGTTTTTTGGCCCACTCTGTCCGTATAGTTGATATTACTAACGGCCCTAATTACGCCGTCATTGTCTACAACTTCAATATCTGATATTTGTGAATTATCATAGTCATTCAGTATTGAAGAAATTGACTGATTAGCTGATTTCTTATCCTTTTGCTCAATTTGTGCAGAAATCTGTGACGTAATAATCGATGGAACTTGGACTGATGTTTCGAACGAATCAATACTATTCTGTTCAAGTTGACGTGTGAAATAGGCCCCAATTATTTCAATAGTTGCTAATAAAAGGAGGATGAAGACCATCGCTACTTTGAAGTTAATAGATTGAAAAAGCTTTAGTTTATTATTCATTGTTCAGTTCACATAAAATAAAAGCCGCCTACTTCTGGCAGCCTAATCTTCCTCTGGATTTTTCATATAATAGCCGACACCACGTCTTGTAACCAACAGTTCAGGCTGACTAGGATTATCTTCTATCTTCTCCCTTAAACGTCTAACAGTTACATCAACCGTCCTGACATCGCCAAAGTAGTCGTAGCTCCAAACAGTTTGCAATAAATGTTCTCGCGTCATAACCTGGCCTAGATGTCGAGCTAAATAATGCAAGAGCTCAAATTCTCGGTGCGTGAGCTCTATTTTTGAACCCTTCTTGGAGACTACGTAGGCATCGGGCATAATCACTAAGTCACCGACCTCAATATTTTCCTTGCTTTTGTCAGTTGTATTTTCAGTTATTTCTCTTCTTCTCAGGTTGGCTTTGACTCTGGCAACCAACTCCCTATTCGAGAATGGTTTCGTCACATAGTCATCTGCGCCCATCTCTAGCCCGAGTACCTTGTCGATTTCGGTGTCTTTGGCCGTAACCATAATGATTGGTAAGTCGTGAGTCTTACGAACCTCACGCGCAACCTCTAGTCCATCCTTTTTCGGTAACATTAAGTCAAGAATTAATAAATCAGGATTATATGATTCTACCTTCTCTACTGCTTCCTCACCGTCGTACGCTGTCTCAACTTCGAATCCTTCTTTGGTAAGATTGAACTTGATAATATCTGAGATTGGCTTTTCGTCATCCACTACTAAAATCTTTTTGGCCATATATATAAAGCCTCCTTAATTGCTTGACCCCATTATACTTGTGCGGGCAAGTTTCTACAAAAACTATCTCCATTATAACTGAAATTTAAATTCTTTGGATATTTTTGCAAAAATAGTCTTGAAAAGGTCATATAGTCATGCTAATATAATTAAGTTAAGTTTTGGGTGGCTAGCTCAGCTGGCAGAGCAACGGACTCTTAATCCGTGGGTCCAGGGTTCGATCCCCTGGCCACCCATTTTTGCGTTCTTACGCAGTTTCAAATAGCTTCAAACCGTTGATAAATCAACATTCTTAAATTTTAAGACTTTCACTGAAAAGCATTGTTTTTCAAGAAAAGAAAACCACGGAGAAAACCGCGGGATAATATAAATTAGGTTTGCGAGGCGTTGGAATCACTCACTTTTGTGGGTGATTTTTTTTGTACTCCGAAAACACTCATGTTAGAGCTGATTTAGTAAACAAATCTCCTTCTGGACACAATTTAAAATATATTAACTGTACATCAAAGCTGGTCATGTTAACATCTTAGTTAAGATAAGAAAGTTACTCAAACAGCGATAACATTACAAAATATCTAAATACTTAATCATTTGAAACTCAAGATCTTTAGATCCAGAAAATATCGATTGAAAATATATAGCGGGGTAAGCAGAAATGGCAAACGAAAATCAGTTCATACTTTACCAGTCAAATAATCACAACGTGGCAATCGATGTTGTAATTGGCCAAGATACTATTTGGGCTACACAAAAATCGATGGCGGAATTGTTTTCTGTTAATAAATCATCAATTTCCAGACACTTAAAAAACATCTTCGAAACAGGTTAATTAGAAGAAAATCGAACTGTTGCGAAAATTGAAACAGTTCAAAACGAGGGAGATAGAGAGATTTCTAGAGAGGTGAATTACTACAACCTCGATGCAATCATTTCTGTTGGTTATCGGGTTAACTCAATTCAGGCTACTGAGTTCAGAAAATGGGCTACTAAAACTCTAAATGAATATATGATAAAAGGGTTTGTTCTTGACGATGAGCGCCTCAAACAGGGCTCTAATCTGCTTAACCAAGATTACTTTGATGAATTACTAGAACGCGTACGTTCAATCCTTGCTAGTGAGAGAAGAATTTGGCAAAAGATTACCGATATTTTCCAAGAAATCAGTTCTGACTACGATAAAAATTCACCTATTACTCGTAACTTTTATGCCACTGTTCAGAATAAGTTTCACTACGCTATTAGTGGTCACACAGGTTCTGAGATTATCTACAACAAAGCCAATAAAGACCAGCCCCACATGGGATTAACTACCTGGAAAAACGCACCTGACGGCCGTATTTTAAAGAGTGATGCAATGGTGGCCAAGAACTACCTAACAGAACCACAAATTAAAAGTCTTGAACGTAACGTTTCTGGTTACTTTGATTATGTTGAGGACTTGCTAGAACGTCGCCATAATTTTACGATGCAAGATTTTGTAACCAGTATTAACCAGTATTGATAGGTTCCTAGAATTCAGGGAGTATGATGTATTAACCGATAAGGGACATGTGTCAATGACCATGGCCAAAGATAAGGCATCACAAGAATACCAAGAGTTCAATAAGCATCAAAAAATCGAATCAGACTTCGATAAGCAAATCCGCCAGATGCTAAACAACCCCGATAAATAACCAACGTTCTAGCAGAATTTTGGTAAACTAAATCTATATGGAGGTTCAATAATGTTAAAAATCGGCGTACTAGGACTAGGTAATATCGCGCAAAAGGCCTACCTACCAGTCTTTTCCGGAATTCAGGATCAGGCAGAGTTCTATCTAAGCAGTAGAAATGAAACGAAATTAAAATCATTACAGGCAAAATATCGATTTCCGCACGTAACAACGAATATGGACGAGCTACTGGAAGTTGGGCTTGATGCCGTTTTTATTCATACTCCTACTGCCACGCATTACACGATCATCAAAAAATTCCTCACCGCTGGAATCAACGTCTACGTAGATAAACCGGTTAGTGAGGATTTATTAGAGGTAGACGAGCTCTACAAATTGGCGGAACAACATGATGTCCAGCTGACAGCTGGCTTTAATCGTCGCTTTGCTCCCTACAATCAGCAAATTAGACAAATAACCGGCAAACAGCTCATTACAGTTGAAAAAACACGTGTCTCAGCTCACCAGCCTGTTCAAGAGGCAATATACGACCTCTTCATCCACGTCGTTGATACTGCGCTTTTTCTCGCCAATATCACCACCTTCAAGCCGACCGAAGCCAACTTCAGCTATCAGATCAACGCTGACGCTGCCGGTATTTTAACAAATTGCAGTATGACACTTAAGCTGGACGGTCTCACTGTCCTAGCAAAAATGAATATGCAATCGGGTGTTGACCATGAGACAGCCACAATCGAGTCGAGCAAGGGAATTGCCACCGTTACTGATCTAGAGACGCTCACCAAAGATTCCGCGAGTGGTCAGCTGTCCAGCTCGCTAGCCGGATGGACGCCAATGCTCACCAGACGTGGCTTCGAACCACTGATTAATGAATTTATCCATTCACTATCTGATCGAGCCTATGATAACCCGGTTTCACCTGCATCCAGTGTGCTCTCGCATCAACTATGTCAATTGATGCTTGACGGAACTGTCAGCTAATTTGCTTTAATTTCCAAAGTTACGTATAATACCCCCTGGTGCCAAACCCATGAGCAGAAACACCGTTGGTGCACAATGTGCATTTGGAAAACGGAGTTTGCTGCTCTTTTTTTGTCTAAAAATAACAATGTCACAGAATAATATTATGATATCGATAAGCTTTTATTTTGAATTATTTTTTTATCTTAGTTATATTGGATATATAAACCATAAAAATTCAAAGGAGAGGTGATTATTATCAAAACAATAAATATAATGCACGCGGCGGACGAAAATTATGCCACACAACTCTGTGTTGCGATTAATTCTATTGTTGAGCACAATAGTCCTGAGACACACATCAACTTTTACATTATTGATAAAAATCTTAGTTCAAAGACAAAATCTACAATCTCCGTCATCACGCAGGAACTTCATTCTGTTGAATACATTACTTTAGACTTTGACCTGTGCAAAGATTTTCCAGTGAGAAACCATATCAACGAAACGTCCTATTATCGAATCATTGCGACCAAGACGCTACGAGAAAAGGGCCTCGACCGTGTACTTTACCTGGACGTAGACATACTTGCTCAAGTTGACCTCACCCCCCTCTTCGAATGTGATTTAGAAGGTGCTGTCGTTGGTGGCATTCCAGATCCCGTGGAGGAGAACCACCTAGCACGCCTCGACGTGCCGTTAGAGTTAGCAGAGCAAAATAAGTATATCAACTCAGGTATCTTATTAATTGACCTTAACCGGTGGGAAGAAGAGCAGATTAACGAACAAATAATCAATTTTCTCGATAAGAAACCACATTTAGTTAAGTTTCACGACCAGGATGGATTAAATGCCGTGGTAACCGGCAAAGTTAAGCTACTCAATCCCCGCTGGAATCAGCAGACTGCCCACAGCAATCATCCGGATAAAGTTAAGCATCCAGCAATCATCCACTTCACCACACACGAGAAGCCTTGGCACGCCTCGCTCCATCACCCTTATGCGGATCTTTATCATGAATACTTGGCACGTGTGCTAGAAAAGGTTGCAACTGCCCATCGAGATGCGATTCACGTCGTATCAGCAGTTAATCCACCTTTTATCAAGACACTCTCGGTTTTATATCGTTCTTTATTGGAACACAACGGCTCAGATGCACATATCATCTTACATGTTTTAATGGACCACCTATCGACCTCTGACAGGCAGGAATTAGAACAGACTATCGCCCCATTTAACGCAGAGCTAAATTTCATCGATGTCGATGAGAGTAAGCTGGTCAACTGCGTCGAGAGCGCTAGAATCCTTAAGCTGGCATACTACAGAATTCTCATTCCTGAGCTGATTCCAGAAGCGCACCGTGCAATCTACCTGGATTGTGATGTCCTATGCAAGACAGACATTAGC
Source organism: Amylolactobacillus amylotrophicus DSM 20534 (assembly GCF_001434555.1). Lineage (NCBI taxonomy): Bacteria > Bacillati > Bacillota > Bacilli > Lactobacillales > Lactobacillaceae > Amylolactobacillus > Amylolactobacillus amylotrophicus. Next base: position 350,603 of record NZ_AZCV01000002.1, read on the forward strand.
GAGCTGTGGAACATTGATTTGGAAGGAAAACCGCTAGCAGCCGTCGAAGATGCAGGATTCCACCTACGTCTCGAAGCGATGGGAATTGATTTTGAGAGTCAGAAATACTTTAACTCTGGTATCTTAGTAATGGACTTAGATAAATGGCGTGAGGAGAGCATTACTGACCAAGTGCTCGACTTCATCAAAAACAATCCGGAAAAACTCAAATTTCATGACCAGGACGCCCTAAATGCCGTACTTCATGATAATTGGAAAGAACTACCACAACGCTGGAACGCCCAAACAAACGTGATTGTTAATCGCATTACACCACTCTGTCCAATCAGAAAAAAGGATTACATAGATGCTAGAAAGAATCCCAAATTGATTCATTTCTGCGGCCATATCAAACCGTGGCATAAGGAAACAAATCACCCATATGCCGTGGAATACGAACAATACGTGTCAAAAATTGGCGAAAACAGCCTCTCAGCTCAGCCCTAACGGGCTTTTTTATCCACCGGCATCCTAAGATAGTGGTAAGCTTATAAGAGTAGTTTGCAGGAAATAAGTGGGTGATAATTTAATGTTTATACAAGATATGGAATGGCTGCTCCGCGTAGTGGTAGCCGCTTTGTGTGGGATGGCCATCGGTTACGAACGGGCAATTCAACGTAAGAGCGCCGGTATTAGAACTCATATTGTCGTTGCAACGGCAGCCGCCCTTTTCATGATTATTTCTAAGTACGGTTTCTATGATATATTGCGAACTCAGGGGGTTGACCTTGATCCATCACGGGTTGCAGCACAAATAGTCAGTGGGATCTCATTCCTTGGTGCCGGGGCAATTCTTGTTAGAAAAGAGCAGATTAGCGGTTTAACCACAGCTGCCGGAATCTGGGCCACCGCGGCAATTGGTACCGCAATCGGTGCAGGAATGTACTTCGTCGGTGTGTCCCTGACCCTCTTCATTGTACTCATCCAATTTGTTTTCCATGACGATACGCTACTCAACAAGTTTATTTTACAGGTACACGTGCACATGCAAATTGAGGCAGAGAATAGACCAGATATTCAGCAAATAATCACGCAATGCTTGGAACAAAACGATGTTAATTCGATCAACATGCGGATTATATCGATTACAAAAGATGTGATTGCAATCCAAATCGATGGTGTAACTAGAAATAACTATAATCAGAATGAAGTCATGATTGGCATGGAGAAAACAGCGGGAATAATTTCCGTGAAGACAATTAGTAACAGTAAATAACTAGGTAGAAGATGAAGTGCAACAAAAAAGTTAGACATCTTGAATAATTTTAAGCAGCGGCTCGATTTCGGTATTCAACCGGAGTCAGGCCGTTTTTGTTTAGTGAAATACGATGATTGTTGTACCAATCAATGTAATCTTCCACTTCTTTTACTAGTGCTTCAAAGTTTGAAAGCTTGCGGCGATTGAGCCGTTCTCGTTTCATCAGGCTAAAGAAACTTTCTATTGGTGCATTGTCATGGCAATTACCTTTTCTTGACATGCTGGGCACAATTCCCAGTTGTTTTATTGCTTCTTGGTACTCTCTAGTTTGATATTGCCACCCCTGATCTGAATGCAGAATAGAATTACTATTCATTGGTAACTTCTCCGATAGATTTTCGATTGTCTTATTAAGTTGTTCCTTGTTGGCACTCTTTGATACAACTGCGGTAAGTATTTCTCTGCTGGCTTGGTCTAATACCGCAGAGATATATCCCCACGTTCCATCTGCTAATCTGACTTGCGTAATATCTGTGTGCATTACAGCGAAAGGTGTCGTCTCGTCGAACTTCTGCTTAAGAAGATTATCATTCACAGTACCAATCTTACCTCTGTAGGAGGAATAACCGCTTGTGTGTCTTGAATACAGTGTGACGGACAATTTGAGTTGGCCCATTAGTCTTAGAATTGTATTCGGCGAGATCTTAAATCCTGCTTTTAAAGCTTCTCGATGAATTCTACGATATCCATATGTTTCATCTGACTCCTGAAATGCCTTTAAAATGAACTCTTTCAAATTTGTGTATTTATCAGGTTTCTTGGCTCTCTTCAGACAATCATAGAAAGTAGATCTGGGTAACTTAAGCTCACTTAATAGTTCGTTCAACGGATATTTAGGCCTTAATGAGTTAATTACTTGTGCTTTGTGGATTGATCTTCTTCTCTCAGTAAGGCTTCGAATTTTTTGCGATATCAAGTTTCATCTGGGCATGATAAAGTTATTCACGCAAGCGCATATTCTCTTGAATTAGTCTCTCTTTTTCGGCAGGACTGAGCTTGTCCTGTTTGTTTTTATGGGATTTTTTGGTCACGGTGGGTTTTCTTCCTTTCCGTTGGCGTCTCAATCCACTTG
>NZ_AZCV01000020.1:0-809 GCF_001434555.1 Amylolactobacillus amylotrophicus DSM 20534
GGTTCTGTTGCAAAGTTTTAAATAAAGAATAAAATCCCTTACGGTATCTATGATTTAAGCTGGGATTCCCAATAATACCTTGATTTCAGTACAGACCGAAAACCCGAAGAGAGTGCCTTCTTTTCGGGTTTTCTTATATAATCCTCGAATGGCTTCCATGCCTTTAATCGTGGTAGAGGCAGTGCGTAAACTTCGATAGAATTTATTGCGTCTCTTTACTGGACGATGGTCTTGTTCAATCAAATTATTCAGGTATTTAATGGTACGATGTTCTGTCCCTTGATAAAAGCCGTATTCTTTTAGTTTCTTAAAGGCACTTGTAATAGAGGGGGCTTTATCTGTGACTACAACCTTCGGTTCATCAAACTGCTTCACTAACCGCTTAAGAAAAGCATAGGCTGCTTGTGTGTCCCGTTTTTTACGTAACCAAATATCCAAGGTTAAACCATCTGCATCGATGGCTCGATACAAATAATGCCATTTTCCTTTAATTTTGATGTACGTTTCATCCATTTTCCATGAATAAAAGGATTTTTTATTTTTCTTTTTCCAAATTTGATAGAGTAGTTTGCCATATTCTTGCACCCAACGATAAATCGTCGTATGAGAAACGTTAATGTCACGATCATATAAGATTTCTTGAACTTCACGATAGCTAAGGTTATAACGAAGATAGTAGCCCACGGCTACAATAATCACATCCTGCTGAAATTGCTTTCCTTTAAAATGATTCATCGTCATTCCTCCTGCTATCTTTTTCTATTATTCTACCTTATTTGATAGTAGATTTAAAACTTTGCAACAGAACC
>NZ_AZCV01000021.1:0-570 GCF_001434555.1 Amylolactobacillus amylotrophicus DSM 20534
TGTCAAGTGGACAGATAAATAATTAAAATCAGGCAATATTTTTTGAGGCATGATTTCGAAATTCTTTCGGAGTCATGCCTTTTAGTGTGCTTTGTCGGCGTTCATTGTTATACCAGCTCATAAATTCCGCTATGTTGTCTATCAATTCTTGCTTTGTATTTGAAGTGTAGAACCTAAAGTACTCTTCTTTCATGTGGCTCCAGAAGCTCTCAATTGAACTATTATCACCTGGTTCTCCCGGTCGCGACATACTATGCAAGACTCCTTCAGCTGATAAGGTAGTGTTAAACAGCCCTGACACATAGCCGCTACCACGATCGCTGTGCAGTATTTCTGGTACTGCACCATATTCATTCTCAATCGCTAACTTAAATGTCTCTGTTACCAATTTTGCGGTTTCTGTATCATCTACCATCTACGCAATTATCGAATGGTCATACAGATCCTTTATCGCACTGAGCCGAAGTTTACACTGATTATTTATGCCATAGAGTAACTCGGTACAGTCTGTAACCCAATATTTATTAGCGTACCCGGGCTTAAAGTTGTGCGTATAGTCTTCGTTCAGTA
>NZ_AZCV01000003.1:0-47138 GCF_001434555.1 Amylolactobacillus amylotrophicus DSM 20534
CTAGTGGGATCACCCCCGCCTGTGCGGGGAAAACATTACGCAAAACAAGGTAGATGTCGATGCGGCAGGATCACCCCCGCCTGTGCGGGGAAAACAAACTTCAAAATTACGCCAAGGGGGGAAGACAAGGATCACCCCCGCCTGTGCGGGGAAAACATCAAGCCTGCAGAGCCTGCCAAGATGAAATGAGGATCACCCCCGCCTGTGCGGGGAAAACCATTGACTGTCGAACGGTCTACACCCTCATGAAGGATCACCCCCGCCTGTGCGGGGAAAACCAACAACTAATATAAATTGTTTGACAGAAATTAGGATCACCCCCGCCTGTGCGGGGAAAACTTTTAACCTCCAGATTGAGGTTTGCCTTTTTAAGGATCACCCCCGCCTGTGCGGGGAAAACTCATCCTCTCTTTGTGGGTACCTCTTTGATAAAGGATCACCCCCGCCTGTGCGGGGAAAACGCAACGCTGATAACGCCACAAGACAAATCAGTAGGATCACCCCCGCCTGTGCGGGGAAAACATAGCCAACCAACCCCCTTAAATAACAAGCCTGGGATCACCCCCGCCTGTGCGGGGAAAACTAATCCTGATGACAACGCAACGCCCGTGGATAAGGATCACCCCCGCCTGTGCGGGGAAAACGGACTAATCTGTTTTATTAGGTACTCCTGAGTGGGATCACCCCCGCCTGTGCGGGGAAAACGCTTTAAATGACAAAGATTAAGGTTAATGTTGAGGATCACCCCCGCCTGTGCGGGGAAAACAACGCATTACGCAAGTGCAATTGGCTAAAAAGAGGATCACCCCCGCCTGTGCGGGGAAAACCCATCTTTGCGAGCTCTGACGATGCCCTTACTAGGATCACCCCCGCCTGTGCGGGGAAAACGTTCCCTGATGATATTGATGATGGCGTAACATAGGATCACCCCCGCCTGTGCGGGGAAAACGAGAACAATGTATGAGTTTGTGAAAACCATGTAGGATCACCCCCGCCTGTGCGGGGAAAACGAACTCCGACCATTTTTCGTTTTGGAGGAATGGGGATCACCCCCGCCTGTGCGGGGAAAACTCTCCTGCTCTCTTCTATATTTATATAATACAAGGATCACCCCCGCCTGTGCGGGGAAAACCAATATCTTATGGTACCGGGACTGCTTTTAGTGGGATCACCCCCGCCTGTGCGGGGAAAACGTGATGAGACGAAGTTTAAGCGAGTGGTGGAGAGGATCACCCCCGCCTGTGCGGGGAAAACAAGCAATATATAAGAAAAACGGGCACTATGAGAGGATCACCCCCGCCTGTGCGGGGAAAACGCGCCGTTGTCATACCTAGCACGGCCTACCGCGGGATCACCCCCGCCTGTGCGGGGAAAACCCTTTTTCACCAAAATAATAACTTGGTCTACCGGGATCACCCCCGCCTGTGCGGGGAAAACAACGGTTCAAAGTATACATAGTAGCCGGCGCCGGGATCACCCCCGCCTGTGCGGGGAAAACTCTAACCTATTAACGGCGTTAGCTTTTACAACAGGATCACCCCCGCCTGTGCGGGGAAAACACCGGCCGCGCTTCAGTAGCGGTCTTTGCAATAGGATCACCCCCGCCTGTGCGGGGAAAACACTAAAAGATCCCTTATAAATCAACATTCTAAAAATATAGTAAACTATTTTTTATGAGTTGATCCGCAAGCTTTGCCGTTGCCAGCGCATCTGATTCCGCATGATGTGGGTTAATATTTTCAATACCATATTTTGCCAGAACTGTCTCTAACCGATAATTATTCAAAAACAGTTCATTTTTCTTCACCACTGTTCTCAAATCAGTAATTTCATTTTCTACTTTCAACATACCATTTTCAATCAAATTTTTGTTGATAAAATTGATATCGAAGTTTACATTGAATCCGATAATTGGTAAATTTTCAACAGTATCTACAAATCTACTTAATGCGCTAACAATATCAACTCCTTCAGTCTCCAACCATTTGTTTGTATATCCAGTTAATTTAATTATTTCATCTGAGAGTGGCTCGTCAATTTTAATTAGAATTTGTTTTGGATTGTCAGCAACACCGTGATTAATCTTGACCATACCAATAGCAATAATCTTATCAGTATCAGGTTCTAGACCAGTTGTCTCAATATCAATTGCCACAAACGAAACGTCTGGTGGCTCACTACGTTGTTTTTGCTTTGAAAACTTTGCTGCACGCCTAAATTTTGCGGCATCACTATAGCCCACTTTGATAAGAGGGGTAGCATCTTTAACCTTGACAAGTAATGGAATCCCATCATAATCTCTAACTTCATAGTAGCGATTGGTAGTTCGGAATTGATAACCAAATTCATTGCGTGCATTAAATGCCATTGTCGCTCGTCCCTGTCCTACATTATCTACTATTTTGTCCCACAATAAATCACGAATTCTCGCACTAGGATTGCCAACAAAAATTCCTACCTGGATTTCTTGACACCACTTAGATAACTCACCACGCAAGGCCGGAGGAACGCTCGTTAACGTAATAACAATCATCAACTAATCCTCCGTTCTCAAATCGTAAGCCACACCAAACTTCTGTAAACCTTCCTTGTCGTCCCAAAGGTTAAGAACATCAGACTCAATCCTCTCTATCTCCTTGGTGTTAAACAAGTACTTAAGGTCTTTTACCATCCTCACCATTAGTTTACCATCAACAAACGCATCCCTCATTGCCAACCTAGTGATGCGCCCGATATCATCATCTGGTTGAAGATTCTTAACTACATTGAAAGCAATTGGAATGGAATACTCTCCTTTATATAAATCCGCAAAATCATAGATAAATGATAAATCATTGCCAGTATGCACAAATCCCAATCCAGGTGACAATCCCAAGGCCGCCACGACGCTGTAGCTTAACCCGTAGAGCGCAACATTTGCTGCAGTCAAAGCCTGATTTATCGGAGTTCCAGATGTAAAATCATCGGGATTATATTGTCTTTTATCCCAAGCTACACCAGTCGTCTTGGATGAATTTGCATATATTTTGCGAACTCTTGCACCTTCTTTTCCGCGCAGTTCCTGCATGGTCAGTTTAGATACATCTTCATTTGGAAAGCGGAGTTGGTACATCTTTCGTGCAACAGAAACCCTCATCTTACTATTAGAGACTAACCGTGCCTGTTCTTGCAGCAAAACAGTTGAATGTGAGAGCGCTCTTCCATGCGCGTATTGCCGAACACCACGCTCACCAACCCAGACAACACTGGCTCCCAAATCTCCAATCAGCTCCATAGCCCTATGAGTAACGTCAACTCCTGGCCCCAAAAGCAGAACGCTGATGATTGCTGCAGGAACTAAGACTGTTGCTTGTTCATCAGTAACTAGAATTGCATTATCTCTTCGGTTAATTTTCACATGTTCGAGATATAAAAAACTTACACGATCACTAATTCTACTAAGTTCACTAACATTTGGCTTCTTACGACCGATTTCGACCATGTTTATGCCTCCGGAATAATTGTCAACAATCCCATACCGTAAGCTTTCTCACGCCCAATACCCTTTGTTAACGCTAGCTTAAACTTTTCTGCATCCGTGACTGTTAGTAGGCCTTCAAAGGTTACACGACTGATCCGTACTTTATTATTGTGACCGTGATAAAGATTTGAAAATTCACGTTCAACAACATCAAATGCGTAATCTCCCAAAGGATCATCATTTAGTTTAAAACCATTTGAATCTGATTTTTTGATAAGCCAGGCTCTCTGTTTAGCATTAGCTAAAATAGGGTATACTGTACCTCTAGGTTGTCCCGGTTTAGGAATTGAAATTGTCGGATTAGCAGTTAAACGAAAATACGCAGATTGTCCATTAACGATGCTGTTAAGGAATGAATCATAATTTTTACTCTCTGCAGTTCCCTTTTTACCAAAGCATTCCAACAAATTTAAATCAGGCTTTTCTTCGCTCAATACAAGGAGATATTCATCACCTTTAAGACGATCAATTCGCCATAGATGTCTTCCTCGCTCACCATTTGCCACCTCATTTGGAAAAGCTTGTTCAACCCAATTGTGGTAAGCGCCAAGGTGTGTTAAAGTTTTTAGTTTTCTGCGGTTATTCGTATCAACTTGTACCCTTGATAAATACATCTATTTCACCTCCTACTATAAAAAATTCATGATGTCGTGTTCCGTATCCCAACCCAGCTTCTCAAATTGAGGATTTATCAACTCAATCGACTTCTCCGCAATTCTCCGAAACTCAAATTGGCGACTCTTTTGAGAAAAAGAAACAACTTTATCCTTTTGAAGATAGTATCTTTGATCCGGTAAAAGGTTCGCATCAGCGACGATATCAACTTGAACTTTATCTTGCTTTTTTTGCTTTTTTTGAAACCACTTGGCAGCCTGCCATTGAAGACTATCAAGTATATTAATTGGTGTTGTATCTTCATACACTTTGGTTTGCAACATACCACCAGGAACGTTCGCCCGTCGGCCAAGAAATAACGAGAATCTTGGATGTCTCAACGAATATTGGATTTTTTCAATCAATTCAGAATCTTCACTACCAATAGCCACCACGAAAACAGCATCTTGTAGATAGTCTCGATAAGTTATTTTTGATTGAATTTGCTTACCTTTTTGCATATGAACCATCTGAAAGTCCTGTAATGCTCGTCCTGGCTGATCTATTCTAACGGCAAAAGCCAGATTATTTAATCTATTAATAGCCGGATTATCGCGCTCATAGCCAAAAGCAGCTGCAATCATTCCAATTACCGCACTTTTAGACGGATAACCGAGTGTCGTTCTGTAATTGAAATTTGCTTCACTACCATATGATTGTAAAAGACCAGCCAACCTAATTGTTACTGTCTTCATAGCTACCTACCTCTACAATCGTTTGAGCTACTTGATTCAATAACTCATTTAAACTATTAGTTCTTTGCGAAATTGAAGATTCCTTTGTCGTTAACACAAGGGTTTTAACTGGTTTATCCACAAAAGCTTCAGTCTCAGTAAACTCTTGCTCCAATTTTTTAATTGATTGAGTCAGATAACCAGATTTTGATTTAACAGGTTCTTCAAATGCTGAGGCAAGATTAACAGGTGTATCATCACGAATAGTGACCAACACGTAATTAGGAAGAGTTTTATTGGCATAACTATTTTGTTTACCGGTTGGCATCGACAATATGAAGCTCTGCACGAATTTTTCAATACTCTCCGTAAGTTGTTCTCCTTGAAGATTTTCACTCAGTTCTCTGACGTTTACATTAGCATAGCGATAAAGAGTCGAAGAATTATACTCAATTGTCCCCATCATACCAGCTCCGGCGTTGTTTTCTTCCTGCAGATCGTCTCTACCAGTATAAAAATCAAACTCCGGTACTATTTCGTGTGTCGAAAAGGCATGGGCTACCTGAGATGCACCTTCGACATTTAATTCTGGGTTTGTTGCAACCATTCTCCCAAAAAGAGCCAAATCCAATGAATTATTTTCCATGAAGGCTTTCTTCAATTCCTTCTTGTCAAATTGCTCTAATCCCTCTTCACTCAAGATCAGTTTGACCAAGTTGTTCAACTGCCACTGGCTAATGAACAAAAGTGTGTCAGTTGATTTTTTAACTCCAATGGTGTCCAATGCCTTTTCGGCCATTTTTTGAGCATCTTCTAACGAAATATCCGCTTTTTGATCCACAAGTAACTTAGCTAGTCTTGCCAGAACCTTTTTTGATCTAATTCCCAGGTTATCGCTTAACGGATTTAGATTAAAATCTGCTCGCATCGCGTTCTTCCAACTCTGAGAAGATACTCGTGATCGTAATGTTCCACCATAATAAACTGTCTTTGGCGATCCTGCGTCGTCACGGTTAATGTTTGCTGCAGGTACGCTTTGTAGCACGTGAATATCGATATAAAGATTCTTATTTTGCATTGTTATTTTCCTCCTGATTTGTCATCTTTTCTAGCTGATCAAAACTACGATAAAAATCTTGCCCCCACTGCAAACGGACTTTATTTGCAGATTTATAGCCTGTTTGATACCAAAATATATCTTCCGCTAATTGTGCAAAATCTACAACAGCACCCGTTTTTTTACCCTTCAACACACCTACAAGTCGTGTCAAAGAATTGATTGTTGTTTCAAAATTCGTCGTAGCTAGGACCTGAGTAATTTGCCGTCTCAAAGCTGTAGAATCATCTCCAGCATTCTGAATTCCTGCCATTGCCTGAAACAACGTTAGTGTTTTGTCCCCATCATTACGTTTGTAATAAGGAGTATAGAGTAACTGTTCTACACCTTGTTGGTAAATAGCATAGAGACGAATCGCGGTATAAACAGCTATTTCTTCTCGTGTAGGCGTGCCTGTTCTGCTCAAATCTTGTTCGTCAAGGTTTGCAAGAATGTAAGGCCAGACAACTGTAGCTCCAGGATCAGTAATTGATTTTGACGTCCTGAGCGCCGCAAGCGCCCCCTTGTCTGGTTTTGCGTCGGCTTGAATTGCCGTGATAATCCTATCTGCTTTATTTCTAATCTTATTTGGCATTCTTAAACACCTCCAATTCTAACGAATTCCATACTCTTCGCATAAAAGAGTTGTATATAGTAAAAATATTTGTTTGAACCTGATCTTCCACTTTTCCTCTGATAACCTTTGATGTAGCAGAATCCATTTGTGATTTTGCCAAGTTTTGGACAAGCTCCCAGAGTGTTTTGCGCCACTCTAGTTCTTTCATATCTCGATTATCATCAGCATGAATATTGTTCAACCAACTTTCAAAGGGTTGGTTCAGAAGATCGTAGAATTGACCCATTTCATGGTCTGAAGCTTGTCCCTTGCCGCCCTCGAGTCCATTAATATTGGACAAAAATCCATAGTACATTTTGCCGACATTTTCAATCTGTTCAACTATTTTTTCGATGCGTACAGTCCACCTTCCAGCAATATCATCATCGAACAAAACATCCGCATAAAGAGATAATTCTCCATGAATCTCTTCCACCGGTAATTGTGAAGTTGCGTTTCCGTCATTAATAAACGAAACCGAACTAACATTGACGTGAAACGAATCATCGATATAACCGTTATTTTTTAATTGTCGTAACCAAGCAATTATACCCGGCTCTACCTCATTTCCGCTGTAGTCAGTTCCAACATATTGACCAAAATCTCTCCACATAGCCTTGCTGATTGACCACTTACTCTTGACTGCTGGCACAAAATCGATGTTCCTTTTCTTATCCTTGTTTTTCTTCCAGGTCGTCATTGGCTCAAATGGATTTTGTTCGATATCAAGCTTAGGTAGTCCAGCACTAAAGATTTGTGGACCTTCATCTTTCCAACTAATGTGTAGCATTCGCGAAAGAGAAGTATATAGTCCAGCAATATCATTTGGAAAAATATTTGATAAGCGCAACTCTGCGTAACTGAGTAAATTCGTTTCTTCCCAAATCGGTTTTTGTAAATTAAATTCACCTTGGTGGTTTGGGTTAAACAAAAGCAAATTAAGCATAAGAGTTTGAAATAAGTCTGATCCGCGAATAAAAACCGGACTGATTTGAAACAGCCAGCCAGGGCTGATTGAATATTTTTCCTTAGACTGGACCTTCGTTTTGTCTGTCACTCCCGTTAAGCCTTGATAAGTAATCACCCATCTAACCAACTCTGGCAAATCGATTTTATCCTTTTCATCATTACTTTTTGGGGAGAAGACGAATGATGTATTACCACTTTCGGAAATAGAACGATTGATTTGTTTAATTAAAACTTGTCCACTACCTTTTTCTATCTTCTTGTCAGCAGAAACAAGACTATTATATTCATCATGTGTTACCTGCATAAAAGGATGTTCGCCCAAGAAGTCAAAACGATTACTGTATTCATTCAGATAATCAAATACTTTTCGGCTAAAACTACCGCTGGTAAACGTCTGGTTCCAGGAATCAAGTAGTTCTTGACGTTGATCGTCCTCAAAGATTTTCACCCTAGTAACTTGATAACCATTCGAATCGTAGTCAAGCCAGTTGTAGCCCTCTCCTTGTGCATCAAACCGCGAATACACTGTTGTCAATATAGCAAGTAAAATTCGCATGATGGCAAAATCTTGTACCCGCATTTCACCAGCGAGCCTCTCGTACTGACGTGCGTTTTGTAATACATCAATCAACGAGACACTAACCGTGTCGCCTGAATCTTTTGCTAACACCTTAATCCATGGCTCGGTTAAAAGATTATATGATTTCCTATCCATTTATTCTCTCCTTTGTTAAGCCAAACTTTGTTGAATAACGATACCTAACCCCCCCCACTTCGACTTCGTTTTGTTCATCTAAAACAATAGCTAATGCTCCACGTAGCCATTTATTATCCGCCCAATCAGGAAACTGGCTTCTCGTGAATTTCTCTAAAATTTTGATAGTATCAATTATTTTATATGAAGAAACCGTGAGACGAAGAATCTGCATGGCAATAGCTTTGGCTTGGATATGCAAGTTTTCATTCACAATCTTTGTCCCATCCAACAAGAAAATTTGACCCTCACTATCTTTCTTGAGAACTAAAACTTCAATTGAATCTTGCACGATATTTCTCACCGACCGGCTAGCCATTTCATCATCAAAGATAGCTTTAGGATTATCAAGCCAGCCGTGAATAGATTTATTTCTAACATAACTAGGTGGATCAATTGGATATACCCCGGCCTTTTTTTCTAATTCGGCTGACACCTGAGCCTCTTTTTTCTTAGCTTCCTGTAGGCCATCAATCTCCCCATTCAATGCATCATCCACTTCATCGTAAACTAGCTGTGTTAACCGCGGAATATCCGCAGGTATATTAAGGACCTGTGGCAGATAATACCTTGTTTTCATTAATAGATATCGTCCATAGATAGCCTCAGATCCCTCATTAAATTCTCCTAAGTGACTAAAGCTTCCATCCATCACAACTAATTGTGGTGTGCTTAGTTGTTTAGGACGTTTATTTTGATGTCTCTGTAGGCGGCCAACGCGTTGAAGAATTAGATCCATTGGCGCCAAGTCGGTGTACAGAATGTCAAAGTCTATGTCCAAAGACTGCTCCAGCACCTGAGTCCCAATGATTACGAGCTTTTCAGGTCTTTGACCATTTTTGCCAATCTTTTCCAGCAGTTCATTTTCAATTTTTGTCCGTTCGGTCGCAACAAATGCTGAATGGAGAACCAAAGTTGGGGCCTTACCATCTAGTTCATATCCTATTGCTTGTGCTCTTGCAACGGTATTGACAATCACACCCACAACTCCGCCATCCGCTGTCTTTTCAAGAACGGAGGATACTAAATCTGCCAGCTCATCACTCATCAACTCAACTTCAACTTGCTTTCGCTGTTCCGGTGTAGGCGTTTCGCTAAATTGTTGAACTCTATCACCATCAAGCAACGTGACCAAGGGATAAGCAATATTTTTTTGCCAGCTATTGGTAGCTTCTTTCTCCTCAAGATATTTTTTGGCACCAAATCTTCCTTTGTAATACTTCAAAACCAAGTCTCTTCTTCTTGCTGCGGGTAGCGTAGCAGAAAGCATCACAACAGGGACGTGATAGGCACCAAGCCACTCAAGTGCTCTGTCAAGGTAAACATTCATGTAGGTATCATAAGCATGGACTTCATCAATTACCACCACCTTTCTGCTCATACCCAGGTGACGCAGTGCAAGGTGCTTTTGCTTGAGTGCAAAAAGAAGCAGGTTATCAATTGTTCCAACAACATATTCATCAAGAATTGACTTCTTTCCGCTGAACCAACTATTAACCACCGCTCCAGATTGATTATCAACACCGGTCGCATTAGGTAGTGCACGATATGATTCATTAAACTCAGCTCGCCCATGCATTAACTTAATTGAATTTTTCAGACCGCTTTTTTTACTCTGCTGGTCAAGCCAATCCTTTATTCGCTCAAACATCGCATTGGACGTAGCTTGGGTAGGTAATCCATAATATAAGCCCATTTCGCCTTGACGAAATGCCAACTGTTGTGCAGCAACCAGAGAAATTTCTGTTTTCCCAGCTCCCATCGGTGCCTCGATAATTACAAGACTCGGATCAACAGCTTTATCAATTGCTTCCGTAACAAGAGTCTGGAATTTACGAGCATGGAAGTGCCAAAAATCAAAATATGGATCATTGCTCGTTTTTATCTGTTGTAAGATTGGTTCATCAGTTGTGGTCCAGGCTAACCAAGCATTCTTGAATCGAGTATCAAAGTCGATATTGGCAATAGTTTCATCCACAGCGATTAGCGGAAATAGTGGATGGTCAGAGCGATTATTTTCCAAATACTCACTTGAGGCCAACCAGTCAGCCATAATAAGCAGTCCCTCAACGATAACGGATTGCTTCTGCGAAAAATCAGCCAATTCCTGCACACTATTCAGTCCAACATAATTCAAACCAAACTCCAAGATCTCTTTCTGAACATCTTGCCACTTTTGTTGAATCAATTTATTGCCATCATCTTGAAAATAATTAGCTGTGAAATCACAAATGTCATTTTTAGGTGGTCCTTTTTCAGGTTTCCCGTGATGACCGCCAATAATTGCGCCAATAGTGCTGGATACGCCAAATTTTTCTAATAGCGCTTCGCCAGCACGTGCATGAGGTGATTCGTTCTTATGAGCAATTACCGCAGTATCTAGTCCAGTAAAACCAGCTCTGATTAAATGCTCCAATACAGCTTGGTCTAATTCAGCATTGTGGTCGTATGATTGTTTTCGCTCAAAAACGGCGGTAGCCTTTCCTAAGTCATGTATAAAACCGATGAATTGGATTGTCTGCCGTACGGATTCCTCATCCTGACCGTCAGATACAAGTAATGCACGTTGCCCATCACTAAGACAATGATTATAGAGTGCGTTGATGACATTGGCAGTATCGATGAGATGAGCAAGCAGGGGGAGCCACACGGGTTCACCAGTTGAAGACGTTCCTTTTTTTGCCCACAAAGCGGCGACTTTTGGATCTAAATTATCACAGTTCAATAAAACACCCCCTAATTTCTTTATGAATTCAGTATACTTCTTCCCCATTAATTTGCAAGCGTTTTTTTGAACGTTATATTTGCATATAAAATTTTGTAAATATATACCTACAAAAACGGTTCTAAAACATTCATTTAGTGTCTTAGAACCAACTTAACTATTAACTTATTTTAACGGCAACCAAACCTCATCACAACAAACTGTCTTACCCGTAACTTGATCAATGTTAACAAAAATTAACGATGTGAGTAACTTACCGGTAGGCCGCAAATGATGTTTATTGGCATAAGCAAAGAGCGGTTTTGCCCAATCTAGCTTACCAATAGAATCGCCATCACCGAGGATCACTGAATGCAGACATTTTGAATAATAAATCTCACTTACCCGATTGCTCGTTTCAAGACCAAACCGATAGAAATACTCTTCTTCAATCAGCATCCCAATCTCACTGCTTGCACTCGGCTTGTCGATATTATCAATGTCAAATGTATACTTCAATGAAGCCGAAGTAATTGGCATCAACTTATTCCACTTTAAATATTCAATATTTTGCTGTTGGTTATTATCATGAGGCAAATACAGATTACGAATAAAGAGTTGTTTGGTCGTTGGGATGAGAGGAAGTGTTGGATTAGTGGGAAAACAAAAAAAACTGACAAATTTTGCCAGTTTCTTTAACTTAGTTTAGACCAAGGATGGATTTAGCCGCTCTTCGACCTTGATGAATAATACCGCCAATAGCCGTGCCTGAGCCGGGGTAATATGAACCTATCCAACCACCCGCATTGAGGCCAGCAGCATACAGTCCTGTGATTGGCTGGTTAAATAAATCTAGTACATTACAGTTCACATTAATCTTCAATCCACCAATTGCGCCGAGGTTGCCCGGTGTATTGCGGTAGGCATAGTATGGGCCAGAAATAGACGCCAAACCAACGGTACGTTGATATTCTCCATCACGACCGTTCGCCACATTTTCATTCCAGTTATCAATACTACGTTTTAGATTCGTAGCAGGAATACCAATCTTTTCAGCCAAATCTTCAACACTCTCAGCTTGAACAACTAGACCTTTTTCGATATCCGCATCAATCGTATCGCTCTTAAACGGGCTAGCGGGTTCCTCCAACGCATTGCGACCGAATATTTGGTAAGTCGGCTTATTCAATTTCTTCTCTTCGTTAAAAATCTCACGGAAAACGTAAGCATAAGTAGCTTCTTCATTAACAAATCGAAGGCCATTCCCGTTGACGAAGATTGAAGGAATCGTCGGTATCTGATTATTTGTCCCGTTACCAGTGCGTGCATCGAAGTCGATAGTTCCACCGAAGCCAGTTACAGCAGCACCTAACTTCATGCCAAGAACGATTCCGTCACCGCGATCGGTTTTCACACTCCAACAACGATGCGCACTGACATCAGCATAGTGCTGAGGACTTAAATCTTTAGCAAGCTCAACGTTTTGATCAACCGAGGCAGTGGCGAGTACAACGCCTCGTCTAGCCTCAAGATACTCCAAGTTTCGACCATCTGAAACCACAACTCCCGTGACAGCATGATTATGCTCATCTGCTTCAATTAAACCAATAACAGCAGTATTATAGCGAATTTGTGCACCTAAACTTAGGGCATACTTAAGTAGATGCTGCGTCAGCATAATGCCATCACCTGCGCCACCACCATTATCCGAGATATGAATTCTCTCGGCAAAATCTTCAGTCGCATATGGAATTGTTGTGTGACCATAAACGCCAGTCCATTGCACACCCATCTTAGCTAGCCATTCCATATTTGCTGGCGCATTTTGTGTGAAATCATGTACAAGGTCACGGTATAGCCTGCCTTCACCCGTCTTCATGTATTCAGCTTCGTGTCGTTCGGGAGTATCGGATTCGTCCTTCGTGAACTCCTTCTGCCATTTAGTACCTGCGGCCTGCAGGACACCACCGGAGTAATTTGTGGTCCCACCAGCAATTCCCGCTTTCTCAATGACTAACACTTGCGCGTTATTCTCTGCAGCGGTCGCTGCGGCAGCTAGTCCCGCACCTCCAGAACCAACCACAATCACATCATATGAACCGATATAGTTAACATCTTTACTATAAACTCTACTCTTCAGCAACGGATAGTTAGCGGGAGCCGGACGCCCGGTTTTTGTACCAACTTGTTGCTGGCTGGCACCACTCACCGCATCGGTCTCTTGCCCAGTTGCACTGGCAAAAGCAGCCTGAGCAGCACTACGCAATGCACCGGTTGAGATACTTGCACCAGAAATCGCATCTACTTCAACAGAGCCTTCCGCGTTAGCTTTGTTCAACCACGTTTCGATTCCAACCGCACCAATTGTCCTATCTGACACATTTTCAGCCCGAACCGATGTAAGTTTTCCGTCTTCAACATTTACAACTGCAGTAATTTCATTATGAAAACCTTTTGATGTTGCTCGATATTCAGTCATTTTTCAATTCTCCTTTTCTGTCTTTTGAACTACCTGTTCTAATGCTGCCCCAACGGCCTCCTTGAAGGCTGTCACTGTTGTACTTGCTCCAGTCACACCGTCAACGTCCGCGCTATTCTTGGCAACGACCTCCTTGGGTAATATCTGCAAGGCTGATTGACCAATATTTTCAGTTTCCGACTGCTCAAGAACCTCGACGTCCATAATTCTGCTTGATACCGGTTCAACCGTGACGCGTACCACCAATTTATTGCCCATACCGTTGGTACTTACTCCTAAGTATTGATTCGGCCCCGTCTCATACTGTTTCTCAACCTCATCGCTTTCTAGTAGGCCACCAGCATCCCGTACTGGCTCATTGATTTCTCTCCTTGATAGTTGGGCGACATTATCACCGGCAATTTTGCCAAAAATCAGCAGTTCGGCTAAATCCTGACCAGCTTGATACTGGTTTACTGTGATAGAGCCTGCTTCTCCTGCGCCATATAGGCGTGGAATTGGTTGATTATGGCTATTAAGAATCTGAGCCTGTTCATTTCTTCTTGGACCACCCTGGGTGTTCAGAATTGCTGGTTGTAATTTAACTGCATGAAGTTGCCCAGAAAGTGGTGCCATTGTATCGTTCGACCGACCATAGGCATAATCATGACCAAGTGTGGCCTGTTCATTGAACTCCCGGATTGTCTGACTCAATGTTATCGGATCAATTCCCAGCTGTTCTGCGAGCTTTGCGGCAGACTCAGCTACCTTAGCACTACTCAATGCATCGTGTAGTTGTTCATCATCAACTGTATTTATTTTTGCCAATTGGTGCTCATCAAAGATAATCCATGAGTGGGTAGTTTGTGTGGGATGGCGTCCTGCACCATGACGGAAGAGGTATCCAGCACGCGAATGCTCTGCCTCGTTAAAGTATCTTGTTCCATCGGCACCAATTACGAAGACACTGCCTGTATACAACTCGGGCCAGGTATAAGTCAACCTTCCCCGTTCACCTCCGGATACCGCATAAGTCAGTCCATGATAAATACCACCGGAATTATAGATAGTGTTATGCCATTGATCGGCACCCACTTCCTGGCTCAGTCGAATACTATCTCCACGATTATAGAGAGTTCCCATTGGAACAATTTGTGGGATACCTAAGTTATCTTGAATCTTGGTCTGATCATTCTCAAACCCACCAGCTGTCAAGACGACACCCTGCCGCGCAAATAAATTAAGGCGGCGACCACTGCGCTCAACCTGAACACCCGCAACTGCACCTGTCTCATCTTGCATCAAGTGGATAGCACGGGATGAATACCAAATCGTAATCCGGTCGAGTCGCTCCAACACTTTGGCACGTAGCTGTGTCCAAAAGGCGCCATCTTCAATTGTTCTACCTGCATGAACCGTGAAGAGGTCATAGGCGTCGGCGCCGGGGTATTCAGGATAATCCGGGAAGTCTGCGGCAACCGATTGAACTGTCTCATGGTTCCGATGTGCCTGGAAACTAAACGGTGTAACGGAGAGGTAACGACTTAGGTAGTTCTCCATCTCACTAACACCTTTGGTAAAAGTCGTGATTAATTCCTGATCGAGTTTAAAAGGTGCAGCTAAGTGTTCGTAATAGCATTGAAAATTGGCTGCGTCCTTTGTACCACCAATCAACTGCCCACAGTATCGTGTGTTACCACCCTCATGTCCTGCAGGCGCTACATCTAAGAGAAGGACTTTACTGCCTTGATCGGCAGCAAATCTGGCGGAAGTTGCGCCAGCTCCACCAAAGCCAATTACAATGACATCGAATACACCATGCCAAACGAAATCTTTTATTGCTGAAATTTGCATCATTCCACCTCCTGATATCGCTTACATTGTTCATGTTACTATTTTCACAGGTTCGTGGTAAACTGAAATCAGCATTGCTTATCAGATAAACTTATTACAGGCAGGTAGAGTATGAATCTGGAACAGTTAAAGATATTTATCCACACAGCAGAAACGCTCAACTTCAGCAGAACGGCCAAAGACATGCACTTATCACAGTCGGCAGTCTCGCAGTCGGTTAACTCACTCGAGAACGAACTCGGTATTAAATTATTCACACGCGATACACACCGCGTTGTCCTAACACGACCGGGGCAATCATTCTACGGTTCAAGCATCAAACTACTCATTAATTTCGAGGATATGCTGCAGACGGTGAAGAATTTAGATACAGCTGAGAAAACCAATTTGGTCCTTGGAATGCTTGGCACACCATTAGATAATACGGTGATGCCATGGGTGATTAGGGACTTCAACCGACTGTACCCCGAAATTAAAATCTCAATTCGGTACTTCACCCACGATGAACTGGAACATGCGCTTGCAAATAAAGTTATTGATGCAGCTATTCAGACTGCCGATGATGTTGCTACGAACGCCTACTTCCATCTATTTGCTGAAGGCAAATTTGCGGCAATTATTGCTAATAACGAACCTCTGGCGATTAGAACAGAGCTTTCCATCAGAAGCCTTGATTATCACAATCTGATCTTCCTGCTCGAGAGTCAATGCTCACCGCAACAAAAAGAATTGCAACAAAAAATCGCGGAGCTTTGTTCAAACTCCACGATTTATTATGCAAACAATTATTTAGAAGAATTGGCGATGGCGAAGACCGCCCTTGGTATCTGTATCCTACCGTTCATTAAACTAGCAGGATTTCCGCAAAAGGATGAGCTAGTTAGTGCTCTGCCAATTAGGGAAAGTAGCGAGATTGGCTATGGTGTGGTTACTAAAGGAAAAGCCATCAATCCAGCAACCACGACTTTTATTAATTGGATTGAGCAGAATAAGTTGAGTTAAAATCTTCAACTAGCTAGTAGTCAAGGGAGTGCGGCAGGTCGTGAGTGTTTTGGTATTTCCTAAATCGATAACTAAATGGTGGTGAGGTACGACAGGTGGCCACTAAAGTGATCTCGATGTAAATAGTTTAGAAACGTTAAACTTGGTCCGCTGAACTTATATTTAAGTTACTCAGGCCAGTCGTACGATCTTTCTTTCGTAACTGATTCGGTTGTTGTAACTTGGTCATGTTTCCACCAGTCTGAACGTTTTTTAGGAACAACATTTCCCTTGATGATGTAACAGCGAGAATACTCGGCGTAGTAGTTATCGAGAAAGTCATCATGGAAACCTTTCTTATTATTGAGTGTTGGTGGTTCTAACGATACCTCTTCTTGCTCTTTATTGGTTTGCTTCACGATGTTTCTCCTTTATATTTAATATCTTTGATTATACATGATATTAATAAGATGATAGCCGAATTTTTATGTTGATAATTTACATGACGTGGTCGAACTGGACGGCTTGTTGGAAACTCGCCTTGTCGGAGACCACGTACTTATTAGGGAACACACTGGTCTTGGAGTTTCCGACTGATTTAGCCGTATAAAGCGTGAAATTAATCATGGGAAACCTCCTTCATCTCATCGTCATCGTCAAAGTAACGGATATGCTTGCCCCACCACTTAGCTTGTTCCAACTCAATCGCCATGCCCTTGGAGAGCTTATTACCAATGACCCAGACCTCCTCGCATTTGCCAAGGAGGACTAAGTCCATATGAATAGCCAATTGACGCTCAGTGGCTTCGTCCACAAACTGCGGGTACATCAGGTGCGGAGCAATTGGCATACAATTATTGTCAACTGCATAACGGCAGCAACGTTTGGTCTTTTCAATGTTGGCCGCCACATCACCTTTACTTGAAAAATCAATTGTCAGTAGCAGTAACTCTACTTTTGCTGAATTTGTGAAGAGATATCAAACAAACGACTGGGTTCGACACGGACATGAGCACTTTAAGAGCACTGATGGTCAATGCCCGTATTGCCAGCAAGCACTTCCAGATGATTTTGAAGAACAAATCTCATCCATATTTGATGACCAGTACCAATCTGACTTGAATGCCGTGAAGAATTTCAAGACTCAATATCAACATGGTCTTTCAACAATGATTGGTATTTTGGATTCAAATGCTTTAACGAGTTATTCGAAACTAGACCTTACTGAATATAAGGACAAGCTAGAACTTCTTAAATCCTTAGCCAATGACAATCTCATCAAAATTAATGACAAGATTAAAGAGCCTAGCTCGACCGTCACTTTAACTGATACTGATTCAATCATTGATGAAATTAACGGTCTGATAACAAGCTCCAACCAACAAATCAAGAATAACAATGAGATTGTTGCTGGGAAGACTGCCAAGAAAAAAGAGTGCACCATAAAAATTTGGGAATTGATTTATGCCACTCTCAAGCCACAGGTCGATGCCTACCATGAGAACATGGCAACATTTGATGCAGAGATTAATTCTTTCAACGAGGAATTAACTGGAATCGTTGCTCAAGGGAACAAAGTCAAAGCAAAACTTGCTGAACTCAACAAGCAAAGTATTAACACGACTGATGCAGTAGATAGCATGAATGCCTTGCTCCGTGATTCTGGCTTTCAAGGCTTCTCAATCCGACCAAAAGAAGGCGTCACAAACGTTTATGAGGTTGTCCGCCATAATGGACAAGTCGCTGAAAACCTTAGCGAAGGCGAGCGAAATTTCATTT
The DNA here is from genome assembly GCF_001434555.1 of Amylolactobacillus amylotrophicus DSM 20534. Classification (NCBI taxonomy): domain Bacteria; kingdom Bacillati; phylum Bacillota; class Bacilli; order Lactobacillales; family Lactobacillaceae; genus Amylolactobacillus; species Amylolactobacillus amylotrophicus. The sequence continues at coordinate 18,060 of NZ_AZCV01000003.1, forward strand.
CCTTCCTCTACTTCTACCAGTTAGTTCATGGTAGCCAGAAGGATGATGGCACAAGGGAAGATAAAATTGTCGTGATTGATGACCCGGTTTCAAGTATGGACAGTGGTGCATTATTCATCGTCAGCGCTCTGGTTCGTGGTATGGTAGATATTTGCCGGAATAATGGTAGCCTTAACAGGCAGAACAGCATATCTCAAGACAATTACATCAAACAGATTTTTATCTTGACCCATAATACCTACTTCCACAATGAAGTCACTAGCAACATGACAAGATACTGGGATTCCGTATCCTTCTTCCTTATCAGTAAAGTTGACAATAATTCTCACGTCAAACTCTACTATCGAGAAGAAACTGACCTGCAAGGAAAATCAAAAGCTTACAATGTTGACCCTGTTCAAAATGGCTACCACGCCTTGTGGGCTGAATTGAGGGATTTGAGCAAATTGCAAAATGTTTCATCTGTCTCAGTCACACACGTCATCCACCAGATACTGGACCATTACTTCATCCAGATGTGCTGTTACGATGGAAACTCCATTCGGGATAAGATTTTGGTTGAGAATAAACACAAATTCCAAATTGTGGATGCTGATGGCAATGATGCGGTTGACGAACGATACTATCTGATTCAATCAATGTTGTCATATCTAGCAGCCACAAAGAACACCATCGTTGATGGGCACTTTATCGATGAAGCAATGGATGCACAAACTTGCCTACGAGCATTTAAAGAAATCTTCGAAATCATGGAACAAGATCAGCACTATGCCATGATGATGGGAAATGAATAGAAAAAGCCATCAAACCTTTTTGTATCAGGTTTGATGGCTTTTCAGGTTATTACTATTTTACTGCAACAAGTTCTTGCTCATTATTTTTTTTCAAATTCGATTTGTTCCAACTGTTTTAAAGTGAAGAATACGCTACGTGCAATGTGCCAAGCCATTACTGGAGGAACTGCGTTACCTACAGCTTTGTATGCTGAAGATGCACTTGTAACAAAATTAAATGAATCAGGGAATGACTGCAAACGAGCACATTCTCGAACACTTAGTCTGCGCCAACCGCTCATATCTGTTGCATCTTCTACTGTTGTACGATAATGTGCTTCAATATTTCCATGATGTTCGGCCCGAATAGTTGGTGCTGGGCGATTTTCAGCTATTCTATTATTACCTTGCATCTTCTTACCAGGATAGAATTTTGCTCTGGAAATATCTTTAAGTGTATGGTTAGGAATATTGGGATTATTTACCTTATCCCACAAATCATCAATTCCGTCTTTTGAAGTTCTCCAAGGTCGACCAGTTAATTCGCCAGTTTCATCAAATATTTGTTGTGGGTAGAATTCATTATCTACACTTCCCAAGTCTTTGCGAATCCCCATGATAATAACACGTCTTCTCATTTGTGGAACACCATAGTCGGCCGCTGTTAACACTCGATACTGAACATCATATCCGTGCTTTTCAAAATCATCAAGAATGACGCTCAGTGCTGACTTATCAACATCTTCCCCTTCTATATTTTTTCTAGAATTTCTAATTCCGTCTACATTTTCAGCAATAAACATCTTTGGCTTATAATGGTCGATTACCCTGATCATTTGAAGATAGAGTTGACCTCTCTCATCACTTAAGCCTGCCCTTTTCCCTGAATATGAAAATGTTTGGCAGGGAAACCCTCCTAATACAATATCTACATCAACATCGGGCATATCCTTTTTCATATCTAAATCAGCAATGCTTCGACGCTCAACTTCATGTCCAAAGTTTGCTTCATAGACATCCGCCGCCTGTTGAAAAATATCATTAGCAAAAACAATGTTAAATGGATTCTTGTCATATTCTTCTCCGAGATACTCAAAGCCTCCTCGGAAACCCAAATCCATACCTCCAGCTCCAGAGAATAAGCTAACAACATTCAGTGGTTTGGTTGTCTCATCAACCTCTATTTTTCTTGTGTCAACCGTATTATAATTAAGGTTAAAGTAATTATTTGGCATAATATTAATCCTTTCCTAATGGAGGTAACGAAATGAACATATTTGATGTACTAAACCTGTTTAAATCTAAAATCGAAGACTTGAATCCCATCAATAAGAAATATCTTATCAGTAGAGGGAATCAAAATGGTTTTGAAGACCTTGTACCAGAAATCGCCGAAACAATTAAAACCGAAATATCAGACACTACTATTTTTGATTATAAAGTCCACTTAGGTCACCACTTTCCTGACATGGATCTCATCGTAAATGGTGACTGCTTCGGTCTCGAATTGAAAAGTCGGAGTAATGGTTCCTGGGATACTAACGGCAACTCTGTATTTGAGAGCATCACTGACGAAGATTACCAGGATATCTTCTTGCTATTTGGCAGTAAAGAGCCAGGAAAAGACCATCTCCTAGTTAGATTTGACTACTATTGGAAAGTTACTTCTGCAATCAACGTTACACATAGTCCACGATTTAAAATCAATATGGACACAAATGAGAGCGTGTTTAAGGATGCTCAAGAATACTACCAACTTCGTGATAAAACCGAGATGGAGAAAGTTGCCTTCTTGCAAAATTACCTTAAAGAACACACAACAGGCACAAAATGGTTTGTTCCACAAGATTCTTCTTCCGAATCAATCAAGCCAACTTCGCTAAACCTATTACCTCAAAACATTCAAAATCAAGTAAAAGCGGAAGTGCTCGTGTTGTTCCCACAGGATTTAATCACATCTAAGAAAGCAAACTACGCTCGTGCTCACGAATTCATTATCACAAACCATTTCTACTACAGTAGCTCATTTAGAGACTTTTTTTCTGCTGGTGGAAAATGGGAAAAAAATAATGTCGAGTTTCCTCAAAGTGTTGGTACTTTCCATAGCCTAGGTCCAGAAATAAGATATATTCTCAATAACTCAAATTCAGAGTTCCAAAAACTCGCTTATGAAAGTTGGAACACTCTAGAGCTACCTTTAAATAAAACCTCATTCTTTGATGATTACTGTAAAGTCGTTGATTTGATAGGAAGAGTGAACTTTTACCCCGAACTTCAGGAGTCAAGAATTCAAAAGCTATCTAATCTACTTTAATCATCTTAGACATCATTATAGCATAAAAAAACGATGGCGCGGTAAAAATCGCGCCATCTTTCTTAACTTCTTTTTCTGGCGCATTCAAAACGTCAAACTAAGAAAAAACTATTCTTCCAGCCCAACTATCTTTCTTTGGAGGTAGTTCGAATAATCAGCAGCATGCTTAAACACTGCAACAATTTCTTCAGGTGAACCTTCTTCTGAAAGCCGAGAAATGCTCTTCCTGTATTTTTCAACAATCTGTTTAATTCGTGGCTTTTCTTCTTCAGATTTATCTGGCAATTCCCATCACCCCATTCTCCATATTTGGTGTCCAAACACCCACGGTCAATCTTACCTTACTTCCATCCATAAAAGTAAAATCTAGCTCTTTGTCTTTCTTAACAATTATCGCAACAGCTGCTCTCTCGACAAGATGGAAATCCATAAGATATGGTGTCATGTCCATTTCGAGAATTACCGATAATTATTCAGCCAAGTCAACCCTCTCCTTAAATACTTGACGAACCACCTCATCCAGTAGTAAGCCCAACTGTTCATCATAGATGTGTGGCACGCCACAAGCCGTCCGTTTCTTACATTGCCATACGGTCTCCTTATGAGGACTCCCCTTGTATGCGTGCCATGGTCGTGGACCAAAACGCTCACCACAAACGCCACAGAATATCTTACCCGAGAGTGGGACGGATGCTCTCCGAATGGTCTGGCTCTGTAGTTTCTTTCCAACATGATCAAAGACCTCTTTTGAAACAATCGCCTCGTGATGGTCCTCCACATAATATTGAGGCAACTCACCTTCGTTCTTCTTTTTCTGCTTGGTCAGGAAGTCAGCCGTGAACGTTTTCTGGAGCAAGGCATCCCCGATATACTTCTCGTTCGTAAACATATCCTTAATGGTCGATGTCGTTTCCCACTTGTTGCCATAAGCCGTGGTAATGCCCAGGTCATTCAATTTCTTCTTAATCTCAGCCGTTGTCATCCCGATGACCGCCATCGCAAACATGGCTTTGATAACCTTAGCTTCTTTCACATCCACTAAGAACTCACCATTCAGACCCCGCTTAAAGCCCAGAACACTTGAGAAGGGCATTCGTGCCACTCCCTTGGCGAATTGCTTTCTCACGCCCCACGTACAGTTCTCAGAAATGCTACGGCTTTCCTCTTGAGCAAGGCTAGACATCAGCGTGATAACAAATTCGCCTTTGGAATCAAGCGTGTCGATGCCCTCCTTTTAAAACCAAACCCCAACACCGATGGATTTCAGCATCCGAATGGTTGTGAGCGTGTCCACCGTGTTCCGAGCAAAGCGACTGATGGACTTGGTGATGATGTACTCTACCTCACCCGACTTTGCCTTCTCAATCATCTCTTGAAAAGCAACACGCTTTTTGAAGGATGTCCCACTAATCCCCTCATCCACGAACAGTCCAGCAAACTCCCAGTCCTCATTGGCTTGAATGACCTTAGTTTAATGTTCTTTCTGGGCAATGAGGCTGTGAGTCTGATTGTCCTTTTCTGTCGACACTCGTGCATAGGCTGCAACCATTAATTTCCCATGTTTCTTGGTTGCTGATTTGATTTTGGGGTAGAGCGTTGGCTCTATTTTGATGATTTCCTTATTTGCCATGTTCTGCCTCCAACGTGCCAATGATGGGCTCATAGACCTTCAACAAGCGATTGATGGCTGCCTTGTGTTCACGTTTGCCTATCACACCAGATGAATGCAAATAATCGACCATCATCTTTGATAGTCGGTAGTCCATTTCAGATTTCTTGATTTGGGTCACCTCTGCAGCCTCAAGTGCTTGTTTGGCACTCCAGTTAGTGCGGTTGCCTGTCAGCCATTTGAACGGCAGAATGATTTGACAGAGTTGATTGACACGCCAAGTTGGTCGGCGATACGTTTGTAGCCGACACCTTCGTTGCGTAAATCAATGACTTTTTATTTCGTAGGGGTGTCCATTTTCGTGTCCTCCTTTATCTTTGGCTAGACACATACATCACTCTAAAAGCCTATAAAGTCAAGTGTTTTAAGGGGTGTCGCACTATCACAAATTGTGTCTGAGAACCAAAATAGGGGTTTCGGTTTTCTAGCTCTAAGGGGGTCGACCCCCTCCACCAGAAATACCGACACCCTTATTTTTGAAAAGCGACCCCCTTGCTTGTATCTTGCTGCCAACGTCTGATGGATTTCATACTCAAAACAAAAAATAGCCCTCAAGCCACTCGCTCAAGAACTCCCAGTTTAAGCCGTTTATCGGCAGTTTGTATTTGTATCATAGTGATTGTCATTCTATCATATACTCGTCCTTTAAATGGTTTCAGTATCGCAACAATCAGTTTTTCGATAGATGTTAGCGTATAGAATTCCCCCCACCACCTTTTCCTTTATAGGCTGCAAATTATTCTATAAAGTATTCGTAAGTACGACCAGACAAGTCTTTTGCTTCATTTGTTTAAGTCCTTATCTATTACTTTTTTCGGAATTCTATACACATTGCCCTCATAATCTTATTTCTATAAATTGTAAATCAATTCGTATCGCTTTCATTTTATCACGTGTGGTATATATCGAAAATAAAATTTGTTTTTCACTGCATTATATCTTATGCTACGAATGTTTATCTATTCCGCCAAAACTATTCTGCAACATTTAGTCTTGGTTAAATATATTTTTATTAGTTGACATTATCAGTTTCTGCTGTTTCACATAATAAAAATGATCTCCAGTTTCATAAACAACACGTCAGAGAATGGAAATACAAAAAACAAATTCTATGTTTATCATTTTAAAGACTCTTATATTCAGACATTTATCAATATCGTCAATTTAGAAATGATTCTACTTCATACATCGATTTGGATTACATATTCAAAAACTTCTGTCGGGATTCGTCAGTATCTTCCATATTGAACATTTTTACTCTCGTTTGACACCGTCCAACTTATTTCAGTGCTAAGTCTAATTCTTGAGTCAGAAAATCAAGCATAAGGTTACCTTGCTCCTTGTCTGGTAATACTCGATGGATCTTGATTATGATTTTCATAATTTTACAGTTACTGAGCAGCTCAGACAACTCCTTAAGAAAAATTCTCGCGGGTGAAACAGGTCCTGGTGCAATTGCTATATTCAACTTGTTTTTAGTAACTTTTAACGTCATTCCATCGTCTATCACTATTATAGATGTGTCCCCGTTTTTATCGTAAGTCTGAACTTCCTTCAAATCATCAACTAAGTACAATTGCTCAACACCTAATAAGAATTTTTCTCCTTTCCCCATACTTGATTCGAATCTTCTAGTTAGGAAGGACCTATAGTCACTTATAACTTGACCATTAGAATTCAATTGATGGTAAACAATTGTTAGTTCATCTAAGGCTGCCTCAGTACCAATACTTGAAATTTCTCCATCTTCAAGAAAATCAGGTAAAATATAACCTCGTTTAATTGGTAAGTCCTTAATTCCGGAAGCCGATCCATAAACATAATTTTTCTCTTCAAGAATTTGCTTCCAATTTTCATAAATTGTCTTACCTGAATCCCAATTACCAAAAATAGTCAGGCTTTCTGACTTTGACTCCTCTAGAGTATTCCATGAAGCTTGCTTCTTTGAATGCTTTAAGAATTGATAAACTATATTTTCTAGATTTCCACTCAGCTTGTCAAACTTAATAGATAACTTTCCCTTAACATTTTTTGATAGCATTTCATCTAGATCAAGGGGCAGCAAATTCCTATAAAAAATTTGTTTCTTTTTCAAACCATAAATTTCAACAAGAAGATATATTACACCGTAACTCATCTTATAATTTTCTAAATCAGCTTTATCAACCTGAAAACTTTTCTTATTCCCCTTAGTCAAGTTAGCAACTGAGCGGCCTTTAACTTGTACGGGTGCTCTCCCAAGAATGTGTTCTTTCTTATGATCCGGATTATTATAAAGGTAAATATGGCCATCCCAACTAGGTTCTTTATCTCCTGATGATATATAGGACAACAAATAATCAGTAGCCTCAATCTCTGATAATACTGCATTAACCGCTGCCTGTTCAATTTGACTTGAACTCACTTTTACTACCCCCCGATAATCATTCTAATCCTTTAGTCATAACACCGTTTGGTATATATTCTATTCTTTTTTGAAAATTTGTACCTTAAAGACCCCTAAAAATCTGTTGAGTTAACCGAGGCGAAAAACAGCAAATAAAAACGCCAGCAGATGATTTTCGCTGACGTAGAGTGATTTCGTGGGAGTTGTTTTGACACTAATCTAAATGATTAGTGTTTTTTGATCTTCTCGTAGATCCACACAATTGCTATCACAATGTCAATCATTACGAGTAAATATTAAGTCATGCATAACACACTAAAATTAACTCACCGCAGACAAAAAGTAGGCTATCCCAAATGGATACCCTACTTTTATTTAGTTAATACAAATTTGTTAGTTTACTACTTGGAGGAATAGTAAGTTACTAAATTTAAATTCACGAAAAACACATTATTGCGGAATGGTGTTTGAAAGTTCCTTAAACCACTGTGCACTCTTCTTAATTTCCCTCTTCTGCGTCTCGAAATCAACATAGAAGAGTCCATAACGTTTATTATATCCATTTGCCCAAGAGAATTGATCCTGAAGCGACCAAACAAAGTAGCCTTGGACATTGACACCCTCTTTACGGGCCTTCAATATTGCATCCAGATGCTGATCAATATAATCAATTCGCTCATCGTCTTCAATCACTTGATCCGGACCCTCATAACGATCCTTAAATCCAAGCCCATTTTCAGTAATATAGATAGTTTTTGAGTTCGGATATCTTTCAGAAACAATCTTTAAAATATCATATAGACCTTCGGGATAAATATTCCAGTCCCAATCAGTCTGCTCAACTCCCGGCTTCTTAACTAGCTCACCAACACCCTTAAATTTAAAGGCACTAGTTCCCTTTTCACCGGTACCATTGAATGAGCTCTCATTATCACCATCATAAGCTTTAATGAATTGCGATTGGTAGTAGTTTAAGCCGAAATAATCATTCTGGGTGGCTGCTTGAGCTAGTTCATCCATATCACCAGGCTCTATCTTAAGCTGAGCATCATTGGCATCTAGAATCTCATTAATTAACTTTCTTGTTTCATCTGAATAGTAACCAAGGAATGTCCCATCAAGCAAGAAATAGTTCAAGAATGCATTGTATAAATCAGCTGCATGTTGATTCTCTGGGGTTTCCGGATATGGATAAATTGGTTTAAGCCCACCAATACCTTTAAGCTGATACTGATTTCTCCAACGTTTGACGGTACTTGTAGATAAAGAATGGTATTGGGCAACCTCAGTTATACCCCAGCCTTTATCTAAGAAGGACAATATCTCAATCTTTTCCTCAACACTATAATGTTTAGCCAAAATAAATACTCCTAGTTCGTGAGACCGGAATTTTAATTGTTTCCGTGTCCAACTAACTAGGAGTATATCCCATTTCTAATTTGCCATTATTGATCATTTTATATTTGCGATTGACATACAATCTAGTTGGGTCATCAGATGTTCCTGCTTTCTAAAGGTTTTGACGCTTATAGGATAGCACTTAGGACATTTGATGTCCTATTTTTTTGTAAAAGAAAAGTGCTAGTAGATTTATATCTACCAACACTAAAAAGAATAGACCCGGTTTCGATTTATCATGAATCTATATTGCTACCCTGAATAATTCATACTTTTTAATTGAAACCGTCTGAAACTGCCTAACGGCAGTCTGATAATTACTTTTTTATTTTCACCCCTTAAGTGATGAAAAAAGAACCCCATTCTGCTATGGTAAAGGTGACGAAACCAACCATAAGAAAGGAGTTCTTCTCATGACTAGATTACACGAAAATCAAGTTAAATTCAATTCAAATATCACTATTTCACATACTGGTGGTCGTCTATCAAGTGATTCGGGGTTAGTCCTGGTTAAAGAATTGATGAATACCTTCGGCTTTTCACAATTAGCTAAACAATGGCTCCATATCACAGATCATCGGGCTTATTTTACCCATCATAACTTAGCGATATTGGAACAGCTTATTATGCAGTTAATTGCTGGTTACTCGGCAGACTCATCAGCTAATCTATTAAGACAGGATCCAGTCTTTCAAGCTGTACTCGGTAAAAAGCAGTTGGCCTCACAATCGTCAATCTCACGGTTTCTGGATCGTTTCACCGAGGAGAACATCGATCAACTCCAAGCATTAAATCAGTCGCTGATTAATAAAGCGCGTTTGATTCGCAATGATACCGAGTTAATCATTGATGTCGATTCCACACATTCGGATACCTTTGGACGCCAAGAACAAACAGATTATAATGCCCATTATCAAACCTACGGCTATCACCCATTAGTTGCCTTTGACGGACTGACCGGAGATTTCTTAAAAGCTGAACTGCGTTCAGGCAATCAGTACACATCTAAAGGGGTAAAAGCTTTTATCGCCCCGCTGTTATACCAATACAAGAGCACGTTACCTCATACCGAGATATTGGTTCGGGGGGACAGCGGCTTCGCCACACCAGAGGTGTATGAGTCTTGTGAAGCAACTGAAAGCCAGTACGTTATCCGATTAAAGAGCAATCGGAGGTTAAGTCAGTTAGCTGAACACTCTGTTCTTTACGGGGACAATCAAGAATGGGAAGAGCGAGAAGTGCAGTATTTTTCACTACCTTATCAAGCACAATCCTGGTCGAAACCCCGTCGTGTCTGTATACGTTCCGTCCGTGAAGGAGGAGAATTGCTTTTTCATCATGCGTTTATTGTGACTAATCTATCCGACAACGTCTCGCCTGAAGTCATATTTTCTCTTTACGGCAAGCGTGGAACAATGGAAAATTTCATCAAAGAAGCGAAAGGTGGCTTTTACTTCGATAAAACAGATAGCCCGCGTTTCTTAGAAAATCATGTCAGAATGATGATCAGTGTCCTTGCATACAACCTCGTCAATTTTTTAAAAACCATTGGTTTTGATAAAGTGAACCAGGGCATGACGATCCATTCCATCCGGCTGACATTGCTTAAAGTAGCCGGTAAACTTGTTCAAACTGGGAGACAGGTCTATCTCAAACTGTCAAGCTATCATGTGTATCAAACTGAATTTTATAAGGTTTTTGAACGCCTGCGGCGATCCAAACAATGGATTTAGACTAGTTATCGCACAAATTTTTAAACCGATTTTTTTCAAGGGATTCGTCTGCCCTTAAATAGACAAATTTTTTTATTATGACCTTCTTCCGTAGGCATCCTGTTCGAAAACACATTATTTTGGAAGGAAGTATCTGCCTAATTCAAAAATGGGCAATTTCTTCAAAAAAAAAGCTTGAATTTAGATCTATGAATTATTCAGGTGCTACACTAAATTTTAAATTTTTCACAAAAAATATTTACTAACTTCGTTTCCAATTGTTCGAATTAACTTTATTGACTCTGATTGTTCATAATACTCAGTTTGCACAACCACAATAACCCATTTGTCTTTTTGAACAAATATTGCAGCATCATTCTCAACACCTTCATTTTCACCGCTCTTATTATAAGTTTCAATATGAGGCTGAATAACTGCCACAAGCTTTGATCGATTCACTTGATGTCTCATAGCTCTCATCACAATAGAGTTAACTGGTGTAGATCTGCTCTTAAATTGTTTGAGTATACCTAAAATGTCCGCCACATTCGTGAAATTATCTTTCACACCATTATATTGCATCATTTTTCTATTCAAAGATATTCCTGAATAGTTATCTGATATCCACTTCTGAATGTTACTCAACCCAAAATAATTAAGTAAACAATTTGTTGCGGTGTTATCAGATTGCTCAATCATCAAAAAAAGCAAGTCAGATATCTTCCAACATTTTGGTGATAAAAATCTAATCACACCCGCTCCACCAACCATGTTATCATTTGAAATGAAGATTTCCTCGTCCAATAACGCCGAGTTTTCGGATATTACAGAATCAATATATGCTGCTATCGGTAATTTAATCAAGCTTGCTGAACGCATCATTTTTTTGGTGTTAACTTCAATGCTAAGTTCAGAATCACTTTCTATATCAACACTGACATGACCAGAAAATTGATTTGTAATAAATAAAATTTGCTCCTCTATATCATTGAAAGTATTCAATTAATCACCGCCCCTTCTTATAAAGGGATATATCTTATCCTCTTTAATTCGTATGATTCTATTTCCGGAATAACTATAACGAATCATGAATATTGAATCTAAATCAGTATACTTTACATTATCATGTGCACACGCAAATGAGACCGCAGCAGATATACCAACCTCAGATTCAATCATACATCCCACCATAACTGGGACATTGAATAACTCACACAACTGATTGATCCTTTCGGCTTCAGATATTCCCCCCGTCTTCATCAATTTTATATTGATTAAATCAGCAGCTCCACTAGTCAAAACCTTCAATGCATCATTTACTGAATGGACACTTTCATCTGCCATGATCGGAATATCCGAATACGCCACCAAATTCCGCATCCCCTGCAGATCATCTGCCCTCAAAGGTTGCTCAATGAAAGATATTTCCAAACTGCTCTGTTTCAGAAAATCTATCAACTCTTTTGTCTGTTGTACTGTCCACGCTTGGTTAGCATCAATTCTAAATGAAATTCCATTCCAAGCTTTTGAACTTAACATCCGCAACAACTCAAGATCTTCATTGTAATCTGACTCACCTAATTTTATTTTTATTGAATGAAATCCTTCTGCAACCTTGGCTTCTATTCGCTTTATCATTTTAACAGGCGCTGAAAGTCCAACGGTAAAATCAGTTGTAATAAATGTCTTCGCTCCGCCCAACATAGTAGTTAACGAGGTGTTAAATAATTGAGACCTCAAATCATATAGCGCCATCTCGACAGCGGCCTTTGCTGGCGTCTGCCCAAAGACACTTGTACGTACTGACCTCAACAAATTTTCCCAGTTATCAATTGTACTTCCCACTATTGAAGGATTTATCTTGGTACTTATAGTATGGATGATACTTTCCATACTATCACCTGTGACGACCTCATTAGGTGTAGCTGAACCAACCCCAACAAGACCACTACTTAAACGTACTTTAACTTCAATTGCATTTATTGAATCAACACGATGTCTAGCTGTTACAAAGGGGACCTCCAAAGGTATTTCCACCCTTTCATACGATATGCTCTCAATTTTATTTTGTATCATTTTCGTTTTCTTCCCCAAAGAAATATTCTAGCGCCTCTTTGCGCTTGGATGTCCAACCATTATTTTTCCTAGAAGGATACACCCTGTTCGTTAGGCACACAAATGCCGTACGATTTTCCATATTTAATGCAATTGAGGTACCGGTAAACCCAGTATGCCAATAATATTCATACTTATCTCCCCAACGTTGCCAACCAATAGTTCTTCCTCCTATATTTGTCTGCTTTATTTCATTAATCATGTCACGTGAAATAATATTCTCAGATTCACCTGAGGTATTAACAATATTATTTGCAAAAGTCGTCAAGTCTTGGAGCGTAGAGAACAAGCCGGCATGACCACTAATCCCCTCTAATAAATAAGCTTTGTAATCGTGCACTTCTCCACGAATCAGCCCTCCCCGGTCTTGTTGAACTTCAGTTGGGACAACATCCTCATAACTATTTATTCTTGGATTATATCCAGTATTTTGCATCCCCAGGGGTAAAAAAATATTTCTTTCTAAACTTTCAGCTAAATTGCCGTCTAACTTATCGATTAACCAACCAAGTAATATGTAGTTAAAATCCGAGTATACATTGTCTTTGTCTGGCAAAAAATCAACATTAATTATTTTTGTAATTAACTGCTCCTTAGTCAAAGAATGTACATTATCAAAATCGGCAGGTAAACCTGAAGTGTGAGTTAGGAGCTGATAAATAGTTATCTCAGGATGTCTAAAATCAGAGATATACATCCCTATTTTATCTGTCAAATGTATTTTGTGTTCATCAATTAATTGTAAAATTCTTGTAGTTGTACCTACAACCTTAGTCAGAGATGCTATATCGTACAACATGCCTGGTTTTAACTCAGTTTTTTCTTGATTAACACCTTGATAACCAATGTAATGTTGCTCATTTATATTGTCACCAACCAAACTAAATGAAGCACCATAAATGATGTCATCATCTACGGTGCTTTCTATTAGTTTGGTTATTTTTTCTGATTTTTTGGTTAATTCTTTTTCCAATTTAAAATCACCTTACCAACTATTCCATCATTCTGTTTAAGTAAATCTTTTGCAGATTCCAAATCTAAATCAGTTTTACCCATTACGATAGCGACATTCACATGATTATTTGCTCTTTTTAATAGTTCTGAAGCTTCTTCAATACTTTTACCAGTTGCTGCCGAAATAATTCTAGTGGCTCTGTCCACTAGTTTATTGTTACTTGGTTGAACATCAATCATTAAGTTTTGAAATACCTTACCAGATTTGACCATTACGCCAGTTGAAATAATATTTAACACCATTTTTTGTGCAGTACCAGCCTTCATTCTGGTTGAACCTGTAATCACTTCTGGTCCAACTTCAACTTCAATTGCTATTTTTGCAAGTTTACCCATAGTACTATTTTCTGCACAGGTGACAGCTACACTAAGAGCACCAACACTATTTGCATAATTTATTGCACCAATTGCATAAGGTGTTCTACCGCTAGCCGCTATAGAGATTACAGTATCTTGATCAGTCAGCTCAATATTTTTTAAATCACTTTCAGCTAAATCGTTTGAATCTTCAGCCCCTTCCACAGATTTAAACATGGCTTTGAGACCACCCGCAATAAGTCCCACAGCTCTTTCTGGCTTAATACCATATGTTGGAACTAGTTCTGCTGCATCAAGGACTCCTAACCTTCCTGATGTTCCTGCACCACAATAGATTAGCCTACCTCCTTTGTTATAACGACTACTAGCCTGGTCAATAGCACTTGATATTGATTGAACCTTCCTCTCAATTGCACTTGATACTTTGCTATCTTCGCGATTAATTAATCTAACCAATTCGATTGTTTCCATCGTATCGATATGCATCGAGTTTGGGTTTCTTTGCTCAGTTATTAAGTCCTTAATGTCCATCATTTATTCCTCGATTCTGATGTTTTAATTTCTTAGTTAATTTTGAAGTATCATGATAGTTTTTTTCCAACTGAGGTATTTCACTATTAACCAAGCTCAAAAATATCAAGCTTGATGCATATATTTCAGAAAATAGAGATGATACAGCACCAATTCTCAATAAAGATTCATTGGCGGGGATAGGAAAAACATAATCTGCTAATTTCATCAATGGTGAGGGTGATTTTCTAGTAATCAAAATTACAGGCGTATGATTTAATTGTGCTTGTTTAGCAATAATAATCATCTCTTCAGTTAATCCACTGTACGAAAATATTATTACAACATCTTTTTTAGTCATAAAATACGAACGTTCAATTGCAGTATGACTGTCTTTATCAAAGATAGCCTTACGGTTAGAACGAATTAGTTTGTAATACAAATCATTGGCAGCTAATCCCGAAGCGCTTAATCCTTCAAGGTATATTGTTTCTGCATTCTTTATTACATTTACAATTTTCGCCAGTATTCTTACATCAACTAAATTATGAGTTTCTTTTGCATTATCAATGATAAAACCGGAAAGTTTATGACTGATTTCAGCATAACTATCCGTTCTTTCAATTATTGTATCCAGAACTTCAGACTGATTGTTTATGCTGTTAAAATCTTGAACTAGACTAATCTTAAAATCCTGAAGTCCATTAAAGTTGAAATAGCGAACAAATCTTACAATTGAAGCAGCTGATGTTTTAGTTATTACACTGATTTCCTTTGCGGTTTTTCTTGTAAATTCGAGCGGATTATCAATAATATACTCAGCAATACGTCTGTTTACACCTTTTAAGTTGGGATACTCTTTAATAACTCTAGAATATAAATCCACCAAATCACCCTATCCTAAAAAAGATTCAATTGATGCATTGGGTTCATTTGGAATCATTTGAGCTGTTATCTTAATTCCTTGGCTAGTTAATCTATGGATAATCTCTTCATCTTTTGGCGTAACACTAACGGATTTCTTAATTTGTCTTGATCCATCTTTTGCCGAAATATTACCAACATTAAAGACAGGAATATTAACACCGCCGTCAATTAGAGCTGCCATATCCGGAATATTTCGAGTAATTACAAAAACATTTTCGTTTGCATACTTATCTGATTTAAGATTCTCTACAGAGCGAGCAATTGATGCAATACCTAACTTAATTCCGGCAGGCCTAGCAAGTTTCAATCCCTGAATCTGCATTTCATCTTTAACTACTTCATCATTAACAACCAGAATACGATCAGCATTTACCGTGTTCGTCCACACCATCGCAACCTGTCCATGAATCATACGCTCATCTACACGTGCTGCTACTATAGCCATTTAAATACCCTCTTTCAAAAACTTATTATGCAATACTGCCAATCCAGGTCGCAATTGCCTGTAAATTTCCTAATAACATCCCAAGTAATATCAGTACAAATATTAGTCTCGTGGAATTCATTCTCTTGCGACCCAAAATCCAATAGGAGAAGAGTGCAATGGAGAGAGGAATTAATGCTGGTAAAATTTTATCTAGCATTTCCTGAACAGACATAGTAACTTTACCAACTTTATATGTAATATCGACAGAATAATTGATAACTGCGGGAATCATTGCACCAACAACGGTTAACCCCAGTATAGAAGCACCTTCTGTAAAGATTGCCATTCTATTTCCAAATGCAGAAGCCAATTTTTGACCTTGTTCAAGCCCGAAGCCAAATAATCTCCATCTTACATATGCGATAACAGCACACCCTATAATTGGTATTAGTAATCCCAATGGTTGATTGGACATTGCCATATATGCTGTAATCGAGAATATAATTGCATTATAGATTGCTACAAATATAGTATCACCCACACCTGCAAATGGACCCATCAAACCAGTTTTTAAACCAGCGATTGCTTTCTCACTTTGATCATTCATACCGAGCTGATCTTGGAGTGCTACATCTGCACCGATTATTAAATGTGCCATTTGTGGCGTCGTATTAAAGAACCCAGTTTCGAGAGTCAAAGCCTGTTTCATTTTATCTGGATCATCTTTATACAATCTTTTCAGGGCCGGCATAACTGAGTATGCATAACCAAGTCCCTGCATTCTTTCATAGTTCCAACCAAGTTGTAAGCCCAAGTATGATCTTATAAAGATACTCTTTTTATCCTTTTTAGTGATGTGATTAAATTCAACATTATTGTTTTTCTCAGTCATCAATCTCAACCTCCTCGTCATCAACTCGTCCCGAAGCGGAATCTGCAGCAGAATTTATATTTTCATTATTTTGATTTTTATTTGCGTTTAAAACATGTACAGCAGCTAATGCAAAGGCAAATAGTGAGACACCTAGTAAAGTAATTGACTTACTAAAGTATGCCATAATAGCAAATCCGAAGATGAAATATGGATAATAACGCTTTAATGGTAAATATCTCATCAAAATAGCGATACCCATGGCTGGAAGAATCATCCCAGCAGCTTTCAAACCATTCATAAACCAAACTGGAATCCAAGCATTAATCGCTTTTACAACTGCGGATCCAAATACCAAACCAATAAATACTGGAATAAATCTCGAAAGGGACCAGGGAACCATACCCAGAAGATTCGCCCTTTCCACACCTTTATAATTACCTGTCGCAACATGCCTCATCGCCATACGCTGAAAGAATGTATTCGACATACGAGCGAGAATATCCATTTGCGTCAGTAACAAACCGATTGGAATAGCCAATCCAATTCCGTAACCAACCCCTTTAGATGCCATAATTGCATATGCAGTCCCCATTACTGATCCCGATAGAAAATCTGGAACAGTGGCACCACCATAGGTTGCAACTCCAAGTGTTGTTAGTTGTAACGTTCCTCCAATTAACAACCCGGTTTTTAAATCTCCCAGCAAAAATCCAGTAACTGCTCCCGCAAAAACTGGCGAAAACAAGCCAAACTTTAGTGATAACGCATCAATTTGTCCTAGTGCTACATATAAACTAAGAAAAATGATTGCAAACCAAGAAATATCCATTTTACTTCCTCCTTGATAAACTAACTTACACCTGAAGTATACATTCAATGAAATAATATTTCAATATTATTATAGAAAACGCTTTATTTGAAATATTGTTTCTATTTTTGGGGTAAAACATTCATTCTAGCTGACTAATTAGCCCTCATCTACGATAGTTCCGACCACACATTGATTTCACACCGTCGGCATTGTTGACACAAAAAGGGCTTCACTTGAATGTATAACAAGTGAAGCTTTTTCATATTTGCCAGATTAATAACTATCGCCAATTTAGCTTATTAAATTTTGCCGTGCTGTGTCAAAGCACTAAATCTTTTTGGTTTTTCTCACGAACGTAGTCAGACCCAGACCAGCCAGAAGCGCTACACAGCCTAACCGAACCAGTTGTACCGTCGGTGCTCACTTGTTTGTGGGAGGACCTGTTGACCAGCCAGAACCGCGTCATTGCTGGTTGCTAGATTTCTATCATCACTGACCTCGTGGTGTCCAGTTAGTTTCTCCAGTCAAAGTATTTGTCACGGCTTTGAAAATCACTGTCTGCACAGTCTTACTTGGTGTCTTAACTCCCGCACCTTGGTAAACGATGGTTCTGATGACATTAACTTGGGTTTTCTTATCAGGTAGACCATCATTGTGCAGCACCGACTCTTGGAATACCGGGGTGTCTTGTATTTTTTTAGTATAAACTACACCAACATCTTTACCTTTATCATTAGGCAGAATGATATAGCCGGGTTTAACCGTAGTTACCCCATTTGCATCAGGCTTTACTACGGTGCCAGTTGTGTCATAGACGGTAGCACCGCGTACACCCTCTAACACAATATCCGCCGGTTGATCGACAAAATCAAAGAGAAGCGGCTGATATCCTGTAGTCGGATCCCCATGTTGAACCACCTTAATCGGGAGAATTAAATCAGCAGACTGCATATTATTCTGGAAGGCATTCTCCTGCGGCTGGCCCGCCGCATTGAGACTGTAGAGATTGCCCAATTGAACATAGGTAATCTCTTGATCAACCGGAACATTGCTTAAATCAGCATCCATTAATTGAATGGGTGAATAGGCAGCACTCGCATAGTTCCCTGGCAGAACTGGATTTTTATAAGCAGGAAAACCAGTATAGCCATCTTTAAATGCATACATCTGGCTACCGTAATGCGTATTTCCCGACCAACCACCGTGCGTTGCAGCAACCGCATTAGCTTGCGCCTCTAAATCAACCACCGATTGATCTAATGTAGCGGCGTTAGCGGTCGGTTGATCCACAACATGCACATCCGTTGATGAGTCATCATCTTTTTGCGTAATCGATTCGTCACTCTGGGCTTCGCCAGCCGTTTCCCCGGCAGCACTTGGAACATCTACTTGATTTGCGCTATCTACCGACCCACCAGCCGTGGTTGCTGCACTAACACTACTGCCGCCAAATCATAATCCGAGGCAAAAAATTGCTATGCCAATAGTTAGCCAAGTCTTACCAGACTTATGCAATTTAAAATGAACCTTCTCATTCTGTAAAACTAGCTGTAACGAGGATTTTTTATTTATCAACGTCACAATTCACTCCTTAGTTTTGCAAACCCCTTTATTGATCATGGTAGCACCATTTAAGAAATAGCGTTATTTTTACACTTAAAACTTACAAATATAGATACTTTTTCTTAAAGTCGCTGTATTACTATTAATTTCCTGATAGCCATGTTACACTACAGATAGACGAAAAGACGCCAGCGAGTGGTATGCCGCTGACGTAGAGTGATTTCGTAGGAATTTTTCGACACTAATCTAAATGATTAGTGTTTTTTTGTATCTATTAAGCTGTAAAGTAACCAATCAACATCGAAATAATCAGAATAACTAGCACAATCGTGGTGATTACAACGTAAAGATAATCGTGTTCGACCACGAACGCATAAATCGAGACAATGACACGCAACACAGGGGTCATAATCAGAAGAAATAATCCGAGCATCATGACCGCAAACGGCTTAAGTGTGCCAATCCCCGCGAAAATTTCACTGGGACGAATCGGTACGTGATTGGCAGCGTACCCTGTAGCACCACCATTAATCAACAGCAAGATGACGCCGATAACCATCACCGTTGTGGCCAGTACCACCCCAACGCGGAGCGCCTTCCCAATCGATAGCTCAATCTCGAGCATCTCTTTCTTATTTTGTTCATCGTTCATTTAGAAATGCACCCCCAAACCCTTCAGAGCCATCTGTGCACCCATGAAGACCAGAATCGGAATGAAGATCATCCTAATCATCTTAGGCTTCAAATGCACCATAATCCGCGCACCGATTGTCGCACCCACCAGGACGCCAACTGCGATTGGTACAGCAATTGCCGGATTAATCGAGCCATTGAAGAAATACACCGTGGCACTAGCGGCTGCGGTGACGCCCATCATCAAGTTACTGGTGGCACTAGAAGGCTTCAAAGGCATCTTCATGATTGAATCCATGGCAATGACCTTGAATGCCCCGCTCCCGATGCCGAGCAGACCACTTGCGAAACCAGCGGCCCCCATCATCGCAAAGCCACCAGGCACGTTTTTGACACCATAATCAACCTGCTTCTGCTCAACCTGATCATAATACGAACCACCAAGATTGAGTTTCACCGATAATGCATCATTGTTTAGTTGCACCTGATCCTTCTGACGACCCAGCAGCTTCTTAATCATGTTGTAGCTTGAGAACAACAGTAGCGCGCCAAATAGCACATAGAGGATACCCGTTGGCAATACACCCGTCATCAGTGCCCCAATAATTGCGCCGACAGTGGTCGCAAGCTCCAGAAACATCGCGACCCGCAAATTAAGCATGTCATCCTTCAGGTAGGCAACACTGGCACCAGAACTGGTTGCAATCACCGCAATGATGCTTGCGCCAATCGCGTATTTAATATCGATACCCAACACCATGGTCAAGAACGGGGTAATAATCATCCCGCCACCGATGCCGAGAATCGAGCCAAGTGTGCCCGCAAGGAGGCCTGCAATAATCATCAGAATTACTTGTGTTACCATTATTTCGTCTCTTTCACTGTTTTCTTCGCAGCGGTTTTCTTAGTAGCGGCTTTCTTGGTCGTCTTCTTCCTGGTTGTCGCCTTCTTGGTGGTCTTCTTCTTTTTCGCCTTGGCCTCAGCTTTCTTGTTGGCTTCAAGAACCTTACGTGCTTCTTCGTACTCCTTGGCCTGTTGTGCCAACACCTTGGCGTTTTCTTTCACGAAAGCCACCTTTTCTGGCATCAGCTTGGCCAAATCGGTCTTAATCTGTGCCGCCTGCTCGACGAACTCATCACCTGAGCTTAGCTCGTCAATGCGAAACTTAGACACGTTAATCGCGTCTGCAGCCATCTCGAAATAGACGTTTACCTCTGGTGTCTCCTCGTCGGTGAAAAAGTTGTTGATCTTCTTCCAGTTAGCAAAAGGAAGATTGATGATATTCGTCTCCAGACTGAACGTGATCGGCTCGGCACCGGTCACCGCGAATTGGGCCTGGGCGAGGCGACCACTGTTTAGTGCATCAACAATGAAATCCACCATTTTGCCAGCTTGTGCGTCATAGTCGGCTTGCTCTAACTGCTTGTCTTCCCTTGTCTCAGCCATTGTTTCAAATTGGCCATTTTCAATATTATCCATGATTTGAAGTGCACTTATTTTCAAGTTTAACATCCTCGATTTATTTACTAATTAACTGAAATTTTACAGTTTTCGTTTGTTTTACCTCTTCAAACAATAACGGATTATTAGTGAGCTTGCAAATAAAAAAGTTAGAACAAATTCCCTGTTAAACCTAATCCTTGAAAAAGTCGGCGATTGAGATATTTTTTAGATTGATTTCTGGATCGACATTAATCGGGTATTTAGTGAAGAGGTACTGATAAGTTGTGTAATTGTGAAAATATTTGGCCCGCCGCTCCAATAAAGTAATTATCTGACCAATCTTCAACGAATTACGCCATTTACATTCACCGATCAACAATTCGTTACCTGTAATAGATTCTAAGACCACGTCCACTTCTTGGACATTGCCTTGTCGATCCTTACCCCACCATTTACCAAATGACTTAGCGACAAAAGGTAATTTCTTCCTGTTGTTTAAGCGTCTCAGGTACTGACGGGTAACTTCTTCAAAAATTGGGCCAATAAAATCAGATAGATTTTCACGCGCTAATTCAAAGAATATCTGCCCGCTACCACGCTCTATCTCCGAGCGGAAGGAAAACACATAACGATACCAAAACGCAATAAAGTTTTCAGTAATCTGATACTGACTAGTCTTGCCTTTTAAAGGATTAGCGCCGAACGGAATTACACGATCAATAAAATTTAACTCCTGCAGTACAAGAAGATAACGCGAAATTATATTGCTTTCAAGTTGCGTAAAACCAACGATTTTGTTCAACGTATTCGCCCCACTGGCGATAGCTTGCAGTACAGCATTGTAATTGGCAGGCTCCCTAAACTCCTGCTTCATCAATAGAGTACCTTCATTGAACAGATACCCATTAATCCCAAAGTAGAGTGCCTTAATATTATCGTCAAAACTCAAATTCGGATCAATTAACGATAGATAGTATGGGGTACCTCCAACACAAGCGTAGTACTTTATCTTATCAACAGCAGAAACATCAGGATAGAACAGTGCAGCATCATAATAGTCCAACGGCCCAATTTTCAATTGACCAGTTCGTCGGCCAAAAAGGGGGCTTTTTTCACCCAACACCTGATTCTCCATAAAACTCATGGATGAACCACAGAGAATCAGGAAGATATTAGTATCTTTGAATTCATAATCAATCACATGCTGCAAAATAGAGTTTAAGGACTTATTTGCATTGGCAGCATAGGGATACTCATCTATTATAATCACCACATGTTGCATCCCGAGTTGTTCTTTAATGATACTGAACAAATCATTCCAATTTGAAACTGTGGGAAAGTTGGCAATTCCTAGTTTTTCTCCCACTAAGCGGGAGAACTTTTGTAAATTTAGTAAGTCATTTACCTCTTCTGCCGGTAAATAAAGTGCATTCTTGCCCTTAATAAATTCATTGAGCAGCGCTGTTTTACCAATTCTACGTCTGCCATAGACAACAGCCATTTGGAATTCTCTTCTGGCATACATCTGCTCAAGGGCAGCTAGTTCCTTTTCACGCCCTAAAAACATATTTTTCCTCCTTTCGAATGCGAGTTTTACTACTTTACATTATTATAATCTAAAGTAGTAAAACAAACAAATTCAAGTACACAAAAAAATCCAACGGCTGCTGTCGTTGGACCTTATATCTTACTCGTTCTGAATTTCGGGTCGTCCTCGCAGTAATAACTTGCATCAATACCCTTGAAGACCGTCTTGTTGCCATTAATTCAGTCAATTAAGGCCGCTTTATGTAACACAGCTGAAAAACCTCATCCGACCTCACTTAACTCAACTATGACCCTAGTTAATTTTGCGTTTTGGATTCAAGATACCTAGCGGATCGAGCAGATTCTTTATCTGGTGTTGCAACTGGTCAACATCAAAGCCCAATTCCTCGTTGTTCCACTGATTCTTAATCATCCCAACAGCATGCTCAGCGGAGATCGTACCACCCAATTCCAGCGTCTTCTTGAACATCAGCCGACTCGCCTCAATCACCTTTTCAGGTGGCTCAACAGTATCTTGCCAAATCATGCTTGGATGAACGTTACCATCACCGGCATGCCCTGCCGTATATATATCCGAGTCTAAATCCGCTGCCACTTGGTCGATGTAATCCACCATCACAGCGAGTTGCGACAGCGGCACCGCCATGTCTTCCATGATGTGGTTACCCTTAGCGAACACCGCCGGTAACATATCCTGGCGGATCTTTAGTAAAGCGGCAGCCTGCACCGAATCCGTCGTTGTTGCCACGCCGAATGCCCCGTTTCGCGCGAGTACATCCTCCGCAATTGCCAAGCTCTCCTGCCCACCGGCAGATGGTATTTGCGTGCTGTCTTGAGTACGCCGAGAATGTCTTCTTCGTCACCGACTGCCACATAAGCCAGAATTCGCCCCTCGATCTGGGACTGTGCCCAATCAAGCTATTTGCTTGATTATTAAATAACGTTTTGGTAAGCGATTACAATTCTAATATATGGGAGTTTTCACCAACATGCGACCTTTTGTGCTCGTCTTTTCGCAATAAAAAAAGCCGTGTTTCCACAGCTTACGTCAAATCCTATAAAGTTTGCAGCACACTATCAAGCGCCAGTTCAATCATTTGGCCGAAGCCGGTCTGGCGCTCCTGTGCCGTCGTCGCCTCACCCGTCAAAATATGGTCGCTAATCGTGAGGATTCCAAGTGCGTGCCGCTTGTACTTGGCCGCCAGCATGTAGAGAGCAGCCATCTCCATCTCAACAGCCATGATGCCGTAATCGGCAAGCTTCTCATTATCAATCTCGTCATTATAAAAGCGGTCTTCAGCAAAGACGTTTCCCACGTGGAATTTCAGCTGCTTCTCCTGCGCGGTCGAAACAGCGGCGCTAAGCAAGTTATAGTCAGCAATTGGCGCATAATAGATGCCCGCACCAAACGTCGATTGAATAATCCCCGAGTCGGTGCTTGCCGCCTGGCCAATCACGATATCTCGCACATGCACATCCTGGCTAACGGCACCAGCAGTGCCGACACGAATCAAGTTCTGCACGCCATAATCGCGCATCAATTCTGTGGCATAAATACTGATTGAGGGAATACCCATCCCGCTCGCTTGGACAGATACGCGCTGCCCATGATATGTCCCGGTGTAGCCGAACGCGTTGCGCACGGTGTTATAACGGACCGGATTTTCAAAATATGTTTCTGCAATGAACTTTGCCCGTAATGGGTCGCCCGGCATCAGGACCGTCTCGGCAATCTCGCCTGGTTTTGCTTCAATATGTGTACTCATCATCTACCTCCAGCAATCATCTTTAATTTAACTTATCTAAGAAACTAGTGCCGTATTCGCCACCGTCAATTTCGAAATTGGCCAGAACTGTCTGACCCAAATCAGCAAAAGTATTTCTCACGCCCAAGGATTGATTACCCGGCAAGCTCTTGCTAAAGAAGAGCAGCGGCACAAATTCTCGAGTATGGTCGGTCCCCTTAAATCCAGGGTCGTTACCGTGATCCGCCGTGACGAATAGGAGGTCGTCATCGCGCAACTGTTCGAGCACCTCGCCCAACCGTTGATCAAAGGCCATGAGCGCATCCCCGTAACCATTGACGTTTCTTCTGTGACCATACATCGCATCGAAATCGACCAGGTTGGTGAAACAGAAGCCGGTAAAGTCGCGCTTGGTTAACTCGAGCACGTGATCCATGCCATCCATGTTACTCGTGGTATGCCATCCTTCGGTGATGCCCTGACCGCTGAAAATATCGTTGATTTTGCCAATGCCAAGCACGTCGAAGCCGGCCGCTTGTAACCGGACCAAATCTGTCTTTGCAGTGGGCATGAGGGCATAGTCGTGTCTGTCGCTTGTACGTTTGAAGTTATCCTTGTTGGTGCCCACAAACGGCCGCGCGATAATCCGACCAATACGGTAAGGCTGCTCCGTCGTAATGGAGCGCGCATAATCGCAAATCTTGTACAATTCCGCCAGCGGAATCACAGCGGTATTGGCTGCAATCTGCAGGACTGAGTCACCACTTGTGTAGACAATTAAATCGCCGGTTCGCAACTGGTGCTCACCATAATCCTTGATGACCTCGGTACCAGAATACGGCTTGTTAGCAACAATATGCCGCCCACTGAAGTCCTCTAATTTCTTGATTAGGTTCTCGTCGAACCCGTTCGGGAAGAAACCGAGTGGCTCGAGCACGGGTAAACCCATCATCTCCCAGTGGCCATCCATGCTGTCCTTACCGGCAGAAATCTCAGACATTTTACCGAAATAGCCTCGGGCTGGCTTAGCCACCGGTACACGCTCAATCGGCGCTTCTTCTCGAATGTTTGATAAACCAAGCTTTGCCAAGTTCGGGAGGCTAAAGTCGCCATCATACTGCTGGCCGATGTGCCCGAGCGTATCGGCCCCCATATCGTCGTATTTAGCAGCATCTGGTGCAGCACCGATACCGACAGAGTCAATGACAATTCCGAAAATACGTTTAAACTTTGCCATAATCTCACCTCTATTCCGTCACAATCGCAATACTTGCACTGGCACCAATCCGGCTGGCACCTGCCTCAATCATTGCGAGAGCTTCCGCTTTCGTATGGATACCGCCTGCCGCCTTAACCCCGAGCTTGTCGCCCACAGTCTCACGCATCAACCGCACGTCAGCAGCTTTAGCCCCACTTTTGGCGAAACCGGTGGAAGTCTTAACGAAGTCAGCACCAGCCTCCACGGCTAGCTCGCAGGCCCGCTTGATTTGTTCGTCCGTGAGGAATGCATTCTCGAGGATCACCTTTAAGATGGCATTGCCAGCGTGGGTTGCTAGCGCCACCGCTTTGATATCTTCGCGCACCGTTTGTTCATCCCCTGATAACAGGGTACCAATATTTTGCACCATGTCAATCTCAACTGCACCATCTTTTAGCGCCTCGGACGTTTCACTCACTTTGGCGAAAGTGGAGGTGGCACCAAGTGGGAAGCCAACCACAGTGCAGACGTTGACGTCTGTTTCCTTCAATTCTGTGGCTGCCAATTCAACCCAGTATGGGTTGACGCAAACTGATGCGAAGCCGTATTGTTTGGCCTCGTTGATTACTTGCATGACCTCATCTTTTGTTGCTTCTGGCTTTAAAATCGTGTGATCAATGTACTTTGCTAAGGGTTTATCCACTGCTCTTCTCCTTTGAAATTAGGAATGAAATACTACTTTCAGTTTAGCAGACTTCGCTTCCAATTGACAAAAGAGTTACGCAAAAAAAGCACTTAGATTTTGCGTTCAACATAAGTGCTTTCATCTGTTGTATCAAAAAAATGTCAGTTTACTTCTTTACCGCATTTTTATCACTCATACTACTAAATTGGACGTAAAAAAAGAAGCCAATCAACTGAATGATTGGCTTCTACCACGGGCAGAAAATAAATTTTCTGTAGGCTTTTGGCTCCACAACCGACTCACCTAACGCCAGCACTTCCCGCGCTTGAGATTAAACTCAGGTGTCCCTTAAATCAAGTGCCACAAAATGTGTGGCCTTCTCGACCCGTCGCATCTTAGTATATTAGACTAATTTCCGTTATCTAGCAAGGCTTTTGTTCACAACCATCACACCTTTACTTGTGTTGTATTATAGGCTAGCTCCTAAGTATAGGTTGGTTTAGTTTTTTATTAATAAAGTTGAGGAAAAAAGTAATGAATAAAGCTAAAAAGCAGAGAACATGGGGTCTCATCGGTCTCTACATTTGTTTGTTAATAATATCTTCTTTGATACAACAAATTGCGTACCTTGGGTTAATCGCCGTAGTTTTACTAAAAAGGAACAACATCAGTAGTACTATACTAAAAGCAATGACTCTAGTTGCCACGAATGGATCTAATTCAATTGTGGTCATTTTGTTTGCTTCAAATTAATTTACAATTCTCGTTGTTTGCGTAATCTCCTCGTCATACTACTAATAATCTCGCTTACAAGTTGCGCCAACATAAAGCCAATCGCAATCGCGCCACAGATTATCGCCACGCGCAGTAAAAAACTTAGTGCCTCATCAAGTTGGCCCAAAGCCATCGCTCTGACTGCCATGTATGCCGGTACTCCGGGCACCAGTGGCACGATACCCGGAATGTTGAAGAGAATGATGGGCATCTTCTTCCAGCGGGCAAAGAAAATTCCAATAATCCCGATTAACATTGCACCGAACAGGTTGCTAATGACACGCCCAGCACCCAGTTGCATCAGGAACCAATAGGTCATCCAGCCAAGCGCACCGGAACAACCCGACGCAATCAATGCGGGTCGCGGCAAGTTGATGGTGATTGCGAAACCCAAAGTGGCGAGGAAACTAAAACTTAAATTAATTACTATCTCTAACCAGTATGGCATCCTACACCCCCATGAAGCGGATGACGAGCGCCACACCGCCGCCGATAGCTACGGCAGTTAAGACTGCCTCAACACCACGGCCAATGCCAGAAATCAAGTGCCCAGCAAACAGGTCCCGCAACGAATTAGTTAGCGCGAGGCCCGGAACAAGGATCATTACTCCGCCAATAATAATGGCATTTGCGTCGAAGCTCGAATTAATCTGCTGTAGGCTAATTGCCAAAAACGCCAACACCAAAGATGCCAGCATTTCGGCCAAAAAGCGAATGTGCGCGTATTTTTTCACGAAATGATACGTGAGGAAGCCGATCATACCAATGAGTGCCGCAAATGGCAGGTCAAGCCAATCATAGTCATTCATGAAGAGCACCATCAGCGTCGAACTAACGAAGCCGGTACCGATAGTCTGGAGCCAGAGCGGGAACTGGGGCGTATTACAGTCGACATCCTCAAGTTTCAGCCGTAACTCTGCCAAAGTGATCTTGTGTTCAGCAAAACGCCGCGATAAATCATTCACGCGACTTACTTTCTCCATGTTAATTGAGCGATCCTCGACCTGTTCAATTTGCACGTTATCCATCTTGTCGACACCCATGAACAAGCCTGTCGGCGTGGTAAAAACACGGAGGTCCGTCAGGCTCAGGCCAGCATTACTACCAATCCGGCGCATGGTATCCTCAACCCGGTACATTTCGGAGCCACTTTCAATCATGATTTTCCCTGCGGTTAGACAGGCGTCTAACACCGCATCAACATATCTATCTTCCATCGTAATAGTTCCTATTATCTATGTTGTTATAGGTCAACTTCTCAAGTATTCAGAAGCTGACCGCCTTTTGTCGCTACTTTTTTAACTGTGCTCCCAAAGGCAACTTCTTCCGTCTTACTTGTCACATTCAGCATTTCATGCTTCTGTGTCTTCGTAAGTACTCAGAAGCTGACCGCCTTTTGTCGCTACTTTTTTAACTGTGCTCCCAAAGCAAGCCACTCACCCTAGCTTATTTGCCTACGGAATCATTCCATTCCTCCTTGCCAAACCACGCTAGATGCTAGTGGTTTACCCGCTTTGGATCGCAACTTTTGTCGCTACTTGTTATTATTTCATCTCTTCAATATCAATAATCTTGTCAACCCAATCTCCCTCAAAGAAATCCTTCTCATGGGAAACCACAATCACGCCACCCTCATAATCGATAATCGCACGGCGTAGTGCATCCTTCGTTGCCACATCCAAATGATTCGTCGGCTCATCCAAGAATAAGAGATTACTTGGTTCGAGCATCAACTTCGCCAGCTTCACCTTCATCTGTTCCCCACCAGAAAGTGTCTTGAGCGGCGACATTGCCTGTTGACTGGTTAATCCGGTCCGCGCCAAAACAGTGCGCAGCTCCTTTTGCTTCTCATCCTCGAAGTTCTGTTGCATGAACTGGAACGGGGTCATGTTGCCATTATCCCACTTTAAATCTTGCTTGAAGTAGGCAATTCTCGTCGTTCTATTGATATCATAGCCGCCATAAATGGGCTTCAATTCACCCAACAACGTCTTCAACAGCGTGGATTTACCTATTCCATTGAATCCAGTGATCGCCACTTTCTCGCCGTTACCGACCGAGAAGTTGAATGCTTCCTCTACCAGTGCCTTGTCGTAACCAATCACCAAGTCCTGTGTTTGAAGTAAAATTCGACTAACAGTCTCAGTGTATGGGAAGCTAAATGTTGCCGCCTTGTTAATCTTCGGCGGGTCCAGTCGCTCCATACGGTTCAACTGTTTAACCCGACTCTGAGCACTCTTCG
>NZ_AZCV01000003.1:47253-48953 GCF_001434555.1 Amylolactobacillus amylotrophicus DSM 20534
AAGCCTCGGTTTTCTCAATCTTGGCCTGTTGGTTCTCGAAGGCCTTCAAATATGTCTCACGGTTAGCTTCCTTTTGTTTCAAGGCTTGCTTTAGGTTACCCTTGTACTTCGTAATTTTACCGAATTCCACATCAATAATGGAGTTCGTAATCCGTTCCAGAAAGTCGTAGTCATGGCTGACAACGATGAACGCGCCTTCGAAATTATTCAGGTAGTTGGTTAACCATTCGATGTGGTTCACATCCAAGTAGTTGGTCGGCTCGTCGAGCACCAAAACCTGCGGATTCTGCAGCAACAGCTTCGCCAGAATAATCTTCGAACGTTGACCACCGGAAAGCTGACTCACGTCATGATCATAACCGATGGCATCAAGCCCTAGTCCCGTTGCCACCTGCTCAATCTTCGTATCCAGGTCGTAAAATCCAGATTCCTCGAGCAGAGTTTGAATCTTACCGGCACGCTCCATGTCTTTGTCATCGAAAGTCTCAGCGTAATCCGCATAGAGGCGACCCATTTCCTGCTCCTTTTGAAAGAGGTCATCAAAGGCTGTTCGGAGGTATTCCTTGATGGAAACACCGGGCGTTAATTTAGCATATTGGTCCAAGTAACCGACATCCACGTTCTTTTGCCAGGAAATCTTACCCTCATCTGCATCGATTTTGCCAATCAGGATATTGATTAGTGTACTCTTACCGACGCCATTCTGGCCGGTAACACCCATGTGGTCTTCCTTATTAAAGAAGAAACCAGTATCCTTATATAATTCTTTGTCAATAAAGCTGTGAGACAGATGCTCAACAGTTAGTAAACTCATAGTTTGTTCTCCTGCTTATGCGTGCGTTCGTACTCGTGCAGCGCATTTAAAATATGCGGCCAATGCCGTTTGGGGGCGATTAATTGTAACTTACTATTATAGATAGGAAAGTCGGTTTCTGGCAACCCCGTAATTTCTGCCAAAGCTTCCGCCGTCAGATGATGCTCTTGCGCAATTCGTTTGATTGCTATCGAAGCCTTCACTCTGAAATATGACAGACTGTAAAAAACGGCAGCGACGATAATTCCGAGTAAAATCACCCATTTGATGTTCAACTGAAAGTTTCTGGTAATTATAGCAACCACTGCTATAAATGAAATGATAGCGCTGATCATTCCCAGCACAATTGGATACAGCCGTTCTCTTCTCATGATTATCCCCCATTTTAAAACATGTGTTCTCTATTAATTTGATATTTCCGATATTACAGCAATGTAACAATCGTGACGTACCACATGCGTTTTGTAACTAACTGATTATTTGTCTGCAATATACTCTCCACTATAATGATTTTTGTTCAATAAAACTTTTTCAATTTAAGGAGAGATATTATTTTATTAAAGAACAAATACTTCATCAGCATTGCAGCCACTATAGCAGTCTTCGCTGCAAGCATCAACCTACAATCAGTCTTCGCAGCACCTACTGACGAAGCTGTTGTAAGTCAAGAATTGGTTGAAGATACTATTAAACCAACACTGATCAGTCAGAAATTTGAAGCTAACAAGAATGCAGAAGCTCGCGCAGAGAAACTCGTTGCTGTTAAGGCAGAACAAAAGCGTCTTAATGACGAAGCTGCCGCTGCTGCAAAGGCTAAAGCGGAAGCCGCTGCGAAGGCCAAGGCCCAAGCAGAGGCTAAAGCTGCTGCCGCAAAGAAAGCTGCTGC
>NZ_AZCV01000003.1:49126-122117 GCF_001434555.1 Amylolactobacillus amylotrophicus DSM 20534
AACATTCAAGATTAGTTTCTACGATCCAGCAGTCCTGGGGTCAAATATGGGTTATGGTGGCGTTGCCGCAAACCTCTCGGTTTTCCCTAAAGGAACTCGTTTGAAGATTTCGATGTCAAATGGTCAAGTATTATACAGAACCGTCAATGATACCGGTACCTTTGCATATTCAAACCCACGTCAGTTAGATGTAGCAATGCCAAATAGCTCAATTCCATCCGCTGGTATCTTATCAGCAACGGTTGAAGTTATTGGCTAACAAGTACATTATACATTTGAATAATTAATCACCAAGAGAAATACGACAGCCGAGATGACGGTTGTCGTATTTTTTATTGGATGTGAGTCCTGATACTTGTGAGAATCGTGAGGATGTCAGCGATGAGTATGATACTCAAAAACAGGTTAATTACTAGCACACTCCAGTAGATCAATAGATTGACCTTACTTGTTCTTTCCCATCTGAACGCTGAAGCAAGGTACTTTAGTGCCAGTATAAAACCCAGAAACGGAATAATGACGGAAATAATTAAAAGTACAATATTTCGCGGTTGAATATCATCAGTATTGCGGTTGTCGTCAAAATTCAACCCCGCTTCATCAGGCGCTATACCGAGCAACTCTGCAGCAGAGAGTGAATAAAGTTCACACAGCTGACCAATACGTTCCACGTCCGGATAAGATAAATTGTTTTCCCATTTTGAAATAGATTGGCGCGAAATATTCAACTTCTCTGCCACTTGTTGCTGTGAAAGGCCGGCCTGTATTCGCGCATCTCTTAATATATCAGCTCGCGCATTGATGATCCCCACTAATAATTTAGTAATTTGACAATAGCTGATAGACAGCGATTGCCACTGAGTATAGTCTTGTTTTTGTAGTTGCGCAACCACTAGTTTCTAGTCAATTTATTCGATTTGCGCTACATTTTAGTCAGTCAACGTTGATCAAAATTAAAAAAAAGAAAAGAGAAAATATTTTGAATAATAAAACAGTTCTCAAGGGAATTTTAGCATTGCTCTCACTGACTTTAGCTTTGCTTGCCCTTGTTCAATTGATTAAACATGACTATTGGCAATTCTCTTCTGACCTCATTAGTGCAATAGTTATCGGAACTGTTGCTTATCTTTCTACCACAGACAAAGATAGTACGCCTACTAGTCCAACACATAATTATGGAGATAACGAAAAGATGGTCGAACATCTAACACTAACATTATTTAATCGACTTCAACTTGTTGTTTTTGCTGTGAGTTTTATCTTATACTTTCTTACCGCCAAAAATTTTGTTTGGGGAATAATCGGTATTTTTGACTTTTCTTCCTGGGCTATCCTAATGTTGCTGGAAATTATTATTGGTATTGTCTATTCGGTGAGGAAGCAATAACGTTACTAAAGTAGTAATCAAGTGACCTTAATCGATTAACTTTTGGGTTCTCCTGCACTCAACAACAAAGCACAAAGAAGAACCATCTCCCATTTTGTAGCATGTTCGGGAGATGGTTTCTCTTTTAGTTAGAATTCTTAATAACCCTGCCACGGCATCGTATCACTATCTTTATCATATATAATATAGTTTGTGAATGCATTCAAGTCATTCCAATCAACCAACGTATTCAGGCTATTCTGTCTAGTTAATTCGTTGTCTAACTCCTCTTTATCTATACCCAGTGCACCACGGACCTTGTCCGAAACACGCTGCAGTTCGGTTGTGGCGGCAACCTGATATGCTGCTCCACCAATCCAGGCGTCGTGACCATGGATGTAATCAGACTTGATATCACCAGCCGCGCCACGGTAATTCATCGCCAGATTCATCATGTCATCAAAGGACATGTCCGTCTTGACGTACTTCGCCACGACCTTCAGAATCTTTTGGTAGTTAGAGATACCCTTCATTGACAGACCTTCATGAACGATTGATGTGATCACTTCACGTTGTCGCTTCTGCCGACCATAATCACCCTCCGGGTCTTCCTTTCTCATTCGGGCATAATCAAGTGCCTGCTTACCGGTTAAGTGTTGCCTACCCTTCTTAAACGTCGTGTTGTAGGTAAAGTCGAACTTAACGTTCACATCGATTCCACCAACAGCATCAACGAGGTTCTCTAACGCCTGCATATCAACTTCTACATAGTAGTTAACCGGCACATTCAACATACTCTGCACGGTCTTTGATGCAGCTCTCACTCCATCAACATTATAGGCGGAGTTGACCTTGGCCATGTAGAAATTATTCGTTCCTTTGATTTCTGCTAGCAAATCCCGTGGTACAGACGTTAATGTCGATTTCTTCGTCTGTGGGTTGATGGTAGCAAGAATCATCGTGTCAGAATTTCCCTGGTCTTTTCTGCCCTCAATTCCTGTATCCACCCCCAGAATCAAGACCGAGATTGGTTTCTTCTTGGCGACTTTCTGTGAGACCTTACCATTTGGCCGGTACGCCTGGTTTACCGTGTGCTGAATCGAAAAGTAGGCCTTCAAGCCATAACCAACGCCGAGTGCCACAGCCATAATGGCGACGAGCCCCAGAACCTTAGTCCATCTTCTCCCGGCTTTAGGCGGGGTTTCTTTCTTGAACACAGTATTTCGGGTTAGTTTGTCTGGCTTGTTCTTGGTGTGATTATTATCCATGAATTATCCTCTATCGCTTTGTTCTTGCTGGATCAATTAAATTACGAAATTAAGCACTTTCTATAATACAAGTCCGGCAGGTCCTTTGCCTAGCTTTTTCACCAATATTTATAAAAATCCAAAAAAGTCACGAAAAACGAAAAAAATCGGCCCGTGATTAACAATATATGATAATGTAGACTTAATTAATATTTTCTTTTCATTAGGAGGAAGAAACGTGACCGATGCATCGCATTTACCAAACCGCAACGATGTCCCAGAGGAATTAACATGGGACTTAACTAAAATCTTCAAGGATGATGCTGCCTGGGAGGCCGCATTCAAAGATGTTCAGGGGGAATTACCCAAGTTAGAACAGCTAAAAGGAACACTAGGTAATTCTAGTACTACTTTATTACACGGGATTAAGACAATCCTTGGTGTCTACCGCAAGCTTGAGTCTGTCTATGTCTACGCCTCGATGAAGAGTGACCAAGATACCAATAATTCAACTTACTTAGCACTCGACTCACGCGCCTCATCACTCTATGCCAAAGTCGCTGCAGCAACTTCGTTCTTCGATCCTGAGGTCCTAGCAATTGACGAGAAGCAGCTCGCGCATTTCATTGCTAACGAGCCAGACCTTGCTCAGTACAAGCACTACCTAGAACAGATTACCCGTCAAAGAGCACACGTACTGCCAGCCGAACAGGAGAAGTTGTTGGCCGGTGCACAGGATGTTTTCTCAGCCTCACAAGACACCTTCAACGTGTTAACTAATTCCGATATGGAATACCCGTTCGTCGAGAACGAGGATGGTGAGATGGTGCGTCTTTCAAACGGCCTCTACAGTATCTTGCTCGAGTCAACCGACCGTGAACTACGCCAGGGTGCCTTTGAAGCAATGTACCAGACCTACGGCCAGTTCAAGAATACTCTAGCGACTACCCTTTCTGGTGAAATTAAGCGCCACAACTTTATGGCCCAGGTCCACCACTATCAGGATGCGAAAGAGGCAGCTCTCAGTGCCAACAATATCCCACACGTGGTCTACGATAACCTCATCAAGGCGGTCAACGAACACCTGCCTCTCCTGCACAGATATGTCAAATTACGGAAGAAAATCTTAGGTGTGGAGAAGCTCCATACTTGGGATATGTACGCCCCACTAACTGGTGAACCGAAGATTTCATACACATACGATGAAGCACGCGTCGAAGCAAAGAAGGCACTGGCACCACTTGGCCCAGACTACCTTGAACACGTCGACGAAATCTTTAACAACCGCTACATCGACGTCGTCGAGAATAAAGGGAAACGCTCTGGTGCATACTCAGGTGGCGGTTATGATACCCCACCTTACGAATTATTGAACTGGCAAGATAATATCAACAACTTGTACACACTAGTCCACGAGACAGGCCACTCAATGCACAGCTGGTACACGCGTCACAATCAGGAATACGTTTATGGTGCCTACCCAATCTTTGTAGCAGAAATTGCCTCAACTACAAACGAGAACATCCTGACGGAGTATTTGCTGAAGACGCAAACGGATCCTGAGGTCCGGGCGTTCATCTTGAACTATTACCTGGATGGCTTCAAGGGGACCATCTTCCGGCAAACCCAGTTCGCGGAATTCGAACAATGGATTCACGAGCAAGACGCTGCAGGCCAGCCGCTCACTAGTGAAGTGATGTCAGACTTCTACGGTAAATTGAATCAGCGTTACTACGGCGAGGCCTTGACTAAGGATCCTCAAATCGCCGACGAATGGGCGCGCATCCCCCACTTCTACTACAATTATTACGTTTACCAATACTCCACCGGCTTTGCTGCAGCAACCACACTGGCTGACGGCGTCACGAAAGGCAAGGAGGGCGCACAGGAGGCTTACATTAACTACCTAAAATCTGGTTCGAGCATGGATCCAATCGACACAATGAAACAAGCGGGTGTCGACATGACCGAAACGGCTTACTTGGATCAAGCATTTAGTATTTTCGAGGAACGCTTGAATGAACTAGAACAATTAATCGACCATAAGTAAGTATAAGCTAGCGTTACTTTACGGCAACCTGGCCAGAACAAAAAAGGATACCTCTTCTGAGGTATCCTTT
Organism: Amylolactobacillus amylotrophicus DSM 20534; assembly: GCF_001434555.1. Taxonomy (NCBI): domain Bacteria; kingdom Bacillati; phylum Bacillota; class Bacilli; order Lactobacillales; family Lactobacillaceae; genus Amylolactobacillus; species Amylolactobacillus amylotrophicus. The sequence goes on from NZ_AZCV01000003.1 coordinate 53,860, forward strand.
TCTTGTGTTGAAATTTCCGGATTTTTTATCCGCTATATTAAACGGTTCGCCCACGATTGAAGATCTGATTACCGCGGTTATTGGACTTTGATGGTCGAACTTTCTCGACGTTCTTCTCACGCTGCACAAAGTTCTGACGCCTGATCCACTAAATCTGCTCCAAGTGGTCCTTCTTCATTTCTTTCTTCGTTCTCGTATTAGTTTCAACCATAATAAGCCTCCTAAAAATAAAATCATGACTGGAGGATTAATTTATTTTTACGGCAATCACCTCCCAAAAGCTGTGTTGATTAACAATTCGTCAACACTACACTTATTGGCGGGTACACAAAAAGGTAGAGTTGATGAGTAAACTATAATTCTCATCGGTCTCTACCTCTTGTGGTATATATCTAATATCTGATTTGAGCTAATCTTAGCACTTGTTGGTGCCGCTTACAAATATAAATCGCTTTTTTCAAGAAAAAGTTACGCTAAATCACTCGGCAAATGATTCCTAGTTATGTTTGAGATGATAGACATAAACAATTAAATAGAAGATTACTTCGATGGCGGAGATGAAGAACGTGACAGGTAGGTTAGTCAAGTAGCCGAGTAGCAGTCCCCCCCAGACACCGGCCAGCGCAAGCCCAACTGACCAGGCAATCATCTGCGGTACCGTTTTACCTAAGAACTTTGCGGTTGAAGCAGGTAAAGTCAGGAGGATGAAGACTAACATCGAACCGACTATTTGTGAGCCCACGCTCACACTCATTGCCAGCACGATCAAGAAGATCACGCTCAGCATGTTCGTTTTCAGTCTATGCGCCTGTGCCCCCAGATAGTCAAACGACGTGAATTTCAAGCCGCGGTAGAAGATTGCGATAATGAACAGTACTACCACTGACAGAATCACGAGGCGGGTTACGCCAGATAAATCAACGCCGATGATACTACCAAAGAGAATACTCGTAGCGTAGCGACTACTTGACGAAGAGATTGAGAGGAAGAGGATTCCGAGGCCAATGAACAGAGCAGAAATTGCACTAATTGAAGACTCCTTCTGCGTGGTCCTGAGGCTCAATCCACCGACGCCAACCGAGCCTAGCAGCGTAAACAACAGCATCCCCCACAACGGTGAAATACCGAGAAAAACCGCAAAGGCTGCCCCGGCAAAGCCAATCTCGGAAAGTGTATGTGCCAGAAAGCTCAGGTTACGGGCGACAACGAAGACACCTACAACCCCGGTGGTGATGGCAATAAATGTGCTGGCTAGAAATGCGTACCGCATGAAATCATATGCAAACATTAATCTAACACCTCACGTTCATTGAAATCTCTCATTTTACCCGTCGTAATCTCCCCACTATCGAAGAACACGTAGTCATCCATGTGCTCATGGGCGAGTGGTATGTCGTGTGTTGTGAAGAGAATCGTCAACCCTTCTGATTTGTTGAGCTTGTCTAGAACGTTTAGCAGAGTCTCTTTCGCAACGGGATCTAGGCTAGCAGTCGCCTCATCTAAGATGATTAAATCTGGCTGCTCTAAAAGTGCCTGAGCCAGATACGCGCGCTGTTTCTGACCCCCACTGGCTCGGCCTAAACGGTAGTCAGAAATTTCTGTGAGCTCCGTCTTTGCTAGTACATCTGCAACGCGCTTTTTGTAGGCAGCATTCTTCACCAAAGGGGCATTCAGTTCGATGAAACTGCGTAACGACAAGGGATAGTCCTTATCAATGTTACGAAATTGGGGTACGTAACCAATCTTGATCGGTCGGTTGTCCACATCGCCCAGGGTAATCGAGCCACTAGTTGGCGTCAAGATCCCCATGATAATCCGAATCAGCGTCGTCTTACCAGAACCATTCTCGCCCAGAATCGCCGTCTTTGAACCAGGTGTCAACTGGAAGTTTAGCCCACTGAAGACCACCTGATTATCGAATGTCATTCCTAAATCGTGTACCTCTAGAATATTCTCCAAATTAATTCCCCAAATACATTTACTTACTATTAATTAATAACTTTAACTTGTTAAATTTAACTGTATTTGAGCAAAATTGCAAATATAACCGCTACTTTTCTGGGATCGACAGATCTTCTTGGAACCAGCGCTCGCTTAATTTGGTCATCGTGCCATTTGCCTCCAAGCTTTTGAGTGCAGCATCGATCCGCCCCTTCAACTGCTGATCCTGTGGCCGCATCCCAATAGCGAAAGTTTCTGGCATAAATGGTGTTTCAACCAGCTGATACTGCTCCTTCTCACCAGATTCACGAACATAATAATTAATGTAAATGCTGTCGCCCATGATTGCGTCGATTCGCCCAGCCTTAAGGTCCAGGAACGCATTGTTGAAGGTATCGTAGAGGACCGTCTCCTTTACCCGTTGTTTCAACAACTGGGGCTTCTCATCGTAGAGCATCTGTCCGGATGAACCCTGTTGCAGACCAACCTTCTTCCCCGTCAGGTCAGCTATCTTAGTGATATTACTCTTCTTTCTGGTAATCACAACCTGTGAATTACTGAGGTATGACTGGCTGAACAGCACCGATTTCTCCCGGGCAGGCGTCTTACTGTAGCCGTTCCAGATAAGGTCAATCGTCCCATTCTTCAGCTCAGTCTCTTTCATGTCCCAATCGATCGGCTGAAAAGCAATTTTTTGCTTAATCTGCTTGCTCACGGCCTGCGCTAAGTCGATGTCGAAGCCAGTCAATTCACCATTCTTCGCCCGAAAACCCATTGGCACAAACGTCTCATCCAGCCCGACGATGATTGTTTCTTGGCCAGCATTTACCTGTTTAAGATCACGCGTCAACCCACAGCCGGTGAGTAATAAGAGGGTGCCGAATAACGTTAAGATACCAATAATTTTGTTTTTCATCGGTTTGCTCCTGTCTTCTCCTATTGTAGTGGTTCTAGCGTGAAAGTCTGGTCTGCAATCTGTTCGGCGAAAGCCAGATCATGCGTGACCACAATCTGGGTGATCCCGTCTAGCTTCAATCCATTAATCAGCTCAGCCACGCTGCTGGAGAGTGCTGGATCGAGCGCGCTGGTGGGTTCGTCATAGCAGAGAATCTCTGGCTTGAGCGCCAATGCACGCGCAATGGCCACCCGCTGTTTCTGTCCCCCAGAAAGTTCGAAGGGGTAATTATTCTGCTGTTCGGTTAACGCCAAGCGTTGGAGCAACTCTAGCGCCTTTTGTTCAGCGTCAGCCGCACTCATTTTCAAAACCAGCTTCAAGGGTAAAGAAACATTCTCTAGGGCGGTGTATTGAGGAAATAGATTGAAGTCTTGGAAGACCACCCCAATTTTGCCACCTACTTTCGTCGAAAGCTCCCCGGTGACATCCACTCCATCGAGTAAAACCTGGCCAGCATCGAAACTGGTCAGACCAGTAAGTACGCGCAGTAAAGTTGTTTTACCCGCACCACTAGGTCCAACTATCGTCAGGGTCTCGCCGGTTCTGGCCGTCAGTGAGACGTCTTTTAAAATTTGCTTATTATTACTTCTCTTAGTAATCTGTTTTAGCTCTAACATATTCTCTCTCCTAACGGTAATAACTAAACTTCTGTTCCAGACGCTTCAACGAGAACGTTAACAGACCTATCAACAACAAATAGATTAAACCTACACCAACGAGGGGAAGCAGCGTAACATCTCTTGCCATAGCGATATTTCCTGCACGCAGCAAATCGCCTAAACCGATGACGTAGACCAAACTAGAGTCCTTCACCAAGTTAATTACCTCATTCCCTAGTGCTGGCACAACATTCTTCAGCATCTGAGGTAAGGTAATATAGCGTAATGTCTGCCATTTAGTAAACCTTAGCATCTTCGCGGCCTCTACCTGACCACCATCGATACTGGCGAAGCCACCACGAAAGATTTCGGCAAAGTAGGCTGCGTAGTTTAACGTGAAGGCGAAGATTGCTGCCGTATACCGTTCAAAAACGAGCCCGATGAGCGGTAGCCCATAGAAGACGACAATTAATTGGAGCAACAGCGGCGTGCCCCGCATCAACCAGATAAAGGCCTGGATAACAGCTTCTAGAATCTTGATTTTCGATCGCAAAATTACCGCCAGCAGTAAACCTAACGGAATCGAGATTACCAGGGTCACGACGAAGATGTTTAACGTCATCAAGGTCCCGTTCATCAACGCAGGGAAAATTTCACCTAAGTATTTAAAATCCATCTTTCTACCTCCACAAAAAAACACCCCCGAAGTCGTTTTGACTTCGAGGGTGTAAATACACGGTCCCACCTCAAGTTTGCAATACTCTCACGAGCAGTGCCTCAAGCAGTTTGTAACTGCAGTGATATCGGTTCAACCGCATTATTTCCATAATGATCGCCTATTTGACCCGTCGGCTGTGCGGATTGGGAGTCATAAGCTTTTCCAGCGACCAAGCTCTCTCTGAAATGACCGATCCAAAACATCGTCCGACGAAACATCAAATTTGAATTGTGCTAAGCATACAAGTATTTATTTTTACTGTCAATAGAAAAACGGAAAAATAATTTAAAATGGTAAACCAAAATTATATTGGACGATTTGAGCTAGCTGGTAAAAATCCACATCACTCATCGTTTCAATAAAAGATATCGAACTCCCCGCACTGGCGGATGTATCAAATAAATAGACCTGTGCAGCAATCATACCTAATTTAATCGTTTACCTTTCTTAATATCACGCACCGCTTTGGCGCCAGACTTACCACCAAAGTGACGCCTAAACTTATCCGCTGCAATCTCGGTTGTATTCATTCGCGAATATCTATTCTCGCGCGAAATCTTGAGGTAGTTAGCAAAGCGCTCGGCTGACAGTTTGCCAGTATCAACTGCCTCAATAATGGCGCATCCCGGTTCACTTTTGTGGGTACAATTACGGAACTTACACCGTGTTGCTAATTCCTCAATATCAGCGAAAGTGGCGCTGGAGTCACCAGTATCAACTTGGAGTTCCCGCATTCCTGGTGTGTCAATAATCTGCGTTCCGTTTGCCAACGAAAAAAGTTGACGGTTAGTTGTTGTGTGCCGTCCTTTAGAATCACTCTCCCTGTTTTCGCTTGTCGCCATGGCCTCATAGCCTAATAGCCGATTAATTAGCGTTGATTTGCCAACCCCGGAAGAACCAACGAAAACTACTGTTTGTGGATTTTGTGTTAGAAAATTAGCAATTTCAGAAAAGTCACTGTCACTTGTGACGAAGGTGGTTACACCTAAAGCAATTTCACTAACTTGCGCTAACTGATTTTCTAAATCAGTGGTTAAGCCTGCCTTCGTCAGAACAATCACTGGCTGTGCGCCACTGTCCCAGACAATTGTGAGGTACCGCTCCATTCTCCTCAAGTTGAAGTTATGGTCTAACGCCATCGTGATAAACACGGTATCAACATTAGCCGCAATTGGCTGTACACCTTGACCAACGCCAGAACTTGCTCTAGATAAAAGGCTTTTGCGCGGCAAGATACGATGGATGATCGCAACATCATCATTCTCGGAGTAACTTACCTCAACCCGATCGCCAACAACAGGATATTGTTCCACAGAACTGATTGAGTATGCCATCTGTCCAGATATCTCCGCCATAACTTGGTGATTGCCAGAACTTTCATTGACAGAAATTAAGTAGAGTTGATGGTTCTGCGAAATTACGGTTGCATATTTATTATTAGGCGTGTTTGATTTTTTAATTTTTAACCCTTTAATTAAATATTACCGGGTTCTAGTCAAAAACCTTAGTTCTTTATTTATGCCAGAGACCCAGTAAAATAATCCCGACTATTTGTGCTAAAACTGCCACCATTGCTCATACAGCAAATCCTCCTTTGCTTTATTGCTCTAGTATAGAAAACATCATTAAGAAAATTGCGCCATTCGTGAAAAAATAGTTGCTGTGTTCAAGGACTATAAAAGTATCTGAGGGCTAGGTATTTAGCCCGCCAAAAAGGCGTTAGACACTTTTGCCTAACGCCTTTTGAGTATAAACTGGGGAAATTTGTAAAATTAGGGGGTCAGTTCAATTCTCCTATTTCATTATCCTGCTTGAACCACAGGTTTCTTCCAGAAACCTAAAATAACTGCAGAGATAATTGCGCCAATAATTAATGCAACTAGGAAGCCAATTAAGTTGTTTGAGAGGAAGAGTGCGGCAAAGATTCCGCCATGTGGTGCTGGAACACTGACATGCATCAACTGTGATAATGCACCGCCGATTGCCGAACCAATTACACTTGAGGTAATGATTCTTAATGGATCCTTGGCAGCGAACGGAATGGCACCTTCAGTAATGAAGGAGATCCCGAGAACGTAGTTTGAAATTCCTGCTGTGCGCTCTTCTTTGGTCCACTTCTTTGGCCAAACAGATGTTGCAATTGCAATCGCAAGTGGTGGAATCATCCCACCAATCATCACTGCTGCCATTAAATCCCCGTTTTTCGTTGCGGTAAATGCACCGATAGCGAAGACATAGGCCGCCTTGTTAAATGGACCACCCATATCGATGGCCATCATTCCACCAAGCACGCCACCTAAAAGAACGGCATTTGCTGTACCCATGTTCGACAAGAAATTCGTAATAATTCCGTTGAGGAAGCCAAAGACTGGGTTGACTGCGAAGAACATCAACGCACCCACAGTGGCTAAACCAAGAATTGGCAGGATGAAGATTGGCTTCAGCCCTTCTAATGACTTAGGCAAATTTCTGAAGACTCTCTTCCAGAATAGGGTCACGTAACCTGCGAGAAAGCCGGCAACCAAGGCTCCCAAAAATCCGGCTGGCGAGTCTGACTTCACGATACTTGCAGCTGCAAGAGATGCCATGTACCCACCAACAAATCCTGGCATGAGGGCAGGACGATCACCGATTGCTTCAGCAATATACGCTGCTAATACGGGAAGTAAGAAGCTAAATGCCCAGTTACCAACATGATTAAAGAACGTGAACCAAAGTGAGTGGGCACCGACAAAGTTCTCGATGGCAAAGGAAGCCGCCATCAAGATACCGCCACCAACGACGAATGGTAGCATATTCGAAACACCATTCATCAAGCTGGTATAAACTTTCCGTCCTGCCGACTCATTGTCGCCAGTGGTTGTTTCCTCCACCGTCTCATTATTTGCAGCATGGAAAGTTTGTCCCTCATTAGCGAGAATATCGTTAATCAGTTCCTCCGGCTTCTTGATTCCGTCAATGACAGGCCGATGAATCAGTTGCTTACCATCGAATCTATCCATCGCCACCTTCTTATCAGCAGTAATGATTACACCCTGAGCACGCTTGATATCGTCGTTAGTCAAAAGGTGCTTCACGCCTTCCGAGCCGTTGGTCTCGACCTTGATATCGATACCCAATTTCTCACCAGCTTTTTTTAAAGCCTCCTCTGCCATGTAGGTGTGGGCGATTCCCGTAATACATGCAGTAACTGCAACAATATACGGCTTCTCGCCATTTGTCGCAGCAGACTTTGTTGCCTGGGCGGCCTTTTCTTTCTGATCTGCAGCAGCATCCCGCTCCTCTTTTGCACTCTCAGCGGCACTAAACAACGCGATAATCTCGTCAGGCATTGTGGCGTTCTTCAACTGAGCCACCAGATCAGCATCGATTAGTAGACCAGATAAAGTAGCCAATGCCTGCAGGTGCTCGTTATTTGCTCCTGCTGGCGCTGCAATCATAAAGAACAAGTGAACCGGTTGGCCATCTAAGGCGTCATACTGAACGCCTGCCGCGCTCTTTGCAAACAAAACCGTCGTCTGTTTAACTGCATCGTTCTTTGCATGGGGCATGGCGATACCATCACCAATTCCGGTAGTTGACTGGGCTTCGCGCGCGAGTATTGCTGCCTTATACTTGGCAGCATCCGCGATTACGCCCGCCTGGACGTCTTTAGCAATCATTTCGTCAATCGCGGCTTCCTTCGTCGTCGCTTTTAGGTCCATGATCATCGCATCTTTATTTAAGATATCTTTGATTTTCACTTTTACACCTCGAAACTTCCTCTAAATTTTAACTAACTTCTACAACCTCAATTTGTGGAATAATAGCGGCGATTTGGCTCGCATTGGCGATGTCCTTGGTGAAGGTTGTGGCACCACCACATGCCATCCCAATCTTGAAGCTCTCAACCGGATCTTTCGTCCTGGCAAAAGTCCCGACGAAACCGGCAACCATTGAATCGCCAGCACCGACCGAGTTAACCACTGTTCCTTTCGCCGCGTTCGCATGGTATACATGGTCCCGTGTTACCAGATAGCCACCGGCACCAGCCATCGAAATCAAGACATGCTGTGCACCCCGATCGAGTAATTTTCGTGCTGCTACAACCAGCTCATCATCGTTGGCAAAAGTTGTTGTGAACAATTCCGCCAGCTCGTGATGATTAGGCTTGATGACTAGTGGTTCGTAGGCTAGTGTGTCAAGCAATGCCTGGCCTGTTGTGTCCACAACGAACTCTGCGCCCCGCTCTTTAATCACCGGAATCAAACTCTGATAGAAATTAGCAGGCAAACTTGGCGTCAGGCTACCGGACATGACGACGGTGTCCCCCTCCTGCAAATTCTGCAGCTTCGTCTTAAATGCTTCAATTTCGGTTGCCGAAATTTCAGGACCGGCACCATTAATCTCCGTTTCCTGACCCGCTTTTAGCTTCACGTTGATCCTGGTTTGGTCTTTAATCTCCACAAAGTCGCTCGTAATCCCTTTGGCAGCAACTTGCCGAGCTAGTTCACCACCAGAGAAACCACCGACGAAACCCCAAGCGGTATTCTCTTGCTCAAGCTGGTTTAGAATTTGGGAGACGTTGATTCCCTTGCCACCAGCCAAGAAATGATAATTCTCCGTTCTGTTAACCTCACCAAGCGTCAGTTGGGTCAGCTCGATAACATAATCAATCGCTGGATTGACAGTAATCGTATAAATCATTTGTGCACCACCTCTAAGTTTAATTTATTTGGTAAAATTGCGCGTTTGGTTGGTGTGAGCGCGTTGGTCACCAATTGAACATCAGCAAAATCCGCAAACTTGGCAAACGTAGCAATCCCAATCTTACTCTCATCAGCCACCACGATGCTTGTCTTAGCACGGTCAATTACAGCCTCTTTCAAAGAGGCCTCCTTCAAGTCGGGTGTAGTAATTCCCGCGTGTTCAGAGATTCCGTTTGCACCCAAGACCGCCACTGAGAAATTCAGGGCATTAATCTGCGCGATGGCGCTAGCACCAACAATGGCCCTTGTGTCGTTCTTGATTTGGCCGCCAATGAGAATCGTATCTAACCCCTGGTTAGTAGCGGTAATTGCTGTATCAATCCCGTTCGTCACAATCACCAGATTCTGCTCCGGCTTCAGGTAGTTAATCACTTCCTGGACCGTCGTACCCGCATCGAGATACACAACATCATTTGAACGGATATACTTTCCAGCAACGTAACTGCCCAATTTCACCTTCGCCGCCTTATTGAGACTCTGGCGTACCTGCTGTTTGATATCCTGATCGAGTTTAATCACGGACCGCACGCCACCATGGATGCGGCGAACCAATCCAAGATTTTCAAGTTCTTCCAAATCACGCCTAATGGTTGATTCCGATGAATTCGTCAATTTAGCAAGTTCGCTGAGCCTGCACATCTCATGCTCGTTGACGTGCTTGACGATGAGGTCTTTTCGTTTTTCTGTTAGCATTTTTTATTTCTCCACGAGTAATTGTAAACGCTTAAAAAGTTAAAAGCAATCATTTTCTTTCAAAATATTCCATTTTCTTTCAAATTGATGCAACAACACTAATTATCCGATACATGTCAGCTTTCCTAACGCAAATTCTGGAAAAATAACCCTAAAAATGTTGTAATGGTTACCATGGTTTAGAAGGAAAGAGGATTAATATGCGCAAAACTAACCGATTTTGGCAAACACTAGCACTTTTTACTGCAATAGTTTCATTTGGGTTGTTCACCCAGCAGAACCCGAAAGTCTTTGCCAAAACATTGACGGTCGGCACTAGCAACACGTTTGAGCCCTACGAAATTGAGGATAAAAACGGTGGCTATGAGGACGGTAACAATGGTTTCGAAATGGATCTTTTCAAAGAAATCATGCAGAACACCGGCATGAAATACGATATTAAAATCATGAGTTTTAACGCTCAAATCCAATCAGTTCAATCTGGACAGTTGGATTTGATGATTAACGGCATGAGCGTGACCGAGGAACGTAAGGAAAAGTTTGACTTCACTGACTCGTTTTACGATGCTGGCGCCGCCCTCGCCGTTAACAAGAAGAGTAAGATTAACTCTCTTAAAGATTTGAAGGGTAAGAACATCGGTGTCAAGGTTGGTACAACCGGTGCTGAATACGCCCAATCAATCAACAAGAAATACGGCTTTAAAATCAAGTATTTCAACGAGTCGAATCCAATGTGGCAGGACGTGGAGAACGGCGGTATTGACGGTTCAATTGATGAGGAAGTCGTCCTCCGTTATGGCATCAGAAACGGCCTTGATTTAAAGATTGTGACGAAGCCAGCCGATACGATGCCCATTGCGATTGCGGTCAAGAAGGGCCACAATCAGGAGTTTCTCAAGAAATTCAATGCCGAGCTGGCGAAGATGAAGGAATCTGGTCGACTACAGGAGATTATCGACCAATATTTAGGCGATAACGCAAACATCAAGACAGATACGGCATCCGAAAGAACAATCTTCGGGCTCATCAAGAAGAACGGGCCCCTGCTCGGTAATGCCATTCTGGAGACGTTGAAAATCTCGATTATCGGTATATTGACCGCCACAATCTTCGGCGTCTTACTTGGTGTTCTGGGCATTCAGCGAGGCAAGATTCTACCAGGAATCGCTAGCACAATCATCTACCTCTTCCGGGGGCTACCAATGATGGTCCTCGCGTTCTTCATCTATATTGGTCTGCCTGACGTCATCGGGCAGAAAATCCCGTTGGGCGTTGCTGCAATTATCACACTCACGCTGAATGAGGGCTCATACATCGGTGCCTTCGTTAAGGGCGGTTTCCAGTCGGTAGACATCGGACAATGGGAGGCCTCACGGAGCCTCGGTTTGTCCTATCAAAGAACACTTTGGAAAGTAATTGCACCACAGGGCATCAAGTTCATGATTCCATCGTTCTTGAACCAATTTATTATTACAGTTAAAGATACCTCCATCCTCTCGGCTATTGGCCTGATGGAGTTAACGCAAACGGGTTCGGTGATTATCGCCAAAAACATGGAAGGTTTCAATGTCTGGGCAATCATTGCCGTTATTTACCTAATTATCATCACTAGTTTGACCTGGCTCTCGAAGCTGGTTGAAAGGAAGATTCGCTAACCAATGGAGAATAATATCAAAGTTAAGGTTAATGACCTGCACAAATATTACGGCAAGAATAAAGTCTTGAAGGGTATCGACCTGGAGATTAAAGACGGTGAGGTCGTCTGCATGATTGGACCCTCAGGCTCTGGCAAGAGTACATTCCTCCGCTGTTTAAACCGGTTGGAGGATCCAACAAGTGGCCAAATTGTAATTGATGGCTATGACATCAGCGATAAGAAGACCAACATCGACAAGGTTCGCCAGAACATCGGTATGGTGTTCCAGCACTTCAATCTTTTCCCCCACCTGACGGTCCTACAAAACATCATGTTGGCTCCCGTTGACCTGAAGAAGGACACGAAGGAAGAGGCTCGAACAAAGGCGTTTAAGTACCTCGAAATTGTCGACTTAGCTGATAAGGCGGATGCAAAACCAGCCTCACTCTCTGGTGGGCAGAAGCAACGGGTGGCCATCGCCAGAGCACTGGCGATGCAACCAGACATCATGCTCTTCGACGAACCAACGAGTGCTCTCGACCCAGAAATGGTTGGTGACGTACTTGATGTCATGAAGCGACTAGCCGCCGACGGAATGACGATGGTCGTCGTCACCCACGAGATGGGCTTTGCCAAGCAAGTTGCCGATCGCGTCGTCTTCTTCGAAGATGGCGTCATCAAGGAAGACGGCAATCCAGAGCAAATTTTCGACCATCCACAGGCACCGGAGACCAAACGTTTCTTGGATAAAGTCTTAAATATCTAATCGGTTCAATTGTTACTAGGAAAAACAAAAACTCGGATCAATCTAATTGGTCCGAGTTTTATTATGCTATTTTTGCAGGAGGTTGCTAAATGGCGCTAACTGCCCGCCCGTAACCCCAAGGATCATCTTTCCACGTGCGGACTAGAGCCAAATCAGCATCACTCATATCTCCTTCCGAATTCACCGTCTCAATTAAATCAGTATATGTCGTCAGTGTCTGGAGGCGAATATTGGCGTTGGTGAAATTGGTCAAACTATCTGGTAGCTCATAGGTGAAAATAGCTGCAACACCCGCCACCGTGGCCCCGGTCGCCTGGACAACCTCCGCTGCGGCCAGCACGCTGCCGCCGGTCGAAATCAAATCGTCTATTAGTACCACCTGATCCGTTGCGTTCAGCTTACCCTCAATTTGGCTATTTGTCCCATGATCCTTCGCCTTTGAACGAACATAGATCATTGGCAGATTGAGCCGCTCAGCTACCAGTGCCGCGTGTGGTATACCTGCGGTAGCCACACCACCAATGACCGTCGCCGTCGGATAACGCCTCTTAATCAAGTCTGCGAGACAGTTAGCGATGTACATTCGCTCCTCTGGAAAGCCGATGATGAGGCGATTATCAGTGTAGATTGGTGCCTTAATACCACTTGCCCAAACAAACGGCTTGGCCGGTTCCAGTGTCACAGCCCCAATATGTAATAAATCGTGTGCTACCTGCGTTGCTACTCTCATTTTATTTTCGCTCCCATTCTTGTTTGATTAGTTGGTATGTCGCGACTGGATTCGTTGAGCTCGTGATTGAACGGCCGACCACGATCCCATCGCTACCAAGTGAAACTGCCTGGCTTGGCGTCACAACTCGTTTCTGATCATCCTGCGCATCGTTTTCGAGCCTGATGCCCGGATTAATCGTCAGGAATGCACTACTCGTTGCTTGGTGAATTAACTCATCCTCAACGGCGGCAGCAATCACGCCATCAGCGCCGTTCTCGTATGCTAGCCGTGCTAGATGAACAACGGACTCTGCCATCGTGGCATTGACTAGCTGCTCAGACTTAAGCTGATGCTCACTCATGGAGGTTAGCTGTGTGATTGCGAGAAGTTTCGGTCCCACCACACCAAGTTCTTGACTCCCCTTAACCAGTCCCCGCTTAGCTGCCTGGAGCATCTCAGCCCCACCACTGCCGTGAACGGTGACGTAAGAGACACCTAGTCGACCTAGCTGGCTCATTGCCTGTTCAACTGTATGGGGAATATCATACAATTTCAAATCCAGAAAGACGCGTAGCCCCCTGGCAATCAGCTCACGGACGAAATCAGGGCCTTCCATATAGAACAACTCCATGCCCACCTTGACTGCCAATCCATCTAGCTCAGGAAATTCGGCGAGAAAATTCCAGACTTCAGTCCGGTTTTTGAAATCCAGCGCAATAAATATCGGTCGCATATCTTGTCCTCCTGATGAAATAAAAAAACCGTTTCACCCCGAGAAGGCAAAACGGTCCACTTGACCCTGCACTACGGCAGAGATAACGGTATACCTTCTTAGTCTCACGGGGCTAAATTTAAAGATATTAATTTACATATTGGTTAATAGCTTAGCCGATAAATTCTCACTCGTCAAATAATTTCTCAGAAAAATTCAACTTGAAATTTTAATTTATTCATGTCACAATTGTGTTCGATTATGAATCACAGTTACACCAGCAAAATAAAGAATGACAGAGAGCATTCATTTTGGAGGAATTGAATATGGAAACAACTGTTACAGACCACTCGTTGTCAACAAACCAGAAGTGGACGATTGCATCAACCTCGGCAGGATTCGCGCTCGAGAACATGGACGTCATGTTCCTCTCATTCGCGCTTTCCTCAATTATCGCTGATTTACACCTCAGCGGCGCCCAGGCTGGGCTCATCTCGTCCATCACCAATCTCGGAATGTTAGCGGGTGGTATTTTATTTGGTCTCATCGCGGATAAGTTTGGCCGCGTGAGGACCTTTACATATACCGTCTTCATCTTTGCGCTTGCAACGGGGGCCATTTACTTCACCAAGAATATTTATTTCCTGTACATCATGCGCTTCATCGCCGGTATCGGCGCCGGTGGTGAGTATGGCGTTGGCATCACACTCATTGCCGAGAGCTTTGATCACAAAAAGATTGGAAAGATGACTTCCATTGCGGCGATCGGTGGCCAAATCGGCGCAATTTTCGCAGCCGTGATGGCCTCGATCATCATTCCCAAACTAGGTTGGCAAGCCCTATTTCTGCTCGGACTCATTCCCGTTGCACTAACTTACTTCATTCGTCGCCACCTCAGCGAGAGCCCCGAATTCATCGCCTCTAAAGCTGTGCCTGCGGAGAGCAAAGTCAAAATTAGCATCGGTTCGTTGTTTAGAACCCCGAAGCTGGCCTTTCAAACTAGTGCTTTGATGTTCATGGTTTTCGTGCAGATTGCAGGCTACTTTGGCCTGATGAACTGGTTACCCTCAATCATGCAACAGAAGCTGGGCCTGTCCGTTTCAGGCTCCTCAATTTGGATGATTGCCACCATCATCGGCATGATCATCGGGATGATGACTTTCGGTCATATCCTGGATTTCTTCGGGCCAAGACGCGCCTTTGGTATCTTCCTCATCGCCTCTGCCCTCTCGGTTTTCAGCATCAATCTTGTTTATAACGAAATCTCACTGTTGATTGCGGGCGCAATCCTTGGCTTCTTCTCAAACGGCATGTTTGGCGGCTACGGCGCGGTAATTAGTCGCCTCTATCCCACAGAGATTCGTTCGACTGCCAATAACGTCATCGTGAACGTCGGCCGGGCAATTGGCGGGTTCTCATCCGTCGCCATCGGCTTTTTAATGGATTTCTACAACTTGGTTGTGGTCATGGGCTTCCTGAGTGTACTCTACCTCCTGAGCTTCATCGTCATGCTGAGTATTGGCAACCTGAAGGGCCTCTCCATCAGAAACAAGTGAACTGTCACTCTAGAGAATGCATGAGTAAATTAATTAGACGAAAAAGAGCTTTGACACAGTCAGCAGTGGCTGGTGCTCAAAGCTCTTTTTTTCTTTACTTTATTCAACCGCAATAACTGCCGCTGAATTTTTGTCCAACGTGATGGTCACTGTTGTATTGTCATAGTCAGAGTGTTCCACTACAGTTGCCGTGGTTGCTGCAATTGTCAACACGTATCTCGTCGTTCCTTGCGACAAAATTTGGTATGAATCATTGCCAAGCGGGGTGAGTATCTGGGCATCAGTCACACCCCAAACTTGTTTAGCATAGTTCCAATAACCACCCGTTAGCTGATCTTGGCCGGTTTCGTACGCGATGTAGCCCATCGCAGAGTTCACAAGTCTCTGTTTGAGTAAGAAATCACTGTTTGGCTGCGGAGCTTCTTTCTGCTTAACTGGTGCAGCAACCGCTTCTTGTTGGAACGATACCTTGATTTTGATATTGCTATACTTTTGAATTTTGGAAAGACATTCTGTATGTAACCAAAATTAACGTGTGTTACTCTACTTTGAAATTAGTCCATTCAATATGGTTATACTGCATGACATCTTCTGATTTTTTCATTCCAAGTTTTTTATAGAATGGAATAGCATTTTCATTCGCAATTAAGTAAACCGCAATATTCTTCTCACCGCCAGCCATATCATGTGACATCTTCATAAGTGTTCTGCCTATCCCTTGCCCTTCATAATCCCTGTCAACGCCTAAATCTGTCACGTAAAGCCAATACACAAAATCTGTCAAAGCAAATAGAACACCAACAACTAAACCGTTCTTATTTCTTGCAACGAGACTAATTGACACATTGTCAACAAGTTGGGATATTCTTTCTTCAAAACGTTCTTTTGGATATTGCGACCCTAAGTCGGTACGCTTAAGAAAATCTATATATTCTTTTGCAGACAAACGTTCTCGTTCAATTTTTATTCCTGCATTCATCAAGTCGTTTCCTCCCTATATCTTATATGCATCTTCGTCATCCATCTCGCCCACTCAAAAACCCCAACATCCAATCCACCGCCTAAACTATCTCCTTGACAACCAAATTGGCAACTCAGATTTCCTGTTATCCAAATCACAGTCTAAACTATACCGATTTTCGCCCTTGATATGTTTAGGTGGACTGTTATTTTTTTCATTTTCACTTACTTACTAAAATTTCAATATCGCCAAATGCCCATATATCAAGGGCTTTCTCACCTACTATCCACGGACCTTAGACATCAATACACAGCACTCCACATGCCCTGTTGTTTGTGCTCCTTTGTTGCTCACTTGACCACTATTTGCTGCAGAACTCTGAGTTTTAGGTGCTTCGGCGGTCGTCTCGACAGGCGTGTTTTGCGCCTTGCGCTGGGCTTTGGCTTTTATTTTTACTTTAGTGTTAGTGGGGTTCTTCCTTGAGCTATCAGCATTTTTTTGTTTAACTTTTGGAGTCGTCAAGGAGTCAGCGCTAGCAGAATCCAATTTCTGGCCAGCACAACCGGTTAATGCGCCGCCAACTACCATAACTGTCAATATAATAAATAATAGAGAACGTTTTCTCATGACTCTGACCTCCCGCACAACATACTTGATTACTAATATATTATATCTTGTAACCCAACTGTAATCTATTGGTAAAGCAAATGCAACTTTTTGCCCGTTTTTTTCTACCAGCAAGTACAAAAAAAGCATTTCGCTTGAAATGCTTAATTTACGTACTAATTTAAATACTTTGCCAGCGCATCCGCTGTTGCCTTACCCTGACGAATAGCGGTCGCGGCTTCGATGGTCACGTCGGCAATAATACTTTGCGCATCTATGACCTCATATGGGTGATCAGGCGCCAATTCTTGGGCTAACGACAACTCCGTACAACCGAGTACTACAACATCGACGCCATAATCGTCGTGCATCTTGGCCAGGATCCGGTGATACAATGCGGCATCGACTTCGCCCTTCTCCTTGATGTGGTCGTAAATCAGTTCGTCAACGAGCGGCTGAATCTCGGGTCCACCGAGTTCAACCTCCTTGCCAACACGGCGAATCTCGTCCTTATATATCCCATCGGTGATGGTGCCGCGCGTAGCAATCAGTCCCACTTTTTTAATTTGCGGATATAATTCATTTAGTTGATTGGTTGCAATCCTTGGCATATGAAGAAGCGGGACATCCGTCACATCCTGTAATTCATCGTAGAAATAGTGTGCCGTATTGCAGATAATCACCATGAACTCAGGATTCAGCTGACTTTGTTGTGCCACATCCTCCAGTAGATCAGGCAGAAAGCTTGGTTTAGTGTGGTCCAAGATATAACTTGTCCGGTCAGGCACACTGGCATGATTCACCAGGATATAGTCTAAGTAATCTTGATCCCTGGTAATTGTAAGTCGATGGTTAATCAGCCTGAGGTAACTTTCTGTCGAAATAGTGCCCATCCCACCAATCACTGTAAAAAATTTCTTCATAATCGTACTCTCTATAATTCTGCAATAACGCGTTTAGCAATTGCGAGATCAGATGCATACGGCTTGTCAATTCCTCGCACTTTTTGCATCATATCTTCACCCTTACCAGCTAATACGACAATCTCGCCGGGTTGACTATTCTCAATCGCCGTCTTAATCGCCTTAGCACGATCAAGCTCAATGGTCACCTGGACCTTGCTGTGATCAATGCCAGCATCAATCTCACGTGCGATATCGAGCGGATCCTCGTAACCAGGATCATCAGTCGTCAGGTAGGCCACATCGGCGTACTCCGTCAACGCCTGGCTAAATCCGGCTCTTCTAGAAACACCTTTATCTCCAGGTGAGCCAACTACTACGACCACGCGCGGACTACTGAATTCACGTTTCAAGAATGAGAGTAGTGCCTCCATACTTGCCAGATTGTGGGCATAATCAACGACCACTTCACCGTGATCCTTGGTCTTCAAGGTTTGCATCCTTCCTGGAATCCTTACGTCCTTAATCCCAGAAGCCGCAGTATCATGTTTGACACCGGCAAGTCCACCAGCAATAATCGCAGCAGTTGCGTTTAACTCATTGAAGTCCCCAATAAGACTCAACTCGTACTCACCATCAATTCCTAAATCTTTGGTTTTGTCAGTGGCCGTGTACAATTCAAAGCGACTCTCATGCATGTCACTTTCAATATTGTCAACCCGGACATCAACGGTTGGAAGCCCTGCAGGCTGGAGGAAGTCATTACTGCTAAATAGATAAATGCTATCAGGATTCGTTGTGGCCTTTGCCGCAGCGTACACATCAGCCAGATAGTCAGTTTCTGCGTTGATGATGCACTTGCGTGAGTTGACCATCAATTGCAGTTTAGAGTGCAGGTAGTCTTCGAAATTTGGGTGCTCGTTTGGTCCAATATGATCAGGTGTGATATTCAGGAAGAATCCGAGGTCGTAGGTCAAACCAAACACCCGACTCTTCTTATATGCCTGTGAAGAAACCTCCATTACAAGGTGCGTCATCCCATTATCAACGGCAGTACGCATATCGCGGAATAAATCGAGTGACTCTGGTGTAGTCAGGTCAGACTTAAATTTCTGATCAGGTCTTGGCCCGACGACACGGTCGACAGAGCTAAACAGCGCCGTTGTCCCACCATTTTGCTGATCGAGGATCCCCTTTAATAAATAAGCAGAGGTCGTCTTACCCTTAGTTCCCGTATAAGCAACAACGTACAGATCATCCTGGGGGAAACCGTAGAACGCGGCCGATAACAGCGACATCGCTTTTTGCACATTGCGCACGATTAATGCGTGCATCCCCTTACCCTCTGGATAGGGCTGCTCAGCTACATAGCAAATCGCTCCGCTGTTCTTGGCCATCGTCAAAAATGTCGGGCGGAAATTCTTACCTTTACAGAAGAAAAGTGTGTCCACCTCCACCTTACGGGAGTCGTAGCTCACGGACTGCATCTTTGTAGGCAATGCATCTTGGATTGCACTACTTTTTAATATGTGATGCTCCTTTAAGATTAAAATACATGCATCTAATGAAATTGCCATCTAACTCTCCTACCTCGTTACTAAATTAACTCTGATTATAGCATAGTTAGCGTTTTAGCCCTTAGAATAAATTACCAAAAAACTCACCAATTCCTTGGGCCAGCTTCTCGAAAATGTTCTTCTCTTTGACGTTCTTGGTCGCAACCAGTTGAGCATCGCCACTAAGACCAGGTAGGTATCCTAATCCGTCATCCTGTACTTTAATTGTGCCGAATACTTCGCCCTTCTTAGCAGAATTTACCTTTGTCTTGTTCAGAACGATCTTTGTCTTGTCTGTGGTGTCATTGTGGGTCCAGACGACAACCGGCTGCTTAGACTCAAGCTTAACGGACTTTTCCTTGCCATACTTCAACTTGACAGGCTTGACAATACTAGTGTCACCCTTTTCGTAGACCGTCTTCTTCGTCCAATTAGCATACACGTGCCGCATTACTTGCGCAGTTACTTTGAATCGCTTACCCTTGTCGTCCTTAGCGCCACCTGCATCCATCACAACAGTCAGAATGCGGTACCCACCTTCCTTTGTGGTACCAACAAAGGATTCACCGGCAGCGTCTGTCGTTCCTGTCTTCAAGCCATCAACTGTGAGATCAGCATAGCTGTCAACCTGGTTAGGTAGCATCCGGTTAAAACTGTGCATTGTAAATTCATCCACACCGCCCTTGTCAAATACCTTTTCGGCGATCTTCGTAATGTTCAAAATCTCAGGGTATTTCTTGAGTAAGTGTCTGGCAACTACCGCTAAGTCAACCGCAGACATCTTGTTCTCGGCCTTAGCATCTGTGCCTTTGACACGCAATTTTGCCGGAATATTCTCGTTATTTAAGCCGCTGACATTGACAATCTGCGCATCGTTTATGTCCCACTTCTCCAGTTGTTGTTGCATCATCTTAACAAACTTAGCTTGTGAGCCCGCAACCCGGTCTGCTAGTAGCATCGCGGCTGCATTTGATGAATAGATCCAGCCAGATTCATACAGCTCCTCCACCGTGTAACTTTCGCCTGCAGTCAAGGGAACATTCGACAGGGCGGGATCCTGACTAAATTTAGCAATATCTGCAGGTACCTTGATTGTGTCATCCTGCTTGATTTGACCCGACTTAATCGCATCTTGAACCAAGTAGAGGGTTACCATCTTGGTGATTGAGGCAATTGGCAAAGATTCATCTGCATTCTGTTTGAGTAATACCCGTCCGGTTTCTAGGTCCACCGCTAGTGCGGCCTTAGCATCAATCTTCGGCTCTGCGGCTTCTACTTTGACGGCTGTTGTCGCGCCCACCCCTAAAAACATTGTAATGACTAAAATAATTTGAATTAGTTTCTTTTTCACGCTAATCTTCCCGTTCTTCCTGTTTTAGTGGTAATTCGATGATGAACGCCGTGAGCGCCTCATCTGAGGTCACACTTATTTTACCATGGTGTAGCTCAATTATGCTCTGCGTAATTGCAAGTCCGAGCCCCGTACCGCCAGTCTCCACGGACCGCGAAGTCTCTACCCGGTAAAAACGTTCGAAAATCTTCGTTAGTGCATCGTTTGGAATCGGCTCGCCATCATTCTCAACCCGAATCACAATCTTATCCACGTCTTTTCTGGTGGCGATTAGGTTAATGTTGGTCGCGCCGTTACCGTATTTCAGCGCGTTACTGACCAAGTTGTTGAAAACGCGCCCCATTTTCTCTGCATCGGCCTCCATCGTGATATCTGCTGGCGTGGTCTCGACATTCAACTGAATATTCTTCTTCTCCGCCTCGAGTTCAAAACTGGCTGCAACCTGCTCGAGCATCGAATTCACGTGTAACTCACTCATGGACATTGTCGTCTGACTCTGGCGAACAGTCGTGTACTCGTACAAATCATCGGCCAGGGACTTCATCTGGTTTGCCTTCAAGTATGCGATATCGATATACTTCTTCGCATCCTCCTCTGACTTGACAGTACCCGTTCTGAGCAGCCCAAGGTAGCCGATGATGGAGGTGAGTGGCGTCCGAATATCATGACTAACATTCGTCACCAAGTCGTCCTTACTCTGCTCAATCTGGCGCTCTTCTTGCATGGCAGCCACGGTGCTATCAACAAGCGAGTTAATACTATCAATCACCTTTTGCAGGTCCGTTTTCACATAGAAATTGATGCGGTGATCAAAGTTTCCTTCGGCAATATAGTGCAACTCAGAAATTACGTGTCTCATTTGCATCTGATGGTAGCGGCGAATTAGCCGCCAATAAAGGACAATCAGGTCAGTAATAGCCATAAAGCCGACGAAGATGTTCTGCCAACTGTATATGTGGAATCCTTCACCGAAAGAAATAGACTGCTTAATAATCCAAATACCGTTAATCAGATCTTGATTATTCAAGATTGCTAAGTTAATCAGAATCAAAATTGATAAATTTAGCAACAACAAAAGGACGACGGTGACAACACCTTCACCAAAGAGTTCGCTCTTCTCCTTACCAGTGAGCTTAACCTTCTTTCTGTTCAAAGATTAAACCTCCACTTTGTAACCCACGCCCCAGACAGTTTCGATCACTTTCTCACCCTCTGTAGCATCCTCAATTTTGTCCCGCAGATGGCTTACATGAACCATGACAGTCTTTGCCGAGACCACGCTCTCTTGCTGCCAGACCCGTTCGAAAATCTCGTCTGCCGAGAAGACCCGGTTAGGGTGACTAGCAAGTAGATACAAGATCCCAAATTCGAGAGCAGTCAGCTGAATTTTAGTGCCGGTCAAAGTGGTCACCTCATGGGAGTCCCGGTTGATAATCAGCGGGCCCACCTCTAGGATATCCGGCTCGTCATTCGTCACCTGCTTTTGGCTTCGACGCAAAAGCGATTTGACCCGAGCCATCACTTCTAATGGGTTAAATGGCTTAATCACGTAGTCGTCGGCTCCTGTAATTAGCCCCTGAATCTTATCCATATCGCCGGTCTTAGCGGAGACCACAATAATTGGAATCTCGGAGTCCTTACGTACTTCCTTGATCACGTCAATTCCCGTCATGTGGGGCATCATGATATCGAGAATCATCAGCGAGATGTCACTCATGGTGGCCAACTTTGTGATTGCTTCCTTACCTGAATATGCCGCCACCGGTTCGTAGCCCTCGTTATTTAGATAGATACTGAGTAATTCAACAATTTCTTTATCATCATCAACAACTAAAATTTTCATTTTTATGCCTCATTAATCTAGTAATCTGCAAATAAGGATATCCTGCCGTAAAACAACTTAAGTGTAGCAGAAATATCGCATTCTCTTAAAAAGAATAATCTAAATCATGCTAAGATTCAAAAAAAAACAGCAATTTGCTGTTTTCTTAATCGTTTATTAAAACTCATTACTAAAACACGATTACGGGCGTACCAATCGCGACGATATTATAGAGCTTAGCCATTGTTGCGGGCGGCGTGTTAATACAGCCGTGTGATCCGTGAGCTAAGTACCAGTCCCCGCCGTACTTGGGCTGCCATGGTGAATCATGAATTCCCACACCATTATCGTCGATCGGCATCCAGTAGCTGACCGGTGATGCATACTTGGTGCCATCATCATTGTTACCACGAAGCGTGGCATTTCTTTGCTTCGCCCAGACATTATAGACACCGACGGGCGTATCCTGACCCGGCTTACCAGTTACAACGTCTGTAGAGATCTGTTCAACACCATCAACATAGACCCACATGTGTTGGTTAACCTTATCGACCTCGACATAGGTATTACCGATATCGGTTCCGTCCTTGTGATAGCCAGATCCTTGGATTGCTGGCGTCCGGCTGACGTTCTTTGTAGCCAATAGATCGGCAGTCAATTGTGCTGCCTCAGCTGCGATATTGATACTCCAACCATAAAGACCTGTTGAAATCTGGACCACGCCTCGCTTGGTAGAGTGGAACGAACGTGTTGAGCCGAAGGTCGCATACTGGCTGTTCAAGCTTGCGAGGTACTGCCCTAACGCATTCTGGTTCACACTCACCTTACCATCGCTGTAGACGCTCCAAGTTTTTACTGTTGACTGTGGCACCTGAATGGTATGACCCGCCAACTGGTAGGTTACTGTTACCTGGGCCATCTTATCTAGTTTCGTGATGGCTTCCTTTAGATCTCTGCTCTTCGTTGTAAGCTTCGGTTTGACATAGTAATCCTTCAATTGAATATTACTTTGTCCCTTCTGGACGGCCTCTGAAACCGCTGCTCTCACCTGATCTTCGCTGAAATTATTACCCTGAACTTCCTTAACCAAGGTAAATTTACCGTTCTGATTCTTAATGGAAGCGTCGGTTGTGACCGTTCTGTTCTTATTGATCTGGGGGAACAGCGAATTAACGAACTGGTTAACCTTGTCCTGATCAAACGCCGTGTCGTCTTCAGCCTGAACCTCCTCAATCCCCTTGTTAAAAGTCCATGGATTCTGCGCAGCTAACTTATCACTGATTAGCTTCTGGTAGTTCTGTTTGATACCAAGAGAAGCAGCCGTTGCCACCGCTACCTGCTCTTTTTTGTCGCGCAAAACAAATTTTTTATTGGCTAGCTTATCTTTGACCTTTTGCTCGGCAGACTTCTGTGTCAACCCGCTGAGCTCCACACCATAGGCCTTTGTCCCCGACATGAAGTGGCTGCCATAGAAGACACCAAAGCCAACATATAAAATCGCGAGAATACCAAGGACCGCACCAAGAAAATAGTACTTCTTGGTGCTCTTTCGTGCTGCGTGTCGTGCACTTTTCCTTGTTGCCATGTTACCTACCTCTTAGCTTATATATTTACTCACTGAAATATTTCTGTAACATTTATTCCCGCCCTTAGGTTAGCAAACAAAAGGGGAACATGCAAATCTTCGTTCTCGGAATTGGCATTTAGTCTAATTCTTTCTTACCGGTGTATAGCTGGTAGTATTCACCGTGTTTTTCAATCAGCTCCTCATGATTACCCTGTTCGATAATCCGCCCATGGTCGATGACCAAGATCAAATCGGCGTTTGCAATTGTCGATAGTCTGTGGGCAATCACGAAACTCGTCCGACCGGCCAGTAGGTTGTCCATTCCGGCCTGAACCAACCGTTCAGTTTTGGTATCAATACTTGAGGTTGCCTCATCTAGAATCATGAGTGGCGTATCCGAGACCATGGCCCGGGCAATCGACAGCAACTGCTTCTGACCCTGAGAGAGGTCGGAACCATCACCGTCAATCCGGGTGTTAAAGCCATTCTCGAGGTCCTTGATGAATTGATCCGCGTGCGCTAGCTTCGCGGCGTGGAAAATTTCGTTGTCCGTTGCTTCGGGGTTACCGAAACGAATGTTTTCCATCACCGTACCCGAGAACAGGTTCGTCTCCTGCAGCACGATGGCCATCGCCTGTCTAAGCGCGCTTTTGTTGATATCTCGAACATCGATTCCATCGAAAGTAAGCTTACCTGCACTAATCTCGTAGAATCGGTTAATCATATTACTAATCGTCGTCTTACCAGCACCAGTCTGCCCCACCAGAGCAATCTTCATGCCGGGCTTTGCATCGATGTTGATGTCGTGCAAAATTGTTTTGCCTGGCACATAGCCGAAGTCCACGTGCTCAAATACAATCTTACCGCGTACGGGTGTAGTACTGCCGTCAGCGGTATTATGCCAGAGCCACTGACTCTTAACTTGATCGTCGTGGGTGATGGTGACTTGGCCATGATCTTCTTCCTCAACCTCATCCTGCAATTGGAAAATCCGTTGTGCACCAGCTAGGGCAAGGACGATGGTGTTCAGTTGTTGCGAAATTTGAGCAATCGGCATGCTGAATGAGCGACTGAGTTGCAAGAATGCTGCAATTGCGCCTAGCGTCAAGCCACTGACACCGTTGACCACAAAAGTACCACCAATGAGTGCAATTAGGACGTATAGTAGGTTACCAACGTTTCCCATGATTGGGAAAAGCATCGTGGCGAACCCATTGGCATTCCCAGAAACGGTTTTTAAATCCTGGTTCAGCAGGTTGAATTGTGCCTTAACCATTGGTTCGTGCGAGAAGACCTTGACGACCTTCAGGCCGTTTAGAATCTCTTCGCCATAACCGTTAACGTGGCCCATCTTGTTCTGCTGTTGCTTGAAGTAGCTACTACTTTTACCTGTAAGGAACTTCACCACGCTGATACTCAAGCCGAATACGACAAACGAGATGAGAGTCAGAAGTGGGCTCAGAGTGAGCATCCCAATCACAACGAACACCAAGTTAAACAAAGAGTTCAGGAACTGGGGAATACTCTGTGAAATCATCTGCATCAATGTGTCAACATCGTTTGTGAAGCGACTCATCACATCACCGTAGTCGTTCTGGTCGAAGTAGCTGATTGGCAGCTTCTCCATGTGAATAAACATCTCATCACGGATCTTCTTCTGCAGTCTCTGGCCGAGAACAGCCATCGTTCTTGTGAAGAAGAACGTTGCAATCACCCCAATTAGGTAGATGGTACCCATCACGACAATTGCCTGCAGCAGTGGACCAAAGTTCGGTACGCTTTGCTTCGTCATTGGTACAATGTAATCGTCAATTAATCGTTGAAGGAATAATGAACCAGCCACCGTACTTGCAGCTGCAATGATGATTGCGAGCATCGACAGTAAAAATGTGACTTTATAGGTTGAAATGATGAACTTCAATAGACGTCTTAATGTGGCGCTTTTCTTTCTTGGAGCTGTTTTGACTGATGCGTCCATGCTATTCACCATCCTTTTCTGTTTGATATTGGTTGATGTCATGGTAAAGTGCGTTTCTTTCAATCAGTTCGTCATGCGTCCCGATATCCTCGATTTTGCCATGATTCATTACAATAATTCCGTCCGCATCTTTAATAGATACGATTCGCTGTGAAATAATGATTGTCGTCGTTTCAGCCATTTGTGTTCTCAAGGCCTCACGAATATCCTTCTCGGTAGCAGTATCAACAGCTGATGTGGAGTCATCAAGAATCAAAATCTTCGGTTTCTTCAAAAGAGCACGAGCAATCGTTAGCCGCTGCTTCTGACCACCGGAGACGTTGTTCCCTCCCTGCTCAATCATCGTATTATAGCCGTCTGGCAATTCCTGCACGAAATCATCGGCGTGGGCAACCTTTGATGCAGCCAATACTTCCTCATCGGTCGCATTCTCATTACCCCAACGGAGATTCTCCGCTATCGTGCCCGAGAAGAGGACGTTATTCTGCAACACCATGGCCACGTTATCTCGCAGTGTCTTTAAGTCGTAGGTTAAGACATTGCAGCCACCGACCTCAATCGTGCCTTGCGTTGGATCGTAGAGTCTTGGGATCAGCGAGACCAGTGAACTCTTACCAGAGCCCGTCTCACCGATAATACCAATCACTTCCCCGGCCTTAATCGACAAGTTGATGTCATCTAAGACAGGCGCCTTGCCCTCCTTCAGGTAATGGAAAGAAACGTGATCGAACTTAATTGAGCCATCACTGACTTCCGTCACAGGCTTCGTCGGGTTTTCAATTGTGGACTTCTCGTGAAGCACTTCGGCAATTCTGCGTCCGCTCGCCTGAGAAATGGCAATTTGAGTGATAATCATCGCGAGCATGTTCAAACTAAAGAGAATTGAATTGGAGTATGCATACATGCTGACCAGTTCACCAGTCTGCAGGCTACCGCCGACAATCAGCTTGGCACCGAACCAGGAAACCAGCAATACCGCTGCGTTCAAAAAGAACTGCATTGTGGGTGCGTTTAACGAAACAATCTTCTGGGCCTTTGAGAAGACTGAGAAGATGGATTCTGATGCACCCTCAAATTTCTCAATCTCGTTATCCTCTTGGACATAAGTCTTCACTTCGCGGATACCACGCACATTCTCCCGCACTACCCGGTTTAAGACATCATAGCGTCGGAAAACCAGGTTAAACAGTGGATATGCAGACTTGATAATGACCGTCAGCGTTAATGCCAGAACAGGCACCAAGACGACGAAAATCAACGCCAGTTCGCCACTGACGTTAAAGGCCATGATGACGGAGAAAATCATCATGAGCGGCGCACGGACCGCAATTCTAATCAGCATTTGGTATGCCATCTGAATGTTCGCGATGTCGGTCGTCAAGCGTGTCACCAAGCTCGAGGTGGAGAACTTATCAATGTTTGTAAAAGAGAAGGTCTGAATGTGGGCAAATAAATCTTGCCGCAGATTAGCCGCAAAGCCGGCTCCCGCTTGAGAGGAAACCCAGCTAGCGCCGGCCCCAAGAACCAGCGAAACAATTGTGATTACAATCAATAACGAACCTAATCGTAAGATGTAATCTAAATTCTGCTTCATTATCCCGCTATCGATGATGTTTGCCATCAAGAAGGGAATAAATATTTCTACTAACACTTCGCTCGCCACTAATATCGGCGATAAAATCGACATTTTCTTGTATTGCCTTATCGATTTCATTAACGTTTTAATCATGTACACACCTCAAATTTTATCCAAAAAAATAGATAACCACAAAAGTTATCTATTTAGTATAGTACAAATAATGACAAAATGTCATATTGAAAATTTATCTTCTAGCTCCGGGTCCAGGACCAAACGATGAAGTGGTGATGTGGTAGTGTGCGCGGAAGTAGCGCCGACCCAGGTAGGCAAGCACCGCAATCACCAGGCTACCCCAGCCAGGGAGTACCGGATTAACGACGCGGAGGAATGGTAATTCCGTTAACGTAATCCACAAGAAGATGAAGAACACGATCCCGATTCCCCCGAGCATCATCTTCCACATCGAAGGCCGATCTTCCTTCTTTCTCATGATGAGGTCGTTGTAATAAGTCATGAGAAAACCAAATAGGAGACCAACTGACAGAATGGTGATGAAACCAATTTGTTGTTGGGTCTTGCTAAACAGGCCGACTAAGCCGAACATAGCGGAAAAGATGGCGAGGTACAACAGCGAGTTATCTACGGCCTTCTGCCAGAACTTGACCTCATCTGCTTGTCTGCTTCTTGGATCAACTAACTCCTGTGCCTTCACCTGCGGTGAACCATAAAGATGTGTTGCAGGCTGTCCTTTTCTTTGGGCAACGATAATCTCCTTAAGGTAGCTATTGACCTTGAGCTTTGCATCACCTTCGGTCAGACCTGCTTCCTTTAGCTGCTTCTCCAACCGAAAAACGTAGTCTTCATTTCTCTTGGTCAACATACCGCGCAACTCTTCTGGTGTAGCAGCCTCAAGGCTTGCTTCCTGTTCGGCAGCGGAATCTTGCTTAGCCTTTAATTCTTGTTGTTGCTCAATAACTGCCTTGTTCTTATCTTTTGGATCCAATCCCATACCTCTTTTCTACACATTGAATCTAAATT
Organism: Amylolactobacillus amylotrophicus DSM 20534; assembly: GCF_001434555.1. Classification (NCBI taxonomy): domain Bacteria; kingdom Bacillati; phylum Bacillota; class Bacilli; order Lactobacillales; family Lactobacillaceae; genus Amylolactobacillus; species Amylolactobacillus amylotrophicus. The sequence continues at coordinate 82,256 of NZ_AZCV01000003.1, forward strand.
CAATGATATCCCCGTCTTGGACGACATATTCCTTACCTTCCAGACGTAACCGTCCGGCCTCTTTAACCTTTTGCATGCTACCGTACTTGTCCAGATCTTCAAACGAAACTGTCTCGGCCCGGATGAAGCCCCGCTCGAAATCAGAGTGAATTACACCCGCAACCTGCGGTGCTTTCATGCCTTTCTTGAAGGTCCAGGCTCTTGTTTCCTTGCCCCCGGCGGTGAAAAAGGTTTGTAAACCAAGTAGGTGGTAGCTGGCCTTAATCAGTCGGTCGAGCCCAGACTCGGTGACACCCTCAGCCTCCAAGAACTCGGCCTTCTCATCGTCATCTAGCGTCGCAATTTCCTCTTCGGTTTTAGCCGAGATACCGAGCGCCTCTGCACCCTCAGCTGCGGCCAAATCCGCCACAATCTTGAAGTACGGGTCGCTATCAGGATCCGCCATCGATTCCTCGGCAATATTTGCCACATAGATCACGGGCTTAGACGTCAAAAGGAACAGGCCTTTCGCAATCTTCTGCTCATCCTCGTTGAATTCTATCGAGCGAACGGCGCCACCGGCCTCGAGCACCGGTTTAATCTTCTCAAGCACGGCATACTCGGCCATCGCATCTTTATCCTTAGTCTTCGCCATCTTGCCCACACGTTCGTAGCGCTTGTTGACGCTATCGAGGTCGGCTAGACTAAGCTCCAAGTTGATTACTTCAATATCGTCCTTCGGGTCGACCTTGCCAGTAACTGTTGTGATGTTGTCATCGTCAAAGGCCCGTACCACGTGCACAATTGCGTCAACCTGTCTGATATTCTCGAGGAACTTGTTACCCAGTCCCTCACCCTTACTGGCACCTTGGACCAAGCCCGCAATATCCGTGAACTCAAACGTGGTCTTGATAATTTTCTTAGCTGGAATCAACTCATCGATACGTGCCAAACGTTGATCTGGCACCTCGACCATCCCAACATTCGGATCGATTGTGGCGAACGGATAATTCGCCATCTCGGCGCCGGCCTTAGTAATCGCATTAAAAAGCGTTGACTTACCTACATTGGGTAGGCCAACAATACCTGCTGTTAAAGACATTTTCTAAACTCCTTCAATTTGATCTGGACGTTTCTTAGCCACATCAACGTAGTTTTCGGGATTAGCATTCTTCGCCGCATCCCCGCTCAACAATACTTCCTTCATTTTTTTGACAAAGGCGCTGCGTGGCAGCATCACGATGTGACCACATCCCATGCACTTCAACTTAATGTCTGCACCCAGGCGAATAACCTCCCAGTTGTTTGCACCGCATGCATGGGGCTTCTTCATTTTGACTGTATCACCTAAATTAAACATACGTCACCTAATCTAATGAAATACCTAGGATATCCAAAATCCGGTTAAGATCCTCTGTTGAGGCGAAATCAATGGCCAGCTTGCCGGCCCCTTTCTTGGATTCAGTAATATTGACCTGTGTACCAAACTTATCAACCAGTTTAGCCTCACTTGCACGAACGAATGGCGATTTAACGACCTTCGTCGCCTTTTTGACTGCACCGCCATCGGTATTCAAGCGACTAACGATAGCTTCCAGCTGGCGGACGGTCAGTTCTTCCTTAACCGTTTTCTGTGCCAGCTCATCAATTTGCGTCTTCTTCTTCAGACCCAGCAACGTTCTCGCCTGGCCCATTGATAGTTTACCCTCTTGGAGCAACTTTTTGGTCCTAGCTGGCAAGGTCAGCAGCCGCAAGTAGTTAGCGATGTACGGCCGACTCTTACCCAGACGCTTAGAAACCTGTTCCTGCGTTAGACCGAGGTTCTTCTGGAGCATATCGTACGCCTGCGCCTCTTCTAGCGGATTCAGGTCCTCACGCTGGAGGTTCTCGATGACGGCAATTTCCATCATCTCTGCTTCTTCCATCTCACGCACGATGCCTGGGACAGTCTTCTTCTTCGCTAATTTGCTGGCACGGTAGCGCCGCTCACCGGAAATAATCTCGAAGCCGTTAACGCTCTTACGCACGATAATCGGCTGAAAAACGCCATTTTCTTTAATCGAGTCGGCCAGTTCTCGTAGACTCGTCTCATCGAACGTCTTCCGTGGTTGGTAGGGATTAGGTCGTACCTTTTCGATATCTAAATCTTCCACGTTTTCGATATCGTCCACGTTGTTAATATCTGCAAAAAGTGCGTCAATCCCACGACCAAGTCCCGTATTTTTTGTTTTCTTATTAGTCATTAGCTGCTAAGACCTCACTTGCTAGTTCTTGATAGACAACCGCTCCGCGAGACTTTGGATCATAATCAATGATTGGCTTACCGTAACTTGGCGCCTCTGCCAGTTTAGTAATCCGCGGAATAATTGTTTCGTAGACCTTGTCACCAAAATAATTTTTAACTTCATTTACAACTTCGGCACCAAGATTCGTCCGAGCATCGAGCATCGTCAATAGTACACCCTCAACACCCAGGTTTTTATTGAAATGCTTCTGCACCAAACGGATCGAGTTCAGGAGTTGGCTCAGACCTTCGAGGGCGTAGAATTCACTCTGTACAGGAATGAGAATTGAGTTGCTGGCTGTGAACGCGTTGATGGAAAGCTGTCCAAGTGAAGGTGGGCAATCAATCAGAATATAGTCATAATCATTCTCAATCTCATCGATGCTCTGCTTCAACCTAGTCTCGCGGGCCATGAGTGATGTCAGCTCCATCTCGGCACCGGCCAGCTGAATCGTGGCTGGCACGATGTCTAGATTTTTGCGGCTGGTGTGATGGATCGTCTCCTTAATCGGAATTTCATCGACCAGGACATTATAGACATCCTTGTCCACTTCTGCTTTAGCAATTCCGAGTCCACTCGTAGCATTTCCTTGGGGGTCGATATCAATAATGAGTACTCTCTTGCCCACAGCCGCTAGACTGGCGCCAAGATTGATGGTAGTCGTTGTTTTGCCAACGCCCCCCTTTTGATTTGCAACTGAAATTATGTGCACCATACTGTTCTCCATTAATCCTTCAACAATTCGATTGTAATTGTGTATTTCTGATCCGTCTGATTTTCGCTAATCTTAACCTTAGTACCAGAATCTTCCACCAACTTAATCGTCTTCTTGATGGTATTGATTGGCACCTTTAAATCGCGGCTGGTCTTGCCCGTGATCTTTTTCTTAACCTTATCTGCTACTTGGGTTTCCTTGACCTGATTGTTTTTCTGCGAAATTAATTGTTGCACCAATTTCTCGGTCTCAGCCACGCTGAGGCCGTTTTTCACAATGGTCGAAAGCGCCGTCTCCTGGAGGTCAGGTGTGAGCTTCAAGAGTTCCCGGCCGTGGCGCTGGCTAATCTCGCCAGAGACGAGGTACGCCTGCACATGAGGCTCAAGCTTCAACAGCCTCAGCTTGTTTGCCACATAGCTTTGCGACTTACCAACCGCCTCAGCTAACTCAGTTTGAGTCGACTTATCAAGTTCCATTAAGGATTGATAGGCTTTAGCTTCATCAATTGGATTGAGGTTTTCTCGTTGCAGATTCTCAATCAGGGCGAAAGCCGCGGCTTTTTGATCATCCATGACCTCAACAATTGCCGGGATGGTCTCCCATTTAAGCTGACTTGCCGCCCGAAAACGGCGTTCACCAGCAATAATCTCATATTCACCATCTTTGAATTCGCGCAGGATGATTGGCTGGAGTAAGCCATGTTCCTTCAAAGTAGCGGCCAACTCGTCAATTGCCTCGTAAGTGAAGTTCTTCCTGGGCTGAAACTTGTTTGGGATAATTCTGTTCAGTTCGATATTCTGAATTTTTTTATCATCTGATGTCTTCTGGTGCCGATTGCCAAAAAATGAAATGGCCATATTTATCAATTACTCCTCTAAATCCATTGTTATTCTAGTTTCACGCTTCATTGTCTTCGTAAGTGCTCAGGGCCTTACCAGCTTGTGGCGCTACTTGTTTAATTGTGTTTCACAAGCTAGTCCCCTCCACCTTACTGGCCAATCGCAGCGTTTCACGCTTTATTGCCTTCGTAAGTGCTCAGGGCCTTACCAGCTTGTGGCGCTACTTGTTTAATTGTGTTTCACAAGCTAGTCCCCTTCACCTTACTGGCCAATCGCAGCGTTTCACGCTTTATTGCCTTCGTAAGTGCTCAGGGCCTTACCAGCTTGTGGCGCTACTTGTTTATAATGGTTTCTTGTTAGGCATCCCTGCTTGGCGGGGATATTTCTTTGGTGTCGCCTTGACCTTATCGATTACCGTCAACATTCTCTGTTCAGCGGTCTCTGGTAAAGTCACAACCTGATTGGTGCGCAACTTACCACCCAATTTAGCAATCGCCGTTGCTGAATCCTGTAACTCAGACTCACCACGTGGCCCCTTTAGGGCCACGAACGCACCACCAACTTTAGCAAACGGCAGGCAATATTCACTGAGCGTATTCAGCCGCGCAACTGCGCGCGCCGTCACTAAGTCGTATTTCTCCCGGTAGCGACGATCCTGCCCCACATCCTCGGCACGTCCGTGGACGAGTTCCACGTTGTCCAGGCTGAGCATAATCACTAGATCACCTAAGAACTTAATTCTTTTGTTGAGTGAGTCCACGATTGTCACGGTTAAGTCCGGACGGAGAATCTTGATTGGTAGCGATGGAAAGCCAGCCCCAGCACCAATGTCGATTACCCGTGCGTTTTGCACAAATGCTGCTGGTAGTTCCAATAGAGGTAGAATCGAGTCAAGAAAGTGCTTCAAGTACACGTCCTCTTCAGCTGTAATGGCGGTGAGATTGACGTGTTCGTTCGTCTCTACCAGGAATTTAAAGTATTGCTGGAATTGAGTGACCTTTTGGTCTGTCAGCTCAACTCCCCGATCTGCTAGATATTGTTTGAATTCTTCAGGTTTCATTTTTCTCCCGTGAAACTTGTGTTTCACAACTAATAATGTACTCCATTTAAGACAGGCAAGCAATGCCATTTCGGTGATTTCACAGTCTCAATTATGAGTTACTTTTGCCACTGAGTCAAAGCACTTCTGCAAAATATTATTATAATGAGTTCTCGGTATGCTTCTCGATTTTAAAATGGTGCATTCGTGCATAAAACCAGGCAGCCAGTACAATCGAGAGTAAGCCTGTCACAGCAAAGATTATCTTCAAATCAATCACGTCACCTAAGGGACCAAAGACCACCATTCCTAACGGCATCGCCGTCATACTGATAATATTCACGACCGAGAAGACTCGGCCCATCATCGTTGGCTCAACAGTCTCCTGCAACAGCGTCGTGTGTGCGGTGCTCAGCCATGGCATGAAGAGGCCACCAAACATCATAACAAGCGAGAAGAGCCAGTTATTTGGCATGAACACCATTAGCCCAAAGGCAAAGCCGTCAACCGCCATCACTAAGAAGATCATGCGAATCTTATTCTGAATGACACCGTGCCACGACACCGCAATACCTCCGAGTAGCGAACCTACGGACCAGGCGATCTCCATCACCGTTAAGTTGAAGACCCCGTTTCCCGGATAGGTCCGCTCGATAAAGATTTGCGCTAGAAACGCTGATGGTGTAATTAAAATCCAGAAGGCGAAGAAGCTGGCAAACAAGTACGTTAATAGCCTACTCCGTCTCACATAGTTTATCCCGATTTTCATCTCCTTGAAGACGGACTCGAGCTCACGCTCCTTATTGATATTCTGGACCTTCACGAAGCTGAAGATCGAGATACCAATCGTCGCGGTAATCACGTCAATCCAGAAGCTTCCTAGTAAACCAAGCGAGCCAAACACCACCCCGCCGAGGGCCGGCCCCGCCAATTGTGATATAGCATTAATGGTCTGATTTAGTCCGTTAACGCGGGGGAGATGCTCCCCTGGTACAATTTGGGGGACTAATGCACTGGCCGCCGGCGTCTGGACTCCCGTCCCAACGGAACGAGCCGCCAACAGGATTAGCAATAACCAGAGGCTCTGGTAGCCCATCTGATAGAGCAGTGCCATGACCAGTGTGATTAGGGCGATTCCCATATCCGAGAAAATCGCCAGAAATTTCCTATTATAACGATCGGCAAAGACGCCACCGAATAAGGAGACGATTGCTCCGGGTATCAGGTTAGCTAGCGTCGCATACGTCATCCAAACGCCGCTCTCTGTTTGTAAGGCAATATACCACACGATAGCAAAGCCCGAGATTGACGAGCCCAGCATGGTAATCGCCTGGCTCGTCATCATCGTGGTAATTTGTGTGCGCCAATCTCTGTTAATCATTATTTGTACTCCGGTCAACAAAAAAGGCTGAGATGGTTGTTGCTAATCTCAGTCAAACATCGCTTCAGCAATAAAGAATTATATCTTTTTTAAAAGATTAACACAAACTAGGGTTATTAAACTACTTTCCAGTATAATATCAGCAGGAGGATTTTTTATGATTATCAGCATTATTGTTATTCTACTGCTTATCTTCTCGGCAACAGCCGGCTATCGCCTTGGTTTCACCAAGCGCATCGTTAGCCTGATCGGCTTTTTCTTTACCGTGGTCGCCGCTAGCATGTTCAACACAGACTTTGGTACGTGGATCATGGTCAACATCATGCAGAAGCCACTGGTTGAAGCGACGGAAATCGATAAGATGCTCTACCACTTCATTGCATTCTTACTGATCATGCTGCTCGGCAAAATCGTCGTCCGCTTCATCACCCGGCTCGTGCCCACCTCCGCGAAAAAGCGTGGCCTCATTTCCTGGATCGACGGCGTCGCCGGCGCAGTTGTCTCATTTATCATCACCTACTTCGTCAGCTATCTGGTCTTATCGATGCTCAATGCACTCCAGATTGATTGGTTCATCCAACAAACAGTTGACTCACAATTCTTGCGGTTCATGCTTTATGAGACCCCCGGTTTGTCACAGAACATCTTTAATAGTATCTTTGGTATTGACGCAAGCGGTTTACAATTATCACTACTTTAATTTAGGCGTAACGAGGAGGAAGAATAATGAAAATTGGATTTATCGGTACAGGTGTGATGGGGACGGGCATGATTGCCAACTTAATCAAGAATGGCTTTGATGTGACTGTCTATAATCGCACCAAGGCACATGCACAAAGAGCACTAGATTTAGGCGCACAATGGGCGGATACGCCAAAGGTACTCACAACTCAGGTCGATGTCATCATCTCCATTGTTGGCTTTCCAAAAGACGTTCAAGAAGTCTACTACGGTGACACCGGTGTTTTCGCCGGTACACATGCCGGCCTCACAGTTATTGACATGACCACTAGCAGCCCACGCCTAGCCGAACGAATTAGCCAAACTGCACAGGAGTTGGGCATTGCGGCTTTAGATGCCCCAGTATCCGGTGGGGACTTGGGTGCCAAAACAGGCGCGTTAACTATCATGGTTGGTGGCCCAGTTGAGACCTACGAGTCCATGCTCCCAATTTTTCAGGCGATGGGCAAGTCAATGCACCTCTTCGGCGGATCAGGTAGTGGCCAAAGAACAAAGCTGGCCAACCAGATCATGATTGCCGGAACCATGCTTGGTATGAGCGAAACCTTGGCCTTCGCCAAGAAAGCTGGCTTGGACGAACAAGCAGTGATTGACACCCTCTCTGGCGGTTCTGCTGCTAACTGGAGCCTCCAGAATTACGGACCACGCGTGCTCGCCGGCGACTACGCCCCCGGATTCTACATCAAGCACTTCATCAAGGATCTGCGCCTAGCAATTGAGGAAGCGGAGCAGATGGAGATTAGCTTGCCGATGCTTGAACTCGCGAAGAAATTATACGAGAAGTTACAGGATGAAGATGGCCTCGGTGATTTGGGCACACAGGCATTAATCAAGTATTACGAGGGCTAGTCGCCCGTAATCTCTAGTGAATTTGGGTCAGCTTAGATGGGAGTTCCGTTATGAAATTAATCGGTAATATTATTTGGTTTATTTTCGGTGGCCTAGGTGGGGCTCTGGCTTGGTTTGGGGCGGGCTTGCTCTGGTCCATTACAATCGTTGGGCTCCCCATTGGCGTGCAGTGCTTCAAGTTTGCCCGGCTCTCACTTGCACCATTCAACAAGGAGGTGGTCTACCACACAACGACCACTAACTTTGTCGTTAATGTGATCTGGTTACTGATTTCAGGGCTGCCACTCGCTTTAACCCATCTGGCTAGCGCTCTTCTGTTAACTATCACCATCATTGGTATTCCTTTCGCCAAACAATCATTAAAGCTTGCGGGCCTGTCATTACGCCCATTTGGCGCCACGATTGTCTAGTTCAGACTGCCCCTGCTCCCCCTTTACTATTTCATAAACTAATATGGGGATTCTTCATACTTTCTGAACGTTTACTTTACACAAAGTTGCATTTTTCTTTATGTTTGTCCGCTATGATGTAATCATACCTAGAACAGATGGTTATGATTAGCCAAATAGGAGGCACATAGATGACAGAAACTAAGCAAAGAAGAAAATTACACTATGGCGTCGCTGCCGCAAGCGCGGCAACAGTTGCAACCACAATATTTTTAATCATTAAACGTAAGAATAAATAAATCCCTTCAGAAATTCTCTCCCTAAGCCAGATCCTACCAATTTCGCTGATTGGTAGGATTTTTATTGCCTCTCACCAAATTTTTTCGTCAAAAAAAACCGTTCTCTGAGTGACTCAACCCTCAGCAGAACGGTTATATTATTTTGTGATAACCGATGCTCAACTACGCTCTGGCAGCTGCTTCCATTGCTAATGCGTTAACGTAGTTCACTGGCTGGTCGTAATTTGGCTGGAAGAACATGTTAACCATCGACAACTCATCAATCATCATGTGTTTCTGAATCGCTAACGAGATCACATTAGCAGATTGGGCGCAATCATATTTACTATAGAACTGTGCTCCCTTAACTTCCCTGGTCTCTTTATCCCAGGTTAAAATCATCAGAATTGGCTCAGTACTCAACATGAATTCTGGGCGGTAATCCTGCTCTAGAGTAACACTCACCAACTCGATTCCTCTTGCCTTACCACCATCAACGGTTCAACCAGATGCCGCTAATGTCTTATCGAACAGTGCAACAGCACTAGTTGCCTGCGTGCCCAGATATTTCACGGTCGGTTTCTCGATGTTCTTACCAACTAAGATTCCCTGTCGTACAGCATTTGTTGCCAGCGGAATGTAGTCATCCTTGCCGGTTGGGTTATATTATACAACCGACGCATCTCCGGCTGCAAAGACATCAGGATTGCTCGTCTGCATGTACTCGTTCGTGATGATTGCGCCGTTTGGTTCCATATCCAATTGGCCTTTCAACAGGCCAGTGTTTGGCTTGAAACCTACTGCCAAAACAGCGATATCAGCAGTATAGCTACCTTTATCCGTCTTCACCGTGACTTCATTATCACCGCTAAAACCAACTACTTTTTCGCCTAGCTGTACTTTGACGCCGTGGTCCTCATAGTCCTTTTGTACCCGGTCGGTTATTGTTTTGTCAAAGTTCTTTGCCAGCACCCTTGGCAATGCATCGAACAACGTTACATCTTTACCTGTCACAGCAAATTGTTCGGCAATCTCTACTCCAATGTAGCCAGAACCAATGACTACAGCCGATTTAATGCTTGGTGCGATATCCTTTAATGCCTTTGCGTGCGCGTAGTTCTTGCAAAGCATTACGTTCTTATTATCAATTCCCTCAATAGGCGGAATTACGGGTGCCGATCCCGTTGTGACTACTAACTTATCAAATGTGTCTTTTGTCTCTACGCCGGTCTTCAGATCCTTGACTACCAGGCTCTTTGCATCAACATCCACACTCAAAACATCGTGTTCCATCTTCATATTTGCGCCAAGGCTCGCCAATGATTCAGGACTTGAATAGAACATCTTCTTCGGGTCTGATACGTGGTCGCCTACCCAAAGCGCGATCCCACAAGAAAGGAATGAGAGGTTATCATTTCGTTCATACACCGTAACTTCCCAGTCCGGTTGCTCTTGTAAAATAGTCTGTGCTGAAAATACGCCTGCATGTGTACAACCAATTACTGCAACTTTCATGAATAATGCCCCCCAATTTTCATCCGCTAGGATTTTTAAATTACACCCCCTATTGAAAACTAACTCACAAACTTGTCAACGCTTACATTATTAATATTATCCTGTTCAGCGTACGAAAAAACGCTATCTAGCCAAGCATTAGATAACGTTTTCGCCGTAAAAATTATTTCGTAGACAATTTAATTATGCAGCATCGTCTTTAGTAACTCGTCAAGTTCACCGCACTGACTTCTGGTACCGTTAACAGTTGTTCCGCTAGCTTAGGGTACGTCAAGCTCTGGGGGCGCTTAATCGCATAGCTAACTACGAAACTCTTACCAGCTTCCACTTCCTCTACCTGAAAGTCCTTCGGGATGAAGCGAATCTTGTGCTCGGTGAAGAAGCGCTCCACCACGGCCTCTGTTCCCGCTGTACCAATCAGTCTAATCTCGATATCCGTACCCATATCCACGCGTAAGATACGTTCAAGGAATAGCAGCGCAGAAAAGAGTGCCACGCCACCGATAATTGCAATGGGATAATACCCCATCCCCACAGCAATCCCGAGTGCTGCGGTAGCCCAAAGCGACGCAGCGGTTGATAGGCCCCGCACAACCCGCTTGGTCACCACGATCGTACCTGCGCCTAGAAAACCAATCCCACTCACAACAGCCGCAATCATCCTTGCAGCGTCGTTTGCCACGAAATTCGAGACATCAGCATTCTCGGTAGCCATCCTAATCGCCTGAAGGGTCAGCTCCTGTTGAATCATCGCCACAACCGCGGCTCCGATAGCCACGAGCACGTGTACTTGGACTCCCGCCGGACGATTCTTCTTCTGCCGATCCCACCCGATGGCGCCCGCAATCAGGGCCGCAAGCAGGATACGAATAATAATTTGTTCAATTTCTATATGTAGGTTTAGCATAGCCTCTCCAATCAACTATTATCATACTTAAATTATAGCAATAATTAACGTCTACATCGTTCTTTTGTGATTGATTAATTTAGCCAAGTAAAAAAGGTGCTGACAGATAATTCTGTCCACACCTCGTGAAACTAGACGATTGGCGATTGCTTAGCCAAGCATATCTGAGATTGAACGTTTTTCTTTCTCTTCGAACGTGCTCTCTTCTTGACTCTCTGAGAAACGATCATTCAAGATGAAGTCGTTCACTTGTGCCGTCAAGATTTCAACCATTTGTTCCTGATTAATTTCAATCATGCCAGTTGCAACCAATGCACCGATACCGGTCGCAATAATCCAGCTACCAGTAACGATATTTCTCTTTTTCTCATCACTGAAGCCATTCTCTGGGTATGATTCCTCGAGTTTCTTCAAGCCAATTTCCATTGAGAAATCAGAAATGTTTGCACTACCAAATTTACCTTCGACATACATTGCACGGAATAATTGTGGGTGTTTCGCAGCGAAGTGGATGTAAGAAAGTTCGAGGTCGATAAGGGGGTCGCCGGTAAACGATTCTTCAAACACTTTACTCTGCAACTTATCTTGAATCATTGCGAGCACTTGTTGACGTAAATCGTTCATGTTCTTGAATTCAAGGTAGATTGGTTGAGTAGAGCAATCTGCTGCCTCGGCAACTTTTCTGGCTGTAAGGGAATCAACACCATTTTCAATTGCCATCTTGTATGCAACGTCCAAAATTTGCTGTTTGAATATTTCTTTTTTTCTAGCCATTTTTCTTTCTCCTATATCTGTATACTTTCATTATATCTGTTATTTTTCCAAATAATAGTCTTTTTAATAACACAACGTTGTTTAAGGAGCAGCTCAAAATTCGATAATATCAAGCTGTAATTTAATACTATCAACAATTTATTTTGGTGTCCATTAGAAACCTTTAAATATGAAACAGTCCTTAAACATATCAGTGTTATTTAAATATCGTTTTAATAACGAGGGTTTTATTTTGCGAAGAAAAGTTACCAAGGCGATTACTCTCAGCCGTTCTCGCTCAAGGGTAGGCGGGGAACCGTTTTTGCAGAATAACCACTTTAATAATTGCGCAATTCTTCACAAAATAAATTTTTCAAAAAGAACTAAATTGCTCAAAAAATAACATTTTTTAAACCTGAAAGGTAATTTTATTACCACAGTCACTAAATATAACAGGCAAAATAAAAAAAACAACCCCCTGCTACCAATTTTTCAGAGATTACTGGATTGGCTTGGTTGTTTTTATATAACTTCGTTCTTTATTTAATCACTTAGCTTACCGAACAAAGAGTCGTCTTTCGGCTTGGTGTAGGCATCGTAGTGGGTATCGATTAATTCGATCAGTTCTTGTTTGTCCATCTTGATGCCTGCGCAGTAGGACATTAACGCGGCAGATAAAATATAGCCACGCTCGTTTGAGTCCGCTAAATTTTTTGAAAATTCAATTCCAATTTGTTGTCTTTGATAATCTGTCTTGATTTTTACTTGTTTATCTTCCATCGTCGCGCTCCATTTCGTCTCTTAATGTATATTGACATATTACTACTATGAGCTAGCCGGTAAAGAAAAACAACCGCTATTTATCTGTTGAAGAAATCATCCGCGGACACCAGCTCGCGGTTAAATGAGTAGAGTCGTGGGCTAAACCCTTCGTTCTCATCCAGATGTACTTCATTAACTGTCACGTTGCCCACGTTCACGAACGAATCCATCTCAGCGTGGAAAATCGCGGCGAAGAAGCCACGAATAGTCAAGCCGTGGCAGACTACCAGCACTTTTTTGTCTGGATAATCTTGCTTCAAATCTGCTACGAAATCAGCAACTCGGTGTACTAGATCGTCATAGCTCTCAGCCTCATGGGCATACTGTGAGAAGTTCTTATTGAGCATCCCCATGTAATCAAAGGCATCGGGATACTGTAAGCGCAATGGATCAGGATCTTGTGACTCCCACTGGCCAAAGTGCATCTCCTCCACCCGGGGATCGGTCGCAATTTCCCACTTGCCTTTTGTCAAAATTTCAGCTGTTTCTAGCGCCCGCTGTAAGGGACTAGCAAAGACAGCATCGAATTTTTGTTCGTCAAATACTTCACTGACCGCTCGCGCATAGGCGACGCCATCAGGAGATAAGGGCGCATCAAAGCCGGCACCAGAAATCAGGTTCTGCGCATTAGTAGTACTCCTACTGTGTCGAATAAGGGTTAAGTCCATGGGAAAATGACCTCCGTTAAGCTGAATTTTATCGAGAAATGAAAGCAGACGTTAATTTGCCAGCAAATAAGCCTCACAGTACTGCGCTAAGCAAATAGCTCACTACGCCCAATACAATCAAGACTACTAGAGCAACCACACCAAAGATTACGGCTAGCAACCGGTGGTTACGGGCAGATTGTGCGTTCTTGGCACCGACGAGCTTGATGACGTGTCGAATGCTCAGGAGTACATCTAGGAAGAAGAACCACAGGATCAGTGACAATGGAAATTTGATGGCCAAGAAGATTTGCAAAGTCACGACAACGATCATGCAGCTGATACTTAACCGGAACAATACCAGATATTGTGGGTACATCTTCCGGTCCTTGAAATACGCCAGTAGTCCGAAGAGAAATAACGCCCCAAAGAAAACATATGAAAGTATCTGTAGTATAAATCCCATTCTTCTACTCCATCCTGTTCAATACTCATCCATCTTAACATATTAAGTATCAAAAAAGCGCTTTATTTTAGGTGTAAAAAGCCACGAATTAGAAGTAGTCAACGAGCTCAGGTTCTGTCTGTACTAGGGTCAAAGCGAATTGCTGCGCCCGCTTGTCATCGTTAACAATTACCTGCTGCCAGTCTATTAGCTGCTGTAATGTGACAGCACCGAGCATCAGCTGACTAAAGCGGGTGATCGAAATTTCTAAATCAGGACGTTGTTGAGCGGGAGCTTTGGTTAGGCTTCCCGGCGTAAACCGCCCGACACCGTTATTGCGCTCGATTACGGGATCGGTTAATTTGATATTAATTTCAGCGAAATCTGCGCTAAAAGGATATTGTCTGACGAAACTCTGAATATTCACAATTCGCGCCATCATGTATGGAGTAACAGCGGTGGTAGCTAGGTCCGGTTCTGGCAGCTCAAGCCCAAAATACATAGAATTTGGAGTCACCACGCTTAATTGCTGCCCTTCATCTAACTGATTGTTCAGATAAACGAGCAGCGTATTGCTAACTTGAGCATTCACGGCCACGCGTTCAACTACCTGAATCTCGTTAGGCGTTTCAACGTACAGGGTATAGCCTAATAATCCACCGTCAGCACCCTGACACAACAGTACTTGACGCTCATTATAACGGGTCACCAGATAATCCCACCACCAGTCATCCCGCACCAAACCGCCACGTAGATCCTGGACTCTGGCAGCATAGAACGCCTGTAATTTCTCTACAACTGCGGCGAAAGATGCAGTGCTAAATTGTACATCCGAACTCAGATCCGGGGCCACTAACTCCTGCCGCTTAAATGTCGTCGTAGTCCGGTTAAATACTTGCTCATAGCCAAAGCGTCGGTAGAAAGTATAAGAAAACGGAGCGAGATAAGACAGTTCCACCTGCGCGGCATCCATCTCCACCAATGCCTGACGCATCAGTTTGCTAGGGCCACCTTGGCCGCGAAACACTGGGTCACTCATGACAACACCAATCCCCCGCATGGCCAACTGGCGCCCAACGAAAGAAACAGGTAAATTAATGGCGTACAACCCGGCGATTACCCGCTCTCCTACGGTTGTACGATAAACCGCCGCATGGTTAAATCTGGCCCAAAAAGCGGCTCTTGTCCACACGTCATCAACCTTTTGAAATGCCTGCAAATATAACTGTTAGAAGCTCGCCCGCTCTTCACTCGTTAGCTCATCATTCATCATTAATCCTGTTCGACCTCTTATGTTTTCGCTTTCAGTCTAATTGTACCAATGAACTCGGCAAAATAAAGGCTTGGACTTAATTATTCACATGCTATACTAGTGCAGTAGATTATGAATATTACATTTGAGCTACCCTAGTCCGCAAACTAGTGGGAATCTCACTCAGCGAAACTTCCTCGTACGTCACCACGAAGCGGCCCTTATGTGTAATCTTCAGGTAGTGGTCTGGCAGAAAATCCTTCATTCCCATGACGTCTAACGTTAGACTGTCACCAGTATGATCAATCGTCTCGAAACGGTAAGTTGGCATGTCATGATCATCACGACTGATTGGTTCCACTCCCGTTTTGACATACGCACTACTTTCATTAACCAAGGGGTTTAACTTATCGATTATTTGAGCAACCACACCCGAGCTGTTTGACGTGACCATAAATGCCGCACTACCCAATAACACCAGGACGCCTGCCACCATAATTACTAACTTTACTAACTTCTTCATGTTCTACCTCCTATAACCTTTTGTCTGCCAATAATTTAGCAAGAACCAGCAGTAGGAGAAATGCATTTAACTTACAGCTAGCTAACAATCTTGTCACTCGGAGGAATACATTTGACTAAAAAAGAATTTAGAACCACCCAACTATATCGCCTCAAACAGGCTCAATTCACCACGAAAAAAGAGAGTTTAGCCCTCACGCAACTGCTACTCGCTCACCCAACATTCAAGTCTGCCAAAAGCATTGGCATCACATACTCCGGCGCGCTCGAGGTCGAGACCAGTTTAATCATTCAAGCAGCCTGGCGGAAAGGGAAACGCGTATACCTCCCGAAGACGCTGCCTAACCGGCAGATGGCCTTTATTGAACACACTGCAAAAGACGAGCTGGTGCTAAGCTCATTTGGTGTCCCGGAACCACGCTACGAAGAACGACGCGTCAACAATGAGGTTGACCTCATGATCGTGCCCGGAATCGGCTTTGCAACAGACAGTCATTACAGAATTGGCTTTGGTGGCGGCTATTACGACCGCTTTCTGGCCCACTACCCAGGTCAGACTGTAGCACTGGTTCCAACTGCAATGCAATTTGCCACCGCGGAGTGGCAGATTGAGCCATTCGATATCCCAATTCAGGAGCTGATATTAGCGTAACCACCGTCTAACGACTCATCTGGGCAAAATAAATAGCCTAGCACCAGTTTACATTTGTGACTAGGAATATTTGATAAACTACTAAACTACTTGATTGCTTACTTAAAGGCACCCGTGAATGCGGCAATACTGAGAGATAACATGATTACACCAAAGAATGCGCTATACCAGATACCATAACCCGCGAATGCGGATGTATTCTTATTCCCATGAGTTTTAATCCGCATGAATTCACTGTAGGTATTATAAAATTGCCAAACAGCAACAATCGCGGAGGTTACAACCCTGTGTATGATACTGACCGTACAATATCAGGTTTGAAGGGCCTCATGGGAGGTAATTAACTAGAATCAATCACTTCCTACAGCTCAAATATCTCACAACTAAGCTACAATAAATAAATGTAAGTAATACTCAATTATAGTGCCACGGGAAAGTTCCATTATTTCCTCCGACACTTTTTCTTTACCTGCACAATTTATAAAACATTGTTATTATATTTTACTGATGATTATAATTCGTTTTTCTTTATTTAGGTCCTCGATTCTCGCTATAATGGAATTGGATACGAAACACCAGAACAACAGAGAGGGTGAGCCTATGACAAGAACGAAAAAAATTGTGTTTCTATTCATTATTCTGATACTTTTCTCCCTGTTGTTAGCAAACATCATTGCTAATCAACGGGCAGTGTCTTTACCGTTCTCACTAGTTCTCCCGGTGAGATATCCCCTATTCTCAGCACCAATAGTCAACTACCTTTTCTGGGGGAGCCTGGTCGCGCTAATCATATTGCTAATCCTGGCGCTCATCATCATCTTCTGGCCAATTGATGCGCAAACTCGTTTGGTGAAGAAAGACGCCGGACAGCTGACGATTGATAAGAAGGCCATCGATGGCTTCGTGAACTCGATCCTTGAGCAGGAGCACTGGATTGTAGACCACTCGGTCAAGACCCGCCTCACCAGGAACAAAATCAAGGTTTCGGTGAATGGGACGCTCCGCCCAATTTTCAATGCACGCGAGAAAAGTAGTCGGTTGATTAATCGAATCGAGACGGAGTTGCATAGCCTACTTGGAATTGAGGATAAGAAGAAGATTCAGATTGAGCTGAAGGACTTCAAGTCTGGTAACAAGCGCAATGCACCCCGTGTAGTTTAGGAGGATCAGCTATGGAAGAGATGATTAGAACATACCGGTTTCCCATCATCGGTGCGGTTGTCGGCTTGATTCTGGCAACGTTAATCTTCACAATCGGTTTTTGGAAAACCATCCTAGTGCTCATATTGACTGTGCTTGGTGCTTATTTAGCCTTTAAGTTACAGCAGTCTGGAATTTTACAGAAAATCAAACAGAATTCAACAAAGAAAAGAGGATCAAATTAATGGATAAAACAATGTCAAAAAGCAAGGACCAATTAACATCAAAAGATATCAACGAGCAGGTGCGAACAGAGACTGGCCAAATCGATTCCACGCAAACGGGCAAGAAAGATTCAGGAAGTTTGAGCACACAGGATGTAAATCAGACTAAAGATAGCTCAAAGAGCCAGATTCGGGGTGATTTAACTTTTGATGATCAAGTAATCCAGAAGATTGTTGGTATTGCACTCGATAAAGTTGATGGTCTGCTTAGTGTTGATGGCGGCTTCTTCTCTAATATTACTAGCAAACTGGTAAACACGGATCAAACGACAAGCGGTATCGATGTGGAAGTTGGCAAGAAACAAGTTGCCGTTGACCTAGAAATCGTTGCAGAGTACCAGAAACGGATTCCAGAAATCTATGATAAGATGAAGGACATTATTCAAAGAGAGGTTCACCAAATGACGAACCTGGATGTGGTGGAACTAAATGTAAATGTGGTCGATGTGATGACTAGAGAAGAACACGAGAAGCAAAGCGACACAGTGCAGGATAAATTGAGTCGCGCAACAGAAAAGACTGGCGAGTTCATCTCAGACAAGACTGAACAAGCAACTGAGGCAACAAAGCGTGCCGTTGATAAGAGCAGAAGCCGTGCGGAACAGATTCGCTAGAATAATGAGGAACCAAGGGTAGAATAGAATGTTGCGACAGGACATGGTTAGCTTTCGAGTACTAGTGAACTTGCTCAAAAACTACGCAGCAGTTTGAAGTGCAAGAAACTAGACGGAGAAAGTTATGTCCTGGAGCACATTTACAAGTTGCGACACCGAGCGCCCAGCTTCTGAGCACTAACGAACTTGGCTATCAATTACATCGTAATTGGTAAGACAAGAAGTTAGGCGGAGGAAGTTGCGAGGTGGAGCACAATTACAAGTTGCGACAGGACATGGTTAGCTTTCGAGTACTAGTGAACTTGCTCAAAAACTACGCAGTAGTTTGAAGTGCAAGAAACTAGACGGAGAAAGTTATGTCCAGGAGCACAATTACAAGTTGCGACACCGAGCGCCCAGCTTCTGAGCACTAACGAACTTGGCTATCAATTACAACGTAATTGGTAAAACAAGAAGTTAGGCGGAGGAAGTTGCGAGGTGGAGCACATTTACAAATCCCAACACAACATAACCATTTCCACCAAAAAAGGCAGCCTCACGGCTGTCTTTTTTTATACTATTCTGCTCTAATCAATTCGTTAATATCCTGTGCTTTCACAGTCCGATAAATAAAGATTTGGAAAACTGCCCAAACAACTAACAGCATTAGACCCACAACGATAATTTGTGTGGTTGGGAATAGGTAATGATTTAGATAGTAATCGTTCATCATCTTAAATAGTCCGTAGGAAACTCCCACGCCTAATCCCGTTCCAATAACTCCACCGGTAATCAACAAAATTGCGTTTTGAATTCCCAGCATCCCTGTAACCTGCTTCGCTGTCATTCCAACAGATTGGAACATTGCAAGACTGCGTTTTGAAGTGAGCAATGTGGAGAAAATATGACTGACAATCGTTGCCAGACTCACAAGTGAGAGTAATGCAATGAAGCCATATATCAGAATTCTTACTCCCAGCATCAAACTTCTTTGCTTATTCTGTTCAGCGATATTATCCGTGGTGTAAGCGTTAGGAAATTGTGCCCTTAAAGCATCATTCACACGTTGATGATTTTTAGAATTTGCTAATTTTGCTGCAGCAGCAATCCCAACATCATCGGAGCCCTTTCCCACTTTTGCAGCTATTTCCTTAAATTGCTGTTGACTTACGACCAGCGTATTATCCAGATTGAAATTAGAAATCATTTTGGTTGCGACATTATAAGTATCGACAACGACCCGGCTCGTGAGTGTATAACTGTACTTAGTCTTATTTGCTCCATTCTGTGACCAGTCAGCTAGCTTAAGTACAAAATTATCCTGCACCGGGAAATCTGAAATCACTTCTGACCGACCTCCACCCAGATCGTAGGTCATCTGAATCGAAATCAAGGTTGGCTTACCATTAAAATCGTTTTGGAAATCCTGTTGATTGATTCCCAAAACATAAATATCGCCATCCCTCTTTTCATCAACAGCTTCCCCACTTTTGGTATAGGTTTTGGGATATTCAGCTATTGCATGCATAAATGAACCAGATTGATAATTTTTTAGCTTATCAGCCTCTCTAAATACGCTTTGCAGTTCAGCTTCATCGGTTTTTTTATCCCTATCCCAGAAAACGATATCGGCTGATTCCCTGTAGTTTATTTCTTGAATAAATGAGCTAACAAAAGCTGTTAAACCAACAAATAGCATTAATGTAAAAATCAATGTAGCCATCATCGTGCGTTTCTGCGCCGAGCGGCGGTAATTTCTCATTGCCAATCTAGCCGTGGGCTGTTTAACATGTCTGATTAACCACGTGTTTTTCAGATGACGTTTCGTGAGCTTAGGACTAGGATCTAGCTGCTTAATCGCATTAATCGGTGTGACCTTTGCCGCACGTCGTGCTGGCCTAAATGACGCAATTATAGCCATCAAGACCATGAAGAAAAGTGCAACAAGCAGAGGTGGCCAATCGATGACCGTCTTAATCACCAAACCTGCATCCCCTTTTGCCAGAATTTGGTTGATTAGCTTAATCACACCGCTCATCCCAACGACACCAAAGCCATAGCCAAGCACCATTGATGGCACAACTAGAATCAAAGCTTGCTGATACACAATTTGACGAATCTGCCTAGGTGTAGTCCCGATGGAGCGCAATAACCCATAGCGTTTTCTCTGCGCCATCACCGAAAGGTTGATACTCGTGTAGATTAGAATCAAGGCGACAACTCCAATAATCGCCAGAATTACTAGCACAACCGTCGTTGTAACTGCAGCGGCACCGATACCACGCGATTGACCCATGGTTTGAAGGGCAGAATTCAAAAACTGTAAATCCTTTTTCTTTACCTTTGCTTTTGCCGCAATCTTATCCATTTCTGCATAGAAATTGGTGTATCTTTTCGGAATCACAGCGATGTTAATTGGTCCGCTAAAATCATCTGAATAGCCCAGTATCGAGCCCGTATTAACCAGGCTGCCCGTGAAATTCATCATTCGACCAACTACATTAAAGGTCTGTTTCTTTCCCGCAATCGTGAAGGTGACTTTACCATCCACGATATCGTCATAGCCGTCCGGGACCAAGACTTCATTTTTAGCGTTTGGTAATCTCCCACTCGTCAAAATCGGTTTGGCTAGATCATACAAGGACTTTCTAGGCATCGTTTTGAAATCAATATTTACATAATAGTTACTGTCATCGACCTCAAATGTACCCTTTGTTTGTGAGATAGCCGTCAATTTGAATGCTGAATTATTCAGTATTTCTTTCTGTCCACTTACAGGAACATTATTAAATTGCATGACGTAACCGCCGGAATCTTTGGTCTGAATATCGAACATCGTTCTTTGACCGCTGCGCAATCCAACAAGCACAGCAACCGCAAGTGTTGCGGCAATTGCCATTGCGATAATCGTCATGATAGTACGTTTAATATCCGTTTTTAGCAGGCGTAGACTTAATTTCCAAGTTGTTTTCATCGCGCTTACCCCTCATTCAGCAAGCCGTCTTCAATCGTGATGATTCGACTGGCCTGTTGTGCAATGAGTGGATCGTGTGTGATTAAAACCACAGTCTGTCCCTCTTTAACGTTGGCGTAATGCAATAATTCCATGATTTCCTGGGAGTTTCTCTGATCCAAGTTACCCGTGGGCTCATCGGCCAGTACAATTGCTGGCTTATTAATCAACGCCCGCCCGATTGCTACTCTTTGCTGTTGTCCACCGGAAAGTGCTGCAGGAAGGGCATCCTCCTTCCCGCGTAACCCCAACGTGTTAAATAATTCAGCTAACTGCTCATCGGGAACGTTCTTGCCATCCAATTCCGCTGGCAAGGTAATGTTCTCACGTACCGTCAGATTAGGCAGTAGGTTATAGAATTGGTAGATTAAGCCGACCTGACGGCGACGAAAAATCGCGAGTTGAGTCTCATTCAGGTCGTAGATATCCGTGTCATACAGCTGCACTGAACCACTGGTTGGTCGGTCAACCCCACCCAAGAGGTGGAGCAACGTTGACTTGCCCGAGCCACTGGAGCCGACGATTGCGAGAAATTCTCCTTCTTCAATCGATAAGTTAGCCTGGTTCAATGCAGGTCGTTCCTCACCAGGATATTGCTTGGTTAAATTTTTTGCTGTCAAAATAGCCATCTGACTTCCTCCATCTTTATTTAAATTCAGTATAGTTGGCGAAAGTGACAGCTAGGTGACAACAACCAAACTAACGAAACAAATCAACGCGGTAGCTTACGCCAGCCGCAATATTTTGCACCGAAACATTGCCACCAGTAGCAGTAATTATTCCCTTGGCGATGGCGAGGCCAATCCCCATGTTGTTCGGTGCACTCTGACTTCCACGATAGAATCGATCAAACAGATGCGGCAGGTCAGTTTCAGCGATTGCTTCTCCCGCGTTTTCAATTGTCAAAATTACGGAAAGTGGTGTCTGCACAGCTTTCACTTTAATCAGACTATGTTTTGGTGCGTGTTCAAAGTTGTTTTTGAAAATATTTATTAGAGCTTCCTGCATCAGCTTACGGTTCACGGCGACCACAATATCCTGCGGCACAGCGTAGTCGAATGACAAATCCGCGGTAGTAATCGCAGGCAAAAGAAAGTTCAAACTCTCCGTGAGCAACTGATTTAAGTTAACAGGCTCCTTGATATTACTCAATGTGTGGGTGTCGACTTTGGCAAGCAGCACCATCTGCTCAACCAGACCGGCTAAACGTTCATTTTGCTGCTGTAGCCCCTTTTTGCTCTCTGCCAGATTCTCAGGTGTCAGCAAATCAATCATATTACCACTCGTCGCAATCGGCGTACGTAACTGGTGCGCAATATTGGTAATTGCGTAGGTCAATTGCTGACGATCCTGCTTCAGATTAACCGCCTGGACCTCGCTCTGCCTGCGGTAGCGATACAGTTCATTGTGAATCTTCGAGAACAATCCTTCGTCATTTTGCACCAGCGAGTATTCACTCTGACCCGTTCCTGTCGCCTTAAGCAGTTCATGAATCGCAGCTAGCTTCTCGTTAACCAGCTTTAACCACCTATATAAGGTAAATACAACCAAAGAAACAGCAACTAGGTATACGGCTAACAACAGTAAAAATTGCTCCGGCAATAAAACGATAGCCAGAGCGAATACACCACTGAGAATAACGATTAATACGCTGCCTAACTTCACCACCAAACGAATTTCGGGCGAATCATGCATTATTTTGTTCATCGAAAAAGTACCCCATTCCCCTAATCGTGCGAATCATGGTTGGCTGATTTGGTTGCAACTCAATTTTCTCTCGCAGACGCTTAATTGTAACCGTCAACGTATTGTCACTGACGTATTTCCCCTGCACGTCCCAGATGACTTGCATCAACTGTTCGCGTTGTAGAATCTGATTGTGATTCTCGACCAAGAAGCGTAAAAGGCGCCACTCTAGGACTGTCAATGACACGGGAACGCCATCACGTAGCAAAATCTGCTTGCCGAAGTCAAAAGTTAGCGCTCCTATTACTAATTGTGCTTGTGGGATTAGCTTGTTCATTCTTGCCTCTAGCACATGTAAACTGACCGGTTTTAGCACGTAATCTTCGGCCAGACCTAATCCTGTGATAATCCTATTTTCTTCGTCGTTGGCTGTTAGAATCAATATCTTGCTAGACAAAAGTTCGTGCCAGCTTTTAAGCCACGCTAAGCCGTCACCATCGGGCAATCCAAGATCGAGAATGATAATGTCAGGTGTTTCATTTTGGATAAGTGCTTCAGCCATGCTCAAGTTTTGAGCAATATTAACTTGGTATTTTCCCGTAAAATACTCGGCCATGCTGTTCGCTAGCGCCTGCTCGTCCTCGACAATTAGTAATTTCATCGGTCAGCCTCCCCGTCTTTGTTCTGTGTATGTCGAAATGTAGTCTCAGTATACCCGATGCCTTTCGAAATCAAAAATAGTGTCATTACTTTTATAGGTAAAATTTTCCCGAAAAGGTGTGTTTTTGGGCGGCAAAAAGACTATCATACGCTTGTAAGATTATTAATCTTTGGGGGAATAATTATGCAAGAGAAGTCTACGCGCATGTATGCGCAAGAGGAGCTCACAAAAGTTTATAAAGAGCTCGGAACTTCAGAGAATGGTCTCACTAAGGAGGCTGCGGAAACCCGTCTAGAGCATTTCGGTCCAAACACCATCAAAAAGGCGCAACGCGAATCCGAATTTAAAACCTTCATCAAGAACTTCCTGAGTCTCATGGCAATCCTACTTTGGATCTCAGGTTTCATCGCAATTTTCACCGGTACGCCCGAACTTGGGATTGCAATTTGGGCAGTCACCATCATTAATGGGGTCTTCAGTTATTACCAAGAACACGCCGCCAAAAAAGCAACGGATTCGCTGCTAGGCATGCTGCCACAGTTCACCAAGGTCTATCGCGACGGAGAAGTAGTTAATCTGGAGTCATCTCAAGTTGTCCCTGGCGATATTTTTGTCCTCCAGGCCGGCGACGCAATTCCAGTTGATGCCCGCCTAATCGAGGCCACCTCACTGCAGGTCGACGAATCCGCCCTCACAGGTGAATCGGTCCCCGAATCGAAGAAGGTTGGTTTTGAGGAAGGCGAAGGTCGTTTTGCGGAGAGTAACATCATCTATGCCGGCACAACTGCCGTTAGTGGCACTGCAAAAGCCGTAACGCTAACAACAGGTATGGCCACAGAGTTTGGTCACATTGCCGCATTGACGCACGAACAGAAAAAGACGGCAAGTCCACTTCAGCTTGAGCTCAACCGTCTGACCAAGCAGATTTCCATTATTGCCTTCTCGATTGGCCTGGTTTTCCTCGTTGCCGCGATTTTCTTCGTCCATTATCCATTCGCTAAATCCTTCGTTTTTGCACTTGGGATGATTGTCGCCTTCATTCCTGAAGGACTTCTACCAACCGTCACACTTTCCCTAGCGCAGGGTGTCAAACGCATGGCTAAGAAGCACGCGCTTGTTAAGGAGCTCAGCAGCATCGAGACCCTCGGTGAAACTACTGTTATCTGTTCGGATAAAACGGGAACATTGACGCAGAATCAGATGACTATCAACCATCTCTGGCTTCCCAAAAACGAGTTTGACGTGACAGGTCAAGGATACGTCAACAACGGAGAAATTACCTTAAACGGTAAGTCGATTAACGTCGCCGATTATCCAAATCTTGGTATGCTCGTTCAAGTTGCCGCACTCGATAACGATACGCAAGTTGAACAAGCTGATGGTGAACCCAAAATCATGGGAACACCAACGGAAGCCGCATTGATCATCCTGGCCCAAAAGGCGGGTTTTGATATCAAGCAAGCTAAGCTTGATACACCACGAGTTAAGGAGTTCACATTCGATTCAGAACGAAAAAGAATGTCGACTATCCATCAAATTGAAAAAGACAGCTATCGCCTCTGTTTGAAGGGCTCACTAAGTGACACAATTAACCTATGCGACCAGATTCAGGATGGTGACACGCTGCGCCCACTCACGGTTGCTGACCACGAACGAATTGACGCAGCAAACAAAGAATATGCCTCATCAGGTTTACGTTCCATGGTCATCGCTTATCGCGATTTGGGTCAACTTGACGAAGATGAGCTGAACGCAATCGAGTTCACCGAAGCTGAGAAGCATCTGACATTCGTCGGCTTAGCAGTCATGTCAGACCCACCACGTCCAGAGGTTTTCGCAGCTGTCAATGAATGTCACGAGGCCAAAATCAAGATTATCATGGTGACAGGCGACAGCTCATTAACGGCTAAATCAATCGCTGTTCAAATCGGGATTGTTGGTGAGAATGCCCGCGTTATCACCGGTAGCGCGCTCGAAAAAATGAGCAAGCAAGAGCTAAAGATTGCCCTAGCTGACGAAGTTGTTTTTGCTAGAGTTGCGCCAGAGCAGAAGTACAAAATCGTCTCGACACTGCAAGAGATGGGCGAAGTCGTTGCCTCGACCGGCGATGGCGTAAATGATGCTCCCGCACTGAAGAAAGCTGACATCGGCGTGGCCATGGGTAAGATGGGCACGGATGTCGCAAAAGATGCTGCAGACATAATTCTAACCGATGACAATTTTGCTTCAATCGTTGCGGCTATCGAAGAAGGTCGTGCGGTTTACAGCAACATCCAAAAGTTCCTGATTTATATTCTCTGCTCGAATGTTCCTGAGGCATTTCCTTCGATCCTGTTCCTATTCAGTCGCGGATTGATTCCGTTGCCTTTAACCGTCATGCAAATCCTGACCGTCGATTTGGGTACCGATCTCTTACCAGCACTTGGCTTAGGTTCTGAAAAGGCGGAACCAGGAATTATGAAGCAGCCACCTCGTTCAAGGAACGCACATTTACTAAACAAGCGCGTGATCTGGAAGGCTTTTGGCTGGTATGGCCTAATTGCATCCCTGATCTCGACCGGCGCATACTTCTTCACCAACTACGAAAATGGTTGGCCTAGCGTGTCGCTCGCGGGTAGCGGATCGCTTTACATGGAGGCCACCACGATGACTTTGGCGGCTATCGTCTTCTGCCAGGTTGCTAACGTGCTTAACTGTCGGACGCAGAACTCCTCGGTTTTCTCAATCGGATTGTTCAAAAATAGATTGGTCTGGTACGGCATCATCTTCGAGATTTTGTTATTAGCAGTCCTCATCTACACACCTGTACTGCAGGGCGTATTCAACACAACCGCTATTCAATGGGTTGATTGGGCATTCCTCTTTGCCATCCCAATTCCATTGTTCCTGATTGAGGAGTTGCGCAAGCTTATTGCAAGAAGATCACATCCAGAATTATATTAGTTTATAGACTTTAAAAGCATAGCAAAATAGCCCTAACACTGTACAATAAAGGTGTTAGAGCTATTATTTTGGAGAAAATTTATGAAAACACTTTTGCTAAACTCACTTGAAATCAACATTAAGCAATCAGACATCACTAAGGAAACAACTGACGCTATCGTTAATGCAGCCAACAAGGAAATGATTCCTGGCGGCGGAGTCGATGGTGCAATTAATCGAGCTGCCGGACCTGATCTTGGATCTGCACAGAGAAAGCTTGGTCCCATCGAAACTGGTGAAGCAGTTATTACTGCCGGTTTTGCACTCCCAGCTAAATACGTCATCCATACAGCAGGACCTATATGGCATGATGGTGCAAATGATGAGGAACATGAATTGGCGGCTTCTTACCTGAACAGTTTAAACCTAGCTAAAGAACACAAGCTGACTTCTATTTCATTTCCGGCAATCAGCACAGGCGTTTACCATTTTCCGCTCGATTTGGCAGTGAAGATTGTTTTTGAAACACTAACAGAATTCAGTCAAAATCCCGGTACAGTTCAAGTTATCAATCTAGTAAACTTTGATTCAAAGACAAACGTGGTCTATGAAAAATATTTTGCAATGAAACTTGACTAGTTTTGTTCCCAAAAATCAGGCTCAGAAAGTGAACCTTCACTTTTAACAAGAAATGGATTCTCTATTCTAGGACTAAGAATTATTGTTCCATTGTCCTTATAATCCACAACATATTCTTGATTATCCTTCAACTTACTTCCGTACTCAAATGGTAATGAAATAATTCTCATATCATCTTTAACAGTGGCTTTTACAATTAACATCACATACCTCCTATTAACAATCAGTATGTTCTTTGATTCCCGTTAACACAATTTTTCAGTCCAATTTATTTCTTATTAACTGCCATCCATACTTCGCTGTATGCAGATTTGCCATCCTCGTGCATCTTCGTGAACGAGAAGTTTGGTAATGGTGCTAGCTCATAATCGACGGAGCCCAACCATTGTGCATAAATTTGTGCGTACGTTTGTTGTAGTGTTTCTGGAAATGGTCCGTCACTTGGGAACACTGCCCATGTACTTGCAGGCACTTCCAAAACTTCAAGTCCTGCTGGGATATCACTAACAGCATTTGTCGTCAAAACACCGATCATGTGTATCAACATTCCCTCTTCCTTCATGAAGTTTGCGTCCGCATTATAAGATGCATTCACCACTTCTTTTGGATCGAGATTCTGCAATTCATGCATCTGGTCTCGTTGTTCTGGAGTGATTGATTGCGCCAGTTTCACGATTTCTTCGTTCACACCCTCAAACTGCATTGGCACACTTTTGGCAGCACCAACAAGGTTGAAAGCTGGTAATTCTTTAATTTGATATGTCATAGGTTGTCCTCCATTTACTTGTATCGAAAAGTTTAGGACTGGCAAAACCTTGGTGAGCCCGCTTTTGGTCACATCAGAAGGTAAAAATCCTGTCCATCGCTTGAAAGCACGCGAGAAACCATCCACGGAATCGTAGCCAAAATCATAGGCCACATCAGTCACCTTTTGCCCAGCTAACAACGCCAAATTGGCCTCTGATAGCCGACGGCGTTTGATGTATTCCGTCAAGGTCATGCCTGCCAAATAGTAGAAAACTTGGTGCAACTGAAACTCTGACATGTTAGCTTCTGCAGCAAGCTGTTTAACAGTCAGCGTGTCGCCCAAGTGGCTCTCAATATAGTTGACCACCGTGTTCAATTCCTTTAGCATCGTCTCGCTCCTTTCGAAAATCAGTATAGCAAGTGCGGAAATTCTCAACTCGACATTCTTCAATTAATTATATCGGATAAAAAAAGAATAGCCTAAGGCTATTCCTCTGAATAAATTTCATTTCTATCTAAACATCGTCTTTGTCGCTCTCGCCATCACTTTTGGATCCTTTTCATAGTGATGCATCTTCGTGAGTTTGCTCTTATCTAAACCAAGGAAGTGGTAGACAGCAGTTTGTGCGCATCTATACGAATACTGTTCCGTGAATACCATATCAAATGGCATCTCAGCGAATTGGCTGATAAATGCCAAATTCTTCGAGTGCTTTGGTACGACAAGTGGACGATCTCCTACCGCACGTTTGTTGAACAACGCACTTGCATAAGGCATGAAGACTGGCACAACGTTCACAATCGATTCCCAAATTTCGTCATAATGGTTGGCAATATTGTCCTCAGATGTATCCACAGCTGACAAGTGACCCAACAATTCTTCCAAAATCTCGCGACCATTCATCTCGATGAATGGTTTCTTTACGTAATCCCCAACTTTTCTTGGGAACATCGCATAACCCCAGAAGACCGTTTCATTCTCCCTTTGCTCGTGGAAATGAGGCTGATGGTGTACCACAATTGATAATAGATTATTACTCTCAATCCATGTATTCAGGGCATTTCCGGGCTGTTGCTGTGTAATGCGTGTAATTTGATTCAATAAGTAGTGATTATTGGTCGTAACATTGAAGCTCATCCACTCACTTGCTGCCCGGTCGTTGAAGAACTTATCCGGATGTCCGAGGTCGAAGAAGTGTTCGGTAGCCTTCTTCCATAATGCTGCACTCGGGGCATATTCCATATTTTCAACAATTGGTGTATCCAGATCGCCGAACGAGCTACTATCAGTAATCGCACCGTTCGTGTCAAAGACTAAATCTGTATCCTCAACCGGAATTACGCCAGTCTCACCGGTTTCCACATTCTCGTACTTCAAGCCCTTTACAATAATTTCGTCTCGCAGCAACGTATCTTGAAATTCCCAATCAACAATCTTCATATTGTTTACGAATTTAACACCCTTATCCTCAAGTAGACTACGCATCGGGAGAATTAAGCTTTCGTACTGATTAAATGGTGTCCGCGTCACGCCCGCCAGTGTGTTGATTCGGCTAAATTCAAGAATCATCCTATTCATGTACCGTCTAAGTTCCATCGCAGAACTCTCTTTTTTGAACGCAAAGGTAGTTTCCCACATGTACCAGAAGTTGGTCTTGAAAATATGCGGGGTCTTCTTGAACCACTCCGCTATGGTGATGTCGTTCAACTCCTCTTCCTTTGACTCCGGCAACATCATGAGCCGCGTCAGCCAGTACCGATCCAGGTTATTGAATTGCATATGCGAGTAGTCGTTCTTGTCGCCACGATTTCTGATACCCTTGCTATCCATCAAGCGGGCCACGTCATGTGTTGGATGTGCATGGTCAAATTCCAGAATTTCCTCAGTCACACTTTGACCAGGATGATCCAAGGACGGTACATAACTCATTAAATCCCAGAGATTCTCGTATGTCTCTTCGTTGAGCATCCGACCGCCCTTTGCCATGTAGCCTGCGTTATTACTCAAAGTCTGATTACTGTATTCATCCTCATAGTCACTGACCTTCGCACCATCATTTGCACCATGTTGCTCCAAGCCAAAAAGGGTAATCTGCTCACCCCGCCAGTGACCATCCCGAATAAGGTAGAGTGCTGCAGCTAAATTACCGATTCCTGTACCAATCATGTAAGCTTTTTGTGACATTTAAAGCACCTCCAAAGAAAAATTCTTTATCTATACGTTAATAGTATTCCTTTTTAAGTATCCTGTAAATAGATAACAACGCGATTTTTAAAAACGTTACAAATATTTTACAATTCTGTCTCAACTAGCCAGCAAAAACGCGCTACATACCTTGCTGTAGCGAGTTTTTTTAAATAACCACGTTTTAAGAGCTATCATTTGCCCAATACATAAGACTAATATAGACTATAAGTGTAGAAGAGATCTTCTCTACAAATAAAATTGAAAGGATTGATGCCTATGCTACATTGGATCTGGGTATTAATCGTTGGTGCGATTATTGGTGCCATTGCTGGCGCAATCACTAATCGCAGTATGCCATTCAGCTGGATCGGTAATATTATTGGCGGTATCGTCGGAGCCTGGGTGGGGCAATCCCTCCTTGGTGAATGGGGTCCACAATTAGCTGGTATGGCAATCATCCCTTCGATTATTGGTGCCATTATCGTTGTATTAGTGGTTTCGCTAATCTTCCGTGGCACCAGCAAAAAAGAAAAGGCGTAGTTGAAAATTTTCATCCCCCGTAAAAATTCATACTCCTCATTAACATTATTCCCCTTTAGATATTTACATTCGAACAGATAGTAGAATATCGCTTTTTCTCTTTAACTCACCTCATCGAGGTGGGTTTTTTGTATGTCCCTAAATAAAGGTCTTTAAATAAGAAAGAAGCCATATCCAGCTTAACGAATACAACTTCTTGCTTAATTTAGGAATTAAGTTTAATTAAGGTAACAGCAAAAATGCACCTGCAGCAAGCAGACCGCCCACTACATCGCCAACAATTGGAACCCAACTATATGACCAGTCAGACCCACCCTTATTAGCGATTGGTAACACTGCATGAGCCAACCTGGGGCCAAAGTCACGCGCCGGATTAATTGCATAACCAGTGGTTCCTCCAAGTGACAGACCAATTGACGTGATTAGTGCACCAACGACAAGTGGGTTCAAGCCATCGGTAAAACGGCCACGGGTAAAGGCCATCAATGCAAATACCAACATGAACGTCCCAATAACCTCACTAACGAAGTTTGCTGCGTAGTTACGAATTGCTGGCCCTGTTGCAAAGGTACCGAGAATGGCAGCCTGATCCTTAGTCTCCTGCCAATGTGGATAGTAGTGAATCCAGACCAACACTGCGCCAAGGAATGCACCAGCAACTTGGGCAATAATGAATGGTATTACTCCACTCCAGCCAAATTTACCGGCGGCAGCCATCCCTATCGTGACAGCGGGATTCAAGTGGGCGGGTCCGAGAAAGCCAGACACGTACACCCCCATAATCACCGCAAATCCCCAGCCAAGTGAAATTGCTATCCAACCTGCACCCTCACTCTTCGACTTCTTCAAGCTTACGCCAGCCACAACACCATCACCGAGCAAAACGAGTACCAGTGTCCCAATAAATTCGCCGATGCTCTGTACAAAAATATCTCCCATTGTTCTTCTCCTTCTTAAAACAATCACACATGTATGCGTTACTCACCAAATCTGTTGAGATGCTCAAGTCTTGATTCAGCAATCGTCTCTGCCGTTTGAGCTTGTCTCTGGGCCTTTTCCGCATCAGACCACCCCAATAATCTGGCCATCTCATTTACGATAGGCTCTACAATTTCATCCAGTTGATCAGCATGGAATAGTAAGTGATTCGTCCTGCGGAGTAAGTAGTCCACCGGTGTCAATGTCATCTCCTCATTCACAGAATAGTGTAAACTAGCGGTCTCCGCCATGCTCAACCCCGGTGCAGCTTCCAGCTCACTAATGTAAGAAATTACACGTCCAGTATTTGAACCGTAACGATTAGCTAATTCACGGGCAGCAGGCTCACTTAATCCTTTGTCCATACCAATTTTAGTGTAGAAATCAAGGGTCTGCTCAACATTATTTGGATCGAAATGCCCTCCGGATACCTGGAGCTTCGTTGAGTCAATTTCCTTGAAATCTTCATTGAACTGGACTTTGAATTCCCGCCGCAATAACGCGAGTGCTCCAGCAGCCATCTTCCTGTAATCCGTTATTTTCCCTCCCGCAAGGGTAATCAATCCGTCATCGCCTACCTTAAGCTCCGAACCGCGCGATACCTGCGATGCGGTCACAGTTCTTTCTGCCCGTGCAGTCTTCAGCCTACTAATTGCATGTTCGACGTCATCTCTCGATGCTTCCTGTGCCTCATACTTTTGGACAATATTCACCAGATTCTGGAAACTGGCATCAGAAACCTTACCAACATTGGCCCCGCCACCGTTATAATCGGATCCACTATTTGACGCAATCAGCGGCCGCAAGCCAACCCAGCTGGCCTCAATATCCTCTTGCCTAATATGTGCATCTGGGTAACGGTTATTCAAAACGCCTAATAAGTAATCAACATCTTCCTGTTCTACTCTTGGATGCTTAAAGTCGCCGTTAAAGTCTGTATCTGTCGTACCAAAGTAGGTCTTACCTTCTCGCGGAACAACGAATACCATCCGCCCGTCTTGCATCCCCGTATCGAAGTATGTCGGTTGTGGCACCTTCAGCTTCGCCTCGTCAACCACTAGGTGCACACCCTTAGTTGGACGCAACTTCAAGCCGGCACCATCTCGGTCGTCTAACTTGAGGAACTCTTCAGCCCAAGGTCCTGTTGTATTGATGAAGAACTTTGCACGAATTACAAACTCCTCATTCGTCAGGTTGTCTCGTACCTTTAGGCCACTAATCTTGCCGCCCGCATGTTCCACGCCAATCGCTTCAACGTGACTCACCATCAGTCCACCAAGCTCCGCAGCCTCTTTGATATTCTCAATTACAAGTCTGGCATCATTATTGACGTAGTCCAGGTAGACGCCCGCACCCTCTAGGTGCTCAGTCTTCAAGTTCGGCTCACGTTGAAGGACTTCCTTCTTATCAATGATGTAGTTAGCATATTGGGTTCCCGTGACACCAGCCAGTTGATCATACAAGTCCATCGCTACCTTAACGCTGAACATATCAAAGGTTGAATCTGGTTCATCATAGATGGGCAGGAGCATTGGGAACGGCTTCGGGATGTGGGGCGCAACGCCCTGCACAACTGCCCGCTCCTTGACGGTGTCGCTCACGACACCTACATCAAACGTCTTGAGATAACGAATTCCACCGTGAACCAATTTGGTCGAGCGTGAGCTTGTGCCCTCGGCAAAGTCTTGCATCTCTACCAATCCGGTATTCATGCCAGATGCGGCAGCCTGAATCGCTACCCCAGCACCAGTAATTCCACCACCAATAATCAATAAATCTAGCTCTGTCTTCTTCAATTTCTCGATTGTTGCTGTCCGTGTTTCGCTTGAAAATTTCATGATTTTTACCCCGTTTAAAAGCTTTCAATCCAAATTCATTGCCACTTCTTCTGTTAATTAATCCTCTTTGGGTAAGGCGGTATGCTTAAAGACCTGCGTTGCCTTCACCGCTAGCTTCCAGCCCGAGTAGAGATTCTCCCTTCTCTGTTCTGCCATTTCCGGTTCAAAAACACGACCAACCTTGAAAATTTGCTCTAGTTCCTGAGTATCATGCCAGAAACCAACGGCTAGACCCGCAAGAAATGCCGCACCCATCGCCGTCGTCTCCAAATTCTCGGCCCGCTCAATTGGTGTGTTTAAAATATCTGCCTGAAATTGCATCAAATAGTCGTTCTTAGCTGCCCCGCCATCGACACGCAGTGCAGGAATATCAATTCCCGAATCTAGTTTCATCGTATCGACCACGTCTCTAGTCTGGTAGGCCATCGATTGTAAGGTTGCTTTGATGAAGTCTTCGCGTGTTGTCCCGCGCGTTAAGCCAAACACGGCACCCTGGGCATCTGCATCCCAGTACGGCGCACCCAGCCCAGTAAATGCAGGCACAACATAGACCTCGTCGTTACTCGTTGAGTTGTTCGCTGCCTCTTCCGACTCCGGCGAAGTCGCCACCAACTTCATTTGGTCGCGAAGCCACTGAATTGAGGAACCCGCTACAAACACCGAGCCTTCAAGGGCGTAGTGCACCTCGCCGTTGATAGCGTAGCCGATGGTCGTCAACAAGTTGTTATTCGACACAGTTGGTTTCGTGCCCGTATTCATCACGATAAACGAACCAGTACCATAAGTGTTCTTGACCATTCCGTCCTTAAACGCTAGTTGACCAAACAAAGCGGCCTGCTGGTCACCTGCCATGCCCGAGATGGGCACCTTACTGCCGTAGAAGTGGTACTCCATCGTCTCACCGTACACTTCCGAGTTACTCTTCACCTCCGGCAGCATGGCCTTTGGAATATTCAAGATTTCGAGAATTTCGTCATCCCACTTGAGGTCGTGAATATTGAAGAGCATCGTCCGACTAGCGTTCGTGTAGTCGGTGACGTGAACGCCGCCTGTGAGCTTCCAGACGAGCCAGCTATCGATTGTGCCAAATAGCAACTCACCTTTCTCGGCGCGCTCCTGGGCGGCCGGTACGTGGTCCAAAATCCAGCGAATTTTGGTTGCACTAAAGTATGAATCGATCAAAAGCCCGGTTTTGTCACGGATTAGCTGCTGGTAACCTTGATCCTTCAAGGAATCGGATATTTCGTTGGTCTGGCGAGATTGCCACACAATCGCGTTGTAGATTGGTACGCCCGTCTCCTTGTCCCAAATCACAGTTGTCTCACGTTGATTCGTGATTCCGATACCTTCAATCTGGCTTGGGCGAATATCAGAATTGATGAATGCCCCGGCGATTGTCGATAAGACGGCATTCCAGATTTCATTTGCATTATGTTCCACCCAGCCTGGCTTCGGGAAGTACTGTGGGAATTCACGCTGTGAATCCGCCACCTTGTTCCCATCGTGGTCAATGATTAACGCTCTGGTACTTGTCGTTCCTTCATCTATTGCCATTACATACGTTTTAGCCATTATTTACTCCTTTTTAGTTACAACACGGTAAACGTTTTCATCCATACTGAAATATTACTATACCAGACCCATTTTGGACAAAGATTTGTTCCGCAAAACGCATGTGATGTTCTGAGCTAATTTCATACCCGAGGCGCTACTCTGACCACAGGTCAATCAGGTGGGCCAATCTAGACCAATTGATTTTTTGCAAATAATTTCAAATTACAGTATATTGTGCTTATTAATGAAAAGAGGCAACATCTGTGGCAGATCTCGTGTATCGACAATTGCTCCAACAACTAAAGAAGAATATCAAAGCGGGCCAGTATCAGAACTTAAAGCTGCCAACGGAACGTGCATTGAGTGAATCCTATGGGGTCAGCCGCTCCAGTGTTAAGCGGGCGCTGAATATCCTGGCTGACGAAGGCGCCATCTTCAAAAAGCGGGGATCTGGAACCTTCATTAACCCGCTTTACTTGAAGAATGATTCTATCTTCCACTACAACACCGGGCGCAATCTCGGTGTCACGGATAGCTTTCAAATTTCCGGTAAAGTGCCACGGATTAAGCTGCTCAGCTTTAACGTGGTCCACCCTGACCCAGAGCTGGCTCGGAATCTCTTCTTAAATGCGGACGACTTTGTCTACGAGATTAAGCGCCTCCGCCTATTTGACGACGTGGCCTTCATGATCGAAACAGGCTATATTCCAATCAAGCTGGCGCCAAATATCGGACCGAACGTCGTCTCAAACTCCATCTTTAATTACATGGAGACGACAGAGAATAAGTTAGTGTCAAAAGCCTACCTCACCATCGCGGCCGAGCCATCGACGACAGAGGATCGGGAGCTATTGGCGCTTGCACCTACCGAACCAGTGGGCACGATGGCCGGTATCTTCTTCCTGGATGACGGTACACCGTTTGAATACTCTAAGATGCGGCTCCATTACAAATACATGAAATACAATACGTTTGTGGCTACCGAGGAATAATAACCTGCAATCAAAAAAGACCTCTTATGGTAGCCCAAGAGATCTTAATAGTTAGATATATTTAAAGGGTCTTATTTGATATACAAAACTATCTTGTTAGACCCATCTTAGCAAGCTAATAGCACCAATAGTAAATAGTACTATGAAGACAACTATTCCGGAAACCAAACCATCAACTGGTTTCCTGGTGTAGTGATTATCTTCTTGATTAGTTGACTTGTATCTTCTATAGAAGAAAAATAGAACTACTAAAAGCAAGAATTGTATTACCAGGGAAGAAATAGTAAAAATTTTATTTCTTAAAATAATCATCAAGAATACCCAAATTGGATTCACCCATCTGTAAATCTTTGCAATTTTTTCAATTCTTTTTGTCATAATCATTCATCTACATTTATAAGCCAATTTGCTTACTTATTCTAAGTATATTTTCAAGATAGCTAACTAAAGTTTATCCTTTATCATATTATTTTTTTGCACCCAAAATTAAATTGGGACGAACCAATTTTCAAAATGGTTGCATTTTATTTTAAAGCCTAATATACTGAAATAGTAAACATAATAAAAAGTGATTTAACTTTGTGGAGGTCAATTAATGACAGCAACAACTGATTATTCATCACCGGAATACTTTGAGCGGTTGAACAAATATTTCCGCGCAGCCAACTACCTTTCTGTTGGGCAACTTTACCTGAAAGATAACCCATTATTACGGCGGCCAGTTGAGGCCAGCGATTTGAAAATTCACCCACTTGGCCACTGGGGTACTATTGCTGGGCAGAACTTTATTTATGCCCACCTAAACCGCGTAATTAACAAATACGATTTGAACATGTTCTATATCGAAGGTCCGGGTCACGGTGGCCAAGTCATGGTCTCAAACTCCTACCTTGATGGTTCGTACACTGAAATCTACCCCGATATTACGGAAGATGCACCAGGGATGCAGAAACTCTTCAAACAATTCTCATTCCCAGGTGGTGTAGCATCCCATGCTGCTGCAGAGACGCCAGGTTCAATGCACGAGGGCGGCGAACTCGGCTACTCTCTTTCACATGGTGTTGGTGCCATCTTCGATAACCCAGACGAAATTGCTGCGGTTGTCGTTGGTGACGGTGAGGCCGAAACAGGTCCACTGGCAACGTCATGGCAGTCAACCACTTTCATCAACCCAATCAATGACGGTGCCGTACTCCCTATACTTGATCTTAACGGATTTAAGATCTCGAACCCAACTATTTTGTCTAGAAAAACGGATGAGGAATTACGCAAGTACTTCGAAGGAATGGGCTGGGAGCCTATCTTTGTTACTGGAGATGACCCTCAAGCATTGCATCCCGTCATGGCTCAGGCAATGGATGAAGCGGTTGAGAAGATTAAAGCCATTCAAGAACATGCACGAACAGAGAATGATCCAACACGCCCAATTTGGCCAATGATCGTTTTCCGTGCACCAAAAGGCTGGACTGGACCAACCGAATGGGCCAACAAGCCAATTGAGAAATCATTTAGAGCTCATCAGGTACCAATTCCAGTCGACCAAACAGACATGACACACGTTGATGCACTGCTAGATTGGCTGAAGTCTTACGGCCCAGAAGAACTCTTCGATGAGAACGGCACAGTCAAGCCAGAAATTAAGGCTATTGCACCAACCGGTACCAAGAGAATGGCAATGAACCCCATCGTCAACGGTGGCGTTAACCCACGTGCATTAAAGTTGCCAGACTGGAAAGATTATACTTTCGGCAACAGCACGCCTGGTAAAGTCGAAGGCCAAGATATGATTGAGTTCGGTAAATGGGCCCGTGATGTCATCAAGCTGAACCCAGATAACTTCCGGGTGTTCGGACCAGATGAGACGATGTCCAACAGACTAAATCATTTGTTTGATGCAACAAATCGGCAATGGCTCGAGGAAATTAAAACACCCAATGATGAGTTTATGGCACCTGCAGGTCGGGTAATCGATTCGCAACTGTCAGAGCATCAGGCCGAGGGTTGGCTCGAGGGCTACGTCCTCACTGGGCGTCATGGCTTCTTCTCAAGTTATGAAGCCTTCCTGCGTGTGGTTGACTCAATGCTTACCCAACACTTCAAGTGGATTAGGAAAGCAGACGAACAAAGCTGGCGCAAGAAGTATCCGTCACTCAATATTGTGGATACATCAACTTCATTCCAACAAGACCATAACGGCTACACCCACCAGGATCCGGGCGTACTTGGTCACTTAGCGGACAAGAAGCCAGAATACATTAGGGAATACCTACCGGCAGACACCAACACCCTTTTGGCAGTGGCTAATAAGGCATTTGCAAGCGAACAAAAGGTCAACTTGATTGTCACTTCAAAACACCCACGGCCACAATTCTACTCAGTTGAAGAGGCTGAAGTCTTGGTCGACAAGGGTCTGAAGATTATTGACTGGGCAAGTACCGACGGCAATTCGGAACCAGACCTCGTCATCGCAGCAGCCGGGACCGAGCCTAACCTTGAGAGTTTGGCAGCCATAAGTATTCTGCACGAACAATTCCCCGACTTGAAGATTCGCTTCATAAACGTGGTCGACTTGTTGAAGTTGCAACACCCATCACTCAATCCACGTGGTCTGAGTGACGAGGAATTTGACGAATACTTTACAAAGGACAAGCCAGTCATCTTTGCATTCCACGGTTACGAAGGCTTAATCCGCGATATTTTCTTCAGCCGCCACAACAGAAATGTACACGTCCACGGCTACCGTGAAGACGGCGATATCACTACGCCGTTCGATATCCGGGTCATGAATGAACTCGACCGTTTCCACTTAGCACAAGATGCGGCCGACATGGTTTATGGAGCAGCGGCTGGTGAATTCAGCTCTGCAATGGATGCCAAGTTGGCACACCACAAGGACTTCATCCACGAGGAAGGTACTGATCTGCCTGAGGTTGAGGGCTGGCAGTGGAAACAATTAGATTAGAGTGTGACGCACCACGGTTAGCTTCTGAGTACTAGCGACTTAGGAGAAAAAAATTAGTAAAGTTAATTACATTTATACCATAAATAGCTACAATAAAAGAGAGCAAGCTTGTCTACAGGCCAATCGCTCTCTTTTTTCATCAGGAGGAATAATTATGACAATCATTGCACCTTCCCTACTAAGTTCTGATACCTTTCAACTCGAAAAACAGCTGCAAGAAATTAAATCTGCTGGTGCGAACTATCTCCACGTTGACGTTATGGACGGCCATTACGTTAGCAATATCAACTTCGGACCAAAGTACGTCAAAGATTTACGCCCGCATACAGACCTCACCCTGGACTGCCACGTGATGGCGGAGCAACCAGAGGCGATTATCGACTCATTGATGGAGGCAGGCGCCGATATTATCACCTTCCATCCCGAGACGACCCGGCATGCTTATCGCTTAATTGAGCATATCCATGAGCAAGGCAAGAAAGCCGGAATCGCGTTTGACCCAAGCGTAGCGATCGCCGCTTACCGTGACCTGCTCCCGCTCGCCGATCAGGTTTTAATTATGACCGTCACCCCTGGCTTTGGCGGACAAAAATTCATTCCCGATATGCTCGAGAAGGTCCAGGAAGTCACCGAATTAAAGGCCCAGAACTATTATGGCTACGATATCGAGGTTGATGGTGGTATCAACGATAAGACGGGTAGTCAGTGCAAAAAATCTGGTGCAAACGTCCTAGTCGCCGGTTCATACGTCTTCGCTGGCTCAATTAAAGAAAATATTGCGCAGCTAAAATAATACAAATTAAAACCATGTCCCGCTTTACGA
The DNA here is from genome assembly GCF_001434555.1 of Amylolactobacillus amylotrophicus DSM 20534. Taxonomy (NCBI): domain Bacteria; kingdom Bacillati; phylum Bacillota; class Bacilli; order Lactobacillales; family Lactobacillaceae; genus Amylolactobacillus; species Amylolactobacillus amylotrophicus. The sequence goes on from NZ_AZCV01000003.1 coordinate 121,826, forward strand.
GGACATAGTTTTTTTCAAAACAATTCACAATGCGATCCAATTCTCGCTAGAAACAGGTATAATCACCACCCAGCGGATGATCTTTATTTTGTTTGGGTAACGTAATCTTCTGCATTAATTTACTTACAACATCCTCAAGTAGAGCAATATTTCTATTTTGTTTCTTTTGCTACCTCGAAGAAAATAGCTATGTTGGAGCTACTCCGTGTCAAGTGGACAGATAAATAATTAAAATCAGGCAATATTTTTTGAGGCATGATTTCGAAATTCTTTCGGAGTCATGCCTTTTAGT
>NZ_AZCV01000004.1:0-108272 GCF_001434555.1 Amylolactobacillus amylotrophicus DSM 20534
TGCCACCTCAATTTTTAAATCAGTTGAATATTTAGTCATAGAAAATACCCCATAATTGTTAGATTATTTGTCTAACAATTATGGGGCACTTCAAAAACGGCCTTTTAGCCGTTTTTTATTTTGCCAATTATAATTGAGTATTAAAAAGCAAAATGGTATTATGAAAATGGTTACATTTAATATATTAAGTTGAGGGTTTTGCTTGATGACAAATTTCATTTATTCATTACGATACACAATTGATCCACGAACCAATACACCAGAGAAAGACGAAAAGTTCATTAATTTCGTTAAAGACGCCAAGATTGACAACGTCGCCTTTTTCATTAATCCAGAGGAACTAAACGCCAGTCATCTGACTCAGACGGAAACACAGGCCTGGCTCGACGCAATTATTCCTTTGCAGGAACGACTTGCACAGCTGGGCGTCACAACCAGCCTTAATCCTTGGACGACCATCATGCATTCCGATCGGGGCCAAACAGTAAATCCAGAAATTGGTTTCGATACCCTAGTAGACATTAATGGTAGAAAGGCTACTTCAATGGGCTGCCCTGCAGATCCACGCTGGCGAGATTATTTAGCTGCACGCTATGCCCAATATGCCACACTCCACCCAAAAGAACTCTGGCTGGAGGATGATTTCCGGCATTACAACCACACCCCACTTAAACTTGCTTGCTTCTGCGACCGTCACATGAAAATCTATCAGGAGAAACTAGGTCTCCTAATTTCACGTGCAGCTTTCGTTAAGGAGGTCTTACAATCGGGGCAGCCAACAGAGGCTCGTCACGTCTATCTTGCAACTGCACGGCAAGAGATGATTGACACTGTTAGTCAAATTGAGCAGGCAGTTCATGCGGTTTCACGTGAAACAAACCTTGCTCTCATGACTAGTTTTCCCAATTGGCATGCAATGGAAGGCCGTGACTGGCTCACTCTATTCGACAATTTGGTTGGTGCTGGTCATCCACGTGTTGCTCGGCCGCACCTTCCAGCATACAATGAAATTTCACCATTAAAATATGGACGAGTTTTTGAAGAATACACCAGAATTACCGCTGCCTACCTAGGCGATGAAGCTGTGCTTTATCCAGAATTAGAGAACTATATGTATTCAGGTTTCGTCAAGTCCGTTAAGTTCACACAATTTCAAATAGAAACTACTGCGTTAGTTGGTGCGCGTGGAATATTATTGAATCTATTTGACATGATCGGCAACGGAATTAATGAATCCTATGGTTATGCCAAAATGCTGGCAAGAATCAAACCATTTATTGAGAAAATATCTGAGCATCGGTTGAAAATGCAGCAGATTCGCGGAATCAAGATTCTCGTAAATCAGGATTCCGGATTCACAATACAGACAGATAAAGGAATAGATCCTACAGAACTCCTCCCACACGAGCAAAACTGGACTGCCCTACTCAGCACATTTGGTTTCTCTACTACGGTAATTCCAACGAGTGCTAAGACAAAATTTAAAAACCAAGTACTTGCAATAAGTGGCCAACTTTTACGAAATTTCGCTAACGATGCAATCGTTGATATCATCAGAAATAACATCGTCTTACTAGATGGTGAATCAATTCAGGTAATCATCGATCGCGGGCTTGGGGCAGAGCTACTTCATCTACGCTCAAGTGAATGGCACAATGTCCGCACGGGATTTCAGTCGTTTGAGCAAGCAGATAATAAGTCGATTGAGGGAGTTAAAAATCCCCGCATCACCATGCTTCAACATACAGGTGACTATCTACAGCTCGAATACCAACCCAAGGCAGACGTAGATATCTGGACTTCTGCATATAATTCAACCGATCAGAGTCTGGGTAGTGTAATGGCCGTTATCGACAAGCACATTATAGTTATGCCAATGAATCAAGATTTAAAGTACGGTTGGGAATCACAATATGTTGGCTATAAACAAGGGCTGTACCAGCAAATTTTAACAGGAATCACAAGCGTGGACTACCTGGTGAATATGCCTAATGTAAAACTAAACGTTAATTCTACCGGTAATATTATATGGATTAGTAACTTCACCATCGATGACTATGATCAGATAATCTGGCATCCGGCGACGAAGGTTCTCCAGACAAACGCAAAAATTATAAAACGATCAGGAAATTATTTTGAAGAAAAAGAAATTAATTTAATTCACGACGGAAGTCTAATCAAAATTAATGAGCCAATTAATGGGTTGGAGACAATCCAAATAATAATTTAGCGTCCAAATTAAACAAACTTCTATAATCAGAAGTTTGTTTTTTATTAACTGCTATTTTCCATTTTTTTCGTTTATAAGCTATAATCAACGGTATGAATGGGGGTAACGGAATATGGCTAACTTTCTCGATTATTTACGCTGGCGCGGTGATCTCTCCTTTACAGTGAATCCACTAAATGAAGTTGATGCAGCAATTTTAGCAACAATATCGTACTTACCAATTGAACAATACTTGAAATACCGTAGTTCAATCAAACTAGGAGATATTGCGAAATTGCTATTAAATAATCGACAATTAATCCAGACCTTGGATCAGCAAACGCAACTGACACTTCAATTGATTATCTACAGTCCCCGTTTTGCAGATATCAATGTGATCGACTATATGTCGAAATCCCGTCAAAATCCAGCAATGCAATTCACGGCGGTTACATTTAGAATTCGCCCACACCAACTGATTATTAGCTACCGCGGAACCGATCACACAATGATTGGTTGGAGTGAGGATATGACGATGAGCTATTCAAATAAGATTGAAGGGCAACAAGTTGCGGCAAAATACCTGGCGGAACAGACAGCCCAGCACCCACACTCGAAATTTATCCTTACAGGACACTCAAAAGGCGGAAACTTTGCCATCTACGCTGGCGCCTACACGCCGCCATCCGTCCAAAGTCAGATTAAACAAATCTATAATTTCGATGGACCTGGCTTTGTGCAAGAAATAATGGCTACCCCAGGATTTCAAGCAATTATCGAAAAAGTAAGGTCTTTTGTACCCCAAGGGTCCATCTTTGGTTTGATGCTCAATCACTCGGAACCTTTGAATATTATTAAATCGGACAAAAAAATACTATTACAACACAATCCCGTCACCTGGAATGTTGTACGTAATAGTTTCGTTAAAGTTGATAAGTTAAAGACCAGCAGTAATATCATTGACCAAGCAATCAAAGATTGGCTAGAAGATGTTCCGCCAGATCAGCGCGAAGCACTGTGGTCCTCGTTATTCGATGCTTTTGCCGAGATTAACATTACGCAAGTTGATCAACTGATGCGCAATAAATTTATTGGCGCGCTTCAACTAAGTAAAGCTTATCTGGCGCTTAATCCCGCCACCAGGCTGGTGGCCCATAAAATTATCGATGAATTGGTCCAGAATATTCGTAGGAATATTCCGAATGTTTCACCATTCAACAATAAGACTGATTAAGTAGCCGGCATTAGTATGGCTCATGTGTTGTATCCATGTTAGAGAATCTGTTGTGCGATTTAGTAAAAATTAAGTTTGCTGTTCCGCGTGCGCCGGAACGGTTTTTTTCTAGGATTACTTCAACAATTCCCGTATCTGGATCTTCATTAGGTGCAGCTCCCGGATTATCCGAGTTCTCCTCACCTTCACTACGATAATAATCATCCCGGTACAAGAACGCCACAATATCGGCATCCTGTTCGATAGAGCCAGATTCACGGATATCGGACAAGACTGGTCTCTTATCCTGTCGTTGTTCAACTCCCCGAGAAAGTTGGGAGAGCGCAATTACTGGTACATGGAGCTCTTTTGCTAATTTCTTCAACTGTCGCGAAATATCCGATACCTCTTGCTGCCGATTCTCACGGTGATTACCCTCGATCAATTGCAGATAATCAATGACCACGAGACCAAGATTGCCTTTTTCTTTAGCCAAACGACGAGTTTTAGCACGGATCTCTGACATTTTGATGCCCGGTGTATCATCGATAAAAATATTTGTTTTGTCAAGCGAACCAGCAGCAACAACGAGATTACGCCACTCCTCCTCGCTCAACTGCCCAGTTCTGAGATGAGTTGAATCAATCAATCCTTCGGCACATAACATTCTCTGGACAAGTTGTTCCGCACCCATCTCGAGACTAAAAATTGCAATTGTTTTCTCGGTTTGAATACCAACAAATTGGCAGATATTGAGCGCAAAAGCAGTCTTACCAACACCAGGACGTGCAGCCAGGATAATTAACTCATCTTCATGAAACCCAGTTGTCAACTTGTCCAGTGCCTGATAGCCCGTTGCGAGACCAGTAATCATGTTTCCGTCAGCAGGTATCATACTCAAATCATTAATCGTACTATCCAACACATTATGAATTGGCTTAAAGCTGGATTGATTGTTATCCTGTGCAACATTTAAAATGCTTCGCTCGGCATCATCCAAAATCGTGGTAATATCAGAATTTTCTTCAAGTACATTGGTAATGATATTCTGCGATGTAGCAATTAAGTTACGCATCAACGATTTTCTTTTAACTATTTTTGCGTAGAAAACCACGTTGGCAGCCGTTGGAATCATTTGTGCCAGGTCAATGATATAAGAGATTCCGCCGATATCTTCTAACTGATTGTTGCGTTTCAACTCGTCTTGAATAGTAATGGCGTCTATTTCAACATCATTTGCATTTAAGTTCAGCATGGCTGCGAAAATTATCTGGTGTGCTCGTTGATAGAAGTCCTCGGGTACCAACTCCTCGGCAGCTTCGATTAGGGAATCAGGCCGCAGAAAAATAGCACCTAAAACTGATTTCTCTGCTTCAATATCTCGTGGAACATTTGAATTAACAATATTATCCATTTTTTAAACCTACTAAAATTAAAAACTACGCATTATTGCGCAGTAATGTGAACTCTGATTTTTGCTTCTACACCTGGAAATAGCTTGACTGGCACATTTGTGTATCCTAGTGTTCGAATCGGCTCCGGTAAATTGAGCTTCCGCTTATCAATTTTAACATCGAATTGTTGTTGCAATGCTTCAGTAATTTGCTTACTTGGCACGGAACCGAACAGCCTAGTATCTTCGCCAGCCTTTGACTTAATTTGAACCACTGTCTTATCGTCTTCCAGGAAGGACTTCAATTTAATCGCTTCTTGTTTCTCTTCTTCATACGCTTTTTGCTCAGCCTTTTGTTTGCCGGCAAGCTCTCTCTTTGCCTGAACTGTGGCCTCTTTAGCATAGCCGTTTTTAATTAAGAAATTATTTGCATAACCATCGGGCACGTTCTTAACTTCACCGCGTTTTCCTTTGCCACGTAGGTCTTTAATAAAAATTACTTCCATCTTGTTTCCTCCTCAGTTACTCTTCTTCATCTTCTGTATAGTTAATTGAAGCGAGTAATTTTGATCTCGCCTGGTCAACTGTGACGAACTTAAGCTGTGTAGCAGCATTTGATAAATGTCCCCCACCACCCAAGCGTTCCATAATTACCTGAACATTGATTTTGCCAAGGGAACGAGCCGATATACCAATAGTCTCCTTATTGCGATGCGTGATGACAAATGAAGCATCAATATGCTCAAGTGACAACGCCGTATCTGCAGCCTGAGCCGCAATAATTGGGTCGTAACTTTTGTCCTCCTCACCAACCAAAAGTGCAATATTTGGCTGAATCATTTCGATACTCGAAATAAGGTGATTTCGCTGGATAAAGCTATTTAGATCTTCCTTCAATAGCGACTGCACAATAGCATTATCTGCACCAACTGAACGTAGATAACTCGCAGCATCAAATGTTCTGGTACCCGTTCTCAAAGAGAACGCCTTGGTATCAACCGTAATACCGGCCAGCATTGCTGACGCTTCAAGCTTAGTCAAGCTACTGTTACCCTTTGGCTGATATTCAAGCATTTCGGTCACCAGCTCACAGGTTGACGAAGCGTACGGCTCAATGTAAACCAAAATCGGGTTCTCTGGAAATTCTTCGCCACGCCGATGATGATCGATAATCACAACCCTGTTTTGTAGTCTATCATAGAGATCCTTATTGTAAGTAATACTTTGTTTCGAGTGGTCCACCATTACAAGTAGTGACTTGTCAGTAGCTAGGTCTAGAACCTGATTAGAATTAATGAATACCTTTTGTTCGTCCTTATCGCTAGCATGAATCCCGTCAATCAGCCGCTTAACATCATAATTAACTTGGTCCTGATTCAAGACGACGTGCGCGTCCTTCTTATTCATCTTAGCAATCTGGGTAATTCCGAGGGCTGCACCAATAGAATCTAAGTCTGGTGACTTATGGCCGACAACAAACACATGGTCTACATCTTTAAAAAGTTCTTGAAGAGCCTGACTAACCATTCTAGCACGCACACGAGTCCGCTTTTCCATTGGATTGGACTTGCCCCCGTAGAAACGTGCATCCTTATCGTGCTCTTTAACAACAACCTGATCACCACCACAACCAAGGGCCAAGTCAAGATTTCGTTGGGCTTGTGTAGCTAATTCATTCAGGCTAGTCTCACCAAATGAGAAACCTGCAGAAAGTGTGACGGGATAGTTTTGTTTCGATGTATCATTACGAATTTTGTCCAAAATAGAGAAATTATCTTTCTCAACTTTTGCCAAATTCTGCGCGTGGGCCAGAATAATGAAATGATCATCATCTATCCGCTTTAAATACATCTCATACTGTTTTGCCCAATCGCTCAGTGTACCTGTAACGTACGAATTCATCGCACTTATTGCCTGGTCATCCATCGACTGTGAGAGTTCATCATAGTTATCTAGGAATATTTGACCGATAGCAATTCGCTCCGCATTATAGCGTTCCTCGATGAGTGCATAGCGTGTAACATCAAGAAGATATAGAACACCCAAATCCTCCTGCACACTCATCTCAAATTGGCGTTTACCCCAACGGACAACTTGATTTGCTGAAGTATTACTATGAAGCGCCTTGTCCATTAACTTCGCTAATTCATCATCAACGGACTCTATTTTTCTACCAATGACATCTTTATTGCTGAGATAGAGCTGCAGGTAAGGATTTACCCATTGAACCTGATTATCCTCATCAAACAGCAAGATTCCAATTGGCATCTTGATCAATGCTTCCTGTTCACCGCGCTTAATCCGATAACTCAAGTTGGAGACGAAGTCCGTGGCATTCTGCGATAGAATATACGCCGCAAAGAAAATCGTGACCGCAATGAGGATAAATAGCAGTAACATAGCTATTCCGTACAACGGGCTAATGATAAATCCAATAATGGAGCCCACTAAAGAAAGTACCAGAATAGTAATTGTTGAAACAATCAATCTCGAATCTTTGATGAAAGATGGTAGTTCGATATTCTTAAAGAAATTCTTCAATTTATCCCATGTCCTTCTCTAAATAAAAACGCTGATACCAATACTGATTTTACCATACAATAGCATGTTAATTCAGATTAAAAAAAGACGGTCCCAGCCGTCAAAATGTTTCACGTGAATCAATTATTGCGCTATTTTTAAAATCGAGACCCTATCAGTCCCATCTACCTCAGATAGCTCGACCTGAATCTGTTCCGTCAAGGATGTGGGAATATTTTTGCCCACAAAATCTGCTCGAATAGGCAGCTCTCTGTGACCGCGATCCACTAGGACAGCGAGACTAATCTTCTTTGGCCGGCCAAGATCCATCAAGGCATCAAGTGCTGCACGAATGGTTCTTCCTGTGAAGATGACATCATCAACCAGAATAACATGTTTATCGGTAATTGTGCTTTTAATACTGCTGCCATTCACGTCGGGCAAGCGGTGATTGTCGGGCACATGCACATCATCCCGATAAAGCTTGATATCGAGCTCACCCACGGGGACGCTCACTGATTCCAGCTCACTGATTCGTTGCGCGATTCTTCTAGCTAAGTAAATACCCCTGGTCTTAATCCCGACTAAGATAACATCATCAAGCACTTTGGTCTGTTCAATAATTTCATATGTAATTCTGGTAATGGTTCTCTTGATAGTTGATTCATCAATAATTTCTTTACCCATGTTGAGCTACTTCCTCGCTATTTTCAGCTTATACTCAGCAGAATATCTGGTTTTCAGCTAGTTGTCAATTATGGTAAAACAAAAACCCCCAACAATGTCAGGGGTTTTAACGACCATTAGTCTTCAGCGACGAATGGTAGCAATGCCATAATACGTGCACGTTTGATTGCAATTGTCAACTTACGTTGATTCTTTGCTGATGTGCCAGTAACACGACGTGGTAAAATTTTACCTCGTTCTGAGATAAAACGTTTCAACAAATCTGTGTCTTTATAATCGATGTATTCGATGTGGTTAGCAGCGATGAAGTCAACCTTACGGCGACGACGGCCACCGCCTCTTCTTTGTTGAGCCATGACTATCACATTCCTTTCTTAATTAAAATGGTAAATCATCATCCGAAATGTCAATCGTACTACCAGAATCTGCAAAAGGATCGATAGGTTTACTATCATCAGCCTTTGGTGCAGAATTTGTAGGAGTTTGACCTTGATTATTAAATCCGTTATTTCCAAATGATTGATTACTGTTACCGTTGAAGTTATTTTCACCACTTCGACGTGACTCAGTTTGAGATCGCGACTCAAGGAGTGAGAAGTTATCTACAACAACTTCAGTAACGTAAACTCTCTGACCCTCGTTGTTATCGTAAGAACGCGTTTGAATTCGTCCTTCAACACCAACTAATGAGCCTTTTCTGGTAAAGTTCGAGAAGTTCTCTGCGGACTTACGCCAGATAACACAGTTAACGAAATCTGCCTCTCTCTCACCTTGCGCATTCGTAAACTGTCTGTTTACTGCAAGAGTGAAGGTTGCGACAGAAACGCCGCTACCTGTAGTTCGTAAATCAGGATCACGTGTAAGACGACCAACAAGTACAACTCTATTAATCATACTTAATATCTCCTTTTCCCTAATTTACAATTAAGCTTCTAATTTGACGATCATTGAACGTAGAATTGATCCGTCAATCTTTGACAAACGATCAAATTCGTTCACGGCATCAGCGTTTTCTGAAGTAACAACTACGATATGGTATGTACCTTCGCGGAATTTGTTAATTTCATATGCAAAACGCTTCTTGCCCCAGTCTTTAGACTCAACTATTGTTGCACCTTGATCAGTTAAAACCTTATCAAAACGGTCGATCAAAGTTTTCTTACTTTCTTCATCAAGATCTGGCTTGATGATATATGTAATTTCGTACTTAGTTTCTGCCATGACTAGACACCTCCTTTTGGACTATTGGCTCTATTAGAAGAGCAAGGAGTAAACTACAATTGCTTGCAGGACGATATAAAAAACCGCCTAATTACTCACAGTGCATAATTCTAACACACCTAATAAAAAAAAACCATAACTTTTACACGCGATCCGAGCTAATGCTCATTATAAACTACGCAAAAGTATGGTTATTCCTTTTTTAAAATTAAATATTCTCAGAATCATCCGATTCAGAAACAGATTCATCTGTTGTGGTAGCAGTATCTTCCACGGTAGTATCAAGCGAATCAGCCACTTCCACCTCTGCTTCTTCATCGTCTTCTGGTACCTTGGTCATTCCGGCAACCTTAGTGCCATCATCCACTCTAATTAGTCTAACACCGAGTGTTGCACGTCCTGTTTGAGAAACGTTTGCCACCTTGAAACGAATCAGCACGCCGGCATCGGTAATCAACATCAAGTCTTCCGTCCCGTCAACAATTGTAATTCCAGCCAACGGACCATTCTTTTCGGTGATATTTGCTGTCTTAATTCCTTTTCCGCCCCGACCCTTAACTGGATACTCGGAACTTGGTGTACGTTTCCCATAACCGTTTTCAGAGATTACAAGCACCTCTGAGTCAGGCCGTAATACTTCTGAACCAACCACGTAATCATTATCACGTAACCGAATACCACGTACACCAGAAGCCGTGCGACCCATCGAACGAATATCGGTTTCTTTAAACGTAACGGCGTAGCCGTGATGTGTCCCAATAAAGATAATCTGATTACCATCAGTCGGAATAACATTACTTAGTTCATCGTCCTCTTTAAGGGTTAAGGCGCGTAGGCCACTCTTTCTGATGTTTGTGAACTCAGCAACCTCTGTTCGTTTAACGGTACCCAATTTCGTCACGAAGAACAGGTATTTATCAGTATTCGTATCAGAAATATTGATTACCGCCTGAACCTGCTCACCCTTCTCTACGTTCAATAGATTGATGATTGGAATTCCTTTGGCAGAACGACCAAATTCCGGAATTTCATAGGCCTTCTTACTGTAAACCTTACCTGTGTTGGTAAAGAAGAGTAAGTAGTCATGTGTAGAACTGAAGATTAGATGCTCGATGAAATCTTCATCATGGACACCCATTCCCTGAATACCACGGCCACCTCGGTTCTGGACTTTGAACTCATCCACAGGAAGTCGCTTGATGTAGCCGTTATGAGTCAACGTAAGCAGCACATCTTCGCGCTCAATTAGGTCCTCATCCTCGATGCTCAGCACTTCTCCGACACGTAATTCAGTTCTTCTGTCATCGCCAAATTTACTTTGAATTTCAAGCAATTCATCATAAATGATTTTGTCGACACGCTCTGTATGTGCCAGGATATCTTTAAAATCGGTAATTTGCTCAATCAGCGCATTATACTCATTCTCAATCTTGTCACGTTCTAGTCCGGTTAAACGAACCAAACGCATATCAAGAATGGCCTGTGATTGCTTGTCTGACAGCTGATAATTCGTAATCAACTGTTCCTTTGCCACTTCAGCCGTCTTAGAGCTTCTGATAATGCGAATAATTTCGTCAATATGGTCCAGCGCAATTCGCAAACCTTCAAGAATGTGTGCTCGAGCCTCAGCCTTCGCTAATTCGAACCTTGTTCTCCTTGTGATTACCTCTTCTTGATGTTTGAGGTAGTATTGTAGGATTTCTTTCAGGCTCAAGAACTTTGGTGCACCATCAACGATAGCCACCATGTTGAAGCCAAAGTTGGTCTGTAACTGTGTTTCCTTGAAGAGATTATTCAAAACAACGTTAGCACTGGCATCACGGCGGATATCGATTACAATACGCATTCCCTGTCGATCAGATTCATCGTTTAAATCGACGATTCCGTCAAGACGCTTATCACGTGCCAAGTCAGCAATTTTCTCAACCAAACGTGCTTTATTGACCATGTAAGGTAGTTCGGTAACGATAATCCGTTCTCGACCATTCTTCTCAACCTGAACTTCAGTTTTAGCACGCAAGGTAATCGTACCCTTGCCAGTCTCGTAAGCTCTCCTAATACCGGACTTACCCATGACAATACCACCAGTCGGGAAATCTGGTCCGGGAAGGACTTCCATCAATTCAGCCAAACTAGCATCAGGATTATCCATCATGATGTGGATAGCACTGATTACCTCGACAAGATTATGTGGGGGAATATTGGTGGTCATTCCGACCGCAATTCCAGTTGCGCCATTAACCAAGAGGTTCGGGAACCTGGCTGGCAAAACAGCGGGTTCCTTTTCAGATCCGTCATAATTATCGACGTAATCAATCGTATCTTTGTTAATATCACGGAGCATTTCAACCGCAATTTTACTCATCCGGGCTTCGGTATAACGCATGGCTGCAGCACCATCACCGTCAACTGAGCCAAAGTTACCGTGGCCATCCACCAGCATATTACGGTAGCTAAATGGCTGTGCCATCCGCACCATAGCTTCATAGATGGCAGAATCACCATGTGGGTGATACTTACCCATCACATCACCGACAATTCTGGCCGACTTCTTGTATGGCTTGTCTGGCGTAATTCCTAATTCATTCATTCCGTACAAAATACGTCTTTGCACGGGTTTCAATCCATCGCGAACATCTGGCAGAGCCCGGGCGACAATAACACTCATGGCATAGTCAAGAAAGGAAGTTCGCATCGTCTCAGACAGATTAACGTTCTCTATCCGACGATCATTTAGATTATCCATTAACTCACCTCATTAAACATCGATATTTTCAACAAATTTCGCATTCTGTTCAATAAATTCACGCCGTGGTTCCACTTGATCCCCCATCAGCATTGAGAATACTTCGTCAGCTTCAATCGCATCTGTGGGGTCAACTCTATCTAATCGCCTGTGTTCAGGATTCATAGTTGTTTCCCACAGCTGTTCGGCATCCATTTCTCCAAGACCCTTATACCGTTGAATAACGGGTTTAGGACTTGGTTGCAAAGTTCCGAGGAAACTGTCTAGTTCTTCATCAGAATCGATATACTTAATTAATTTACCCTGCCTTACTTGATACAGAGGTGGCTTAGCGATATAGACGTATCCTGCTTCAATCATTGGCCGCATGTAGCGGTAGAATAACGTAAGCAAGAGCGTTCTAATATGCGCACCATCGACATCGGCATCGGTCATGATAATTAATTTATGATATCTTGCTTTAGAGACATCAAAATCCGAACCAAAACCAGTGCCCAAGGCAGTGAACAACGTCCTAATTTCTTCGTTAGCCAGAATTTTCTCCATGCTGGCTTTCTCAACATTCAAGATCTTACCCCTGATTGGGAGAATAGCTTGCGTCAAACGTGAGCGTCCTTGTTTGGCTGAACCACCGGCAGAGTCACCCTCAACGATGAATAATTCAGAAATTTCAGGATCTTTACTTGAGTTATCAGCCAGCTTACCTGGTAAATTACTAATCTCCAGGCCAGATTTCTTTCTGGTAACCTCACGTGCGCGTTTTGCTGCAGCACGAACACGAGCAGCAAGTTGCCCCTTTTCGACGATTTGCCGCGCCACTGTAGGATTTTCCATCAGGAATTTCATGAAAATATCAGAGAAGGTCCGATCAGTTGCGGTCCTAGCGTCTGAATTGCCGAGCTTAGTCTTTGTTTGTCCCTCAAACTGGGGATCCGGATGCTTGATTGAGACAACAGCAGTTAAACCTTCACGAATATCGTCACCGGAAAGCTTCTCATCGTTTTCCTTTAGGATGCCGCTCTTCTTAGCATAATCATTAATAACACGCGTCAAAGCAGCTTTAAAGCCAGCTTCATGAGTACCACCCTCATACGTGTGAATGTTATTAGCAAATGTCATCAGTTCGGAATGATAGCCAGTCGTGTATTGTAGTGCTACTTCGACATTAATCCCTTCGAATGAACCCTCTACATAGATGGGTTCCTCAAAAAGTGGTTCCTTGTTCTTGTTCAGGAAGCTAACATAACTCTGAATACCACCCTCATAGTGATACTCAACCTTTTCGGCCGTATCAGCACGTTTATCCGTAAATGTTAACTTAAGGCCTTTGTTAAGGAATGCTAATTCTCTAATTCTGGTCTTCAAAACTTTATCGTCAAAGATTGTCGTCTCGGTAAAAATATCAGGATCTGGGAGGAAGTGCACAAGCGTGCCATGCTCCGTTTCCGGCGCATCGCCTACGACCTTCATCTCAGTCCGCACTCTGCCGTGTTCGAAATCAATGTAGTATTTCTTGCCATCATGCGTCACAGTTGCGTCTAGTTCAACAGAGAGTGCATTAACTACAGAAGCACCTACACCATGTAGTCCACCGGAAACTTTATATCCGCCACCGCCAAACTTACCACCGGCATGCAAAATAGTGAAAACTGTCTCGAGAGCAGGCCGACCAGTCTTTTTCTGGATACCAACAGGAATACCACGTCCGTCATCACGAACGGTGACACTATTATCGGGCTCAATCTCGATGTTGATTTCGCTAGCAAAACCCGCGAGTGCTTCATCAATCCCATTATCGATGATCTCCCATACTAAATGATGGAGACCTTGACTGCTCGTTGAGCCAATGTACATACCAGGACGCTTACGGACAGCTTCTAGCCCTTCGAGGACTTGAATTTGACTGGCATCATACTTATCTGCTTCTTTTTCAAACAGTTCAATATCATCGAGAACGTTTTTATTATTTTCTTCAGTCATATAAAACTCCTTAGCTTTCAAACGGTGCTAAAACACCATTTGCTATCTTAAAAATTTTTGGTTTTTGAATTATTTCCCAGGAAATGCCCGCTAAATCTGTGGTTGTAATAAAAGTCTGTGTTTTACCATGAATGTAATTTAGAAGTGCGGTTTGCCTAGTCACATCGAGTTCTGACATTACATCATCCAACAACAGAATCGGATATTCTCCTGTAATTTGATGAATTAATTGCACTTCTGCGAGCTTAATACTTAGGACAACGGTTCTCTGTTGTCCCTGAGAACCGTATAAGTGGGCATTTTGCTGATTGATGGAGAAGATCAGGTCATCACGGTGGGGTCCTACCAATGTTGTACCCGACTTAATTTCCTTACTCTGATTAGTTTCATAAGCACTAAGCAGGTTCTGGTATAAATTCTCGACGCTCATTGATTCATCAACTTCGATACCAGTGGCCGAATATTTTAGTTCTAGTTCTTCCTTTGTTCCACTTATCTGCTCATGAGCAAGCTTTGACCTAGTATTCAATTCATTGATTAATTTAATTCTATAATGAACTATCTCAGCACCTAAGCCAGCTAATTGATCGGATAAAACTTCTAGGAAGACTAAATCCTTTGTTTTATTCAGTGCAAGCTGTTTCAAATAATTGTTCTTCTGCTTCAGAACTTGCCGATACTGGCTAATAAAATACAAATATTCAGCACTAATTTGACCAAACTCCAAATCCATAAAACGCCGTCTAATCGCTGGCGAACCCTTTATTAGATTTAAATCTTCCGGAGAAAATAAAATAGCAGTCATCTTTCCGATATAGTTTGAAAGCTTAGCCTGCTCCAAATGGTTGATATACGCTATTTTCCCTTTAGGTGTAACCCTGACCTCTAAATCAAGTTCAATTTGACTCTGATGCAGATGACCCTTGATACGTGCAAAATCTGCGTCAAATTCAATTAGTTCCTTATCATTACTGGTTCTATGCGATCTCGTTAATCCCAAAAAATAGATTGACTCCAGTAGATTAGTCTTACCCTGCGCATTCTGACCCAAGAAGATATTTACATCTCGCGAAAAATCAACATCTAGGCTGGGGTAATTACGGTAAAATTCAAGTGAAAATTTCGAGAGATACATTAATCTACCAACAATCCTTGAATCATAAATTCATCCTGGCCAATTTTTACCTGGTCACCTGAGTGCAGTTTCTTGCCCCGTCGTTGTTCACTCTCGCCGTTGACGTATACGGTATTCTCAGCGAGAAACCATTTAGCTTGTCCCCCAGACGAAATATACGTTAGTTCTTTTAAAAATTGTGCCAGAGTGATATAGTCACCCTTCAATTTAAAATTGGTAATTAAAACCGCCCCCTTCGATGCCACTTAATCTACTTAATTATAGCGTTTTTAGGAAAGAATAACAAATCAAATCAAATATTTTGCTTATTTTTAACGCTTTTAAGCTAAGTTAATATTCCTACACCACTTGAGGTAAAAAACGCTAAAAACACAATAAATTCGATAATAATAAAAAGCCCCCAATTTTTCGAGGGCTTTTTGGCTGAAATAGAGCTAAATATTAATTAAAACGTTCTAACTGGGGTAATTAACTGCACAAATTTTAAATCAGCTTGATTAGGAACCACCGTAAATGGTCGTAATGGCTGTGTAAACTTCATCAACACTTGATCTGTAATTGATGCACGCAGGGCATCACGAAGATAATCCGGGTTAAATGAGATTTCTAGCTCATCCCCGCTCATGGCTTTAGCTGCAATCTCTTCCTCAACGTTACCAATTTCAGGAGAATTACCCTTGATTACCACCGTATTATTCAGTGGATTAATCGATAGTTTCACAACGTTATTTCTACTTTCGTGTGTCAGAAGACTTGCTCTATCAAGCGAGCTAGATAAAGTAGCAATATCAAACGTCACATCAGTGGTTGATGTTTCAGGTAGTAAACGGTCGGTGTCAGGATAATGACCCTCTAGCAGACGTGAATAAAACGAGATATTGCCAATTACGAACAGAATCTGATTTTCACTAGATTTAACACTAATCTTTGTGCTTGTCTCACCAATAATTCTGGATAGCTCTGTTAGGCTTTTGCCAGGAATAATTAGGTTCATCTCACCTGTTGGACCATCGGTTAATTCAATTTCTCTCTGAGCAAGGCGATGGCTGTCAGTAGCCACAGCTTTAAGTTTACCTGCTGCAAACGCGAAATGGACACCTGTCAGAATTGGCCGACTTTCCTGAATTGCGACCGCAAAAGTCGTCTGATTAATCAGTTCACTAATAACTTTACTGTCTAGTGTGAAGCTATCGTCATTTTGAACTTCTGGTAAACGCGGATAATTATTCGCATCTAAGCCGTTAATCGTAAATTCTGCATTCTCAGATTTAATCAGGGTCTGGAAATTCTCAGTAACTTCAAAAGAAAAATCTTTACCTGGTAATTTTTTAACAATCTCGCTAAAGAATCTGGCTGGTAATACAATTGATCCTGTAGTGCTAATTTGTAAATCTTCGCTTGCTGCTAACTTAATTTGGATAGAGATGTCCGTGTCGCTACCAGTTAATACTAGCTCTTCTTCTGACAAATCCAGTTTAATACCCGTTAATATTGGAATAGTTGTTCTAGAAGAAATTGCCCGCATCACATTATTCAAATTTTCTAAAAATAAATTACGGTTGATAACGAATTTCATAATGACCTCCAGTGTCTTTGTTTATATTAATTATATATTATTTAAGTAGTAATAGTAGTAGGTCCTGTTAATTTTGTTCATAAGTCGAAAATAACACAAGGAAACAGGAAAGTGCTTGTTTATAACCTGTGGAAAAGTAGTTGAACTTATCCACAACTAGCGATCGAGCATTTGGCGTAAATCAGCAACTGATCCTTTCAATTCCACATCCGTTTGAATTGCCTTTTGAATCTTATCATATGCGTGCATTACCGTAGTGTGATCCTTACCACCAAACTCCTGACCAATCTTAGGAAGTGAGAAATCAGTTAGTTCGCGTGTGAGGTACATCGCTACCTGCCGGGGAACTACAATCGACTTGACACGCTTTTTCCCCTTCAATTCGTTTACAGAGGTTTGGAAATAATTAGCAACAACTTCTTGAATCTTCGAAATTTCAAGCCCTCTATTCTTTTGGACTATTCGTAAATTCCTGAGGGCTTCTTTAGCAAGGTCAATATTGATATCCTCACGTTTTATTGTAGCATGGGCCTGTACTTTGACTAGTGCGCCCTCGAGGTTTCTAATATTCGTGTCTATTTGACTTGCGATGTAATCGAGGGTTTGATCATCTATCTCGAGTCGCTCTCCATCCGCCTTTTTACGGAGAATAGCAATTCGTGTCTCTAAGTCTGGTGGTGTAATTTCTACCTGAAGGCCCCAGGCGAATCTAGAAACAAGCCGTTCAGAGAGGCTCGGAATCTCGTTTGGTAGTCGATCACTAGTCATCACAATCTGTTTTTGATCATTGTAGAGAGTTTCAAAAGTATGGAAGAATTCCTCTTGAATCCCCTCCTTACTGGCAAAAAATTGAATATCATCAACTAGTAGCAAATCGCATTCACGATATTTATGGCGAAATTTATCCTGAGTTTTATTCTTGATTGAGTTGATGAAATCATTTACGAAAGTCTCGCTTTGAATATAAACCACCTTAGCTGCTGGATCATTAGCAAGCATTTGGTGGCCAATTGCCTGCATCAAGTGGGTTTTACCTAGCCCTACTCCACCAAAAATAAAGAGTGGGTTATAAAAACTACCAGGGTTATCAGCGACTGCCAAAGCAGCTCCTGCTGCTAACTTATTTCCTTCACCTTGAACGAAAGTATCGAAAGTATATTTACTATTTAGTTTCAAGTCACGCGCAAATTCATTTGGTGTCTGGACGCTTCTTTGAATCACAATCCCGTCATCGTTTTGTTCAGGGGCGATCATCTTCGCAGTTCCTGATTCTGCTGCATTAACTTTAAATACGGGTACTATTTCGAGTGACGCATATGCATACGCCTCTTGAATGAGTACGCTGGCAAGATTCTTCTCCCAATATCCTTTGCTAACAGGTGTCTCCACTGAAATCAGCAATTCATTTGTGTCCCGATTAAATGTGATGGCGCGCGTGTTCTTAAACCAGGCGTTATAAGCAACTTCACTGTAACGTTTTTGCATTTCATCATTAAAGTATTGCCAGAATTTCACTAAATCAAACAAATTTGGTCCCCGCCTGTTCATTCTATTTATGCACAAGCTTAATTTTAGCAGTTTGACCGATAGTTTTCCACAAGTGAATAAAAAAAACAACAAGTACACAGGCTTGTGGAAAAAAATATGCATAAGTCACAATTAACAAAATTTTTTTGCAAAAAAGTAAAGTTATTGGCAGACTCTTGTGGAAAACAAAAGTTGTTGTAGCGGAGGATGAGAATAATTTAAAATACTTTATACACAGTGTGTGTAAAAAGATATATACACGCTGTTAATTGTGGATAAACCTGTAAATTAACCTGTGTTTTACGCAAAAAGTGCTAAAATAAATAAAAAGTTATCCACACGTGGAAAAATTCTGCAAATTTATTTTGTCTTTTCTCTGTAGATATGATATTATTATCAGGCAATTGTGCTTCAGGTGGCCACGCTATATTAAGTGGATCAGCTTTGAAAGCACTCAGTTAAACAGGAGGTGCAAAAAGATGACCACAAAGAGAACTTATCAACCAAAGAAACGCCATCGTGAACGTGTCCATGGTTTCATGAAACGGATGAGCACAAAGAACGGCCGTAGAGTATTAGCTCGTCGCCGTCGTAAGGGTAGAAAAGTATTATCTGCTTAGGCCACTGACTTCAGTGGTTTTTTTATATGAATTGGACTGAATCTGTTGAAAAAATCATACCGTGTTAAATCCGAGCTGGATTTTCAAAAAGTTTTTGACCAGAAGAATTCTGTCGCAAACCGGGGGTTTGTGATTTACCAACTTAAAAAACCGGGTCAAGCACATTTTAGAGTGGGCATTTCCGTCGGAAAAAAAGTTGGCCATACTGCCGTACTGAGAAATCGCTTGAAACGCTATATTAGAGCGACTTTAACCGAGGTCATTGACGAGATACCTGCCGAATTAGATTTTTTAGTTATTGCACGCGCCTCCATTCGTGATTATGATATGAAGCAGGTACGACAAAATTTGCTACATGTACTTAAGTTGGCTAAAATTCTTCCGGAAGAAAATAAAGAGGAAAATATCAGTGAAAAAGATTCTCACTAAACGTAATTTAAAACGCTTTGTTGGGCTTGCAGCAATTGTTGCACTGGCATTAGTTCTTACTGGCTGTTCTACTACTAATGGACCAATCGATCCGAACAGTAGTAGTTTTTGGGATAAGTATATCCTGTATAACATGTCGAGCTTCTTGCTCTGGATTGCGCAACTTGTAAATAATTCATATGGTTGGGCAATTGTCATCTTTACAATTATTGTGCGTGTTGTTCTATTGCCATTAAATGCAATGTCCATTAAGAACATGAAGAAAACCCAAGATATGGCGCCCGCAATCGAGGAACTGAAGAAGAAGTATTCTGAGAAGGATGCGGAGACGCAAAGAAAACTGCAGGCAGAGACACAGAAGTTATACTCAGAAGCTGGTGTTAATCCGGTTGCTGGCTGTTTACCAATGCTACTTCAATTGCCTGTCATGTTTGCGCTGTATCAGACAATCTTCAGGACACCAGAACTCCAAACCGGCCATTTCCTCTGGATGGAGTTAGGTAAGGCAGATCCATACTTCCTAATGCCAATTTTAGCTGCTGTATTTACTTTTGCTAGTTCGTATATCAGCCAGATGAGTACCCCAAAGTCGGCCCAAACAGCCGTTACAAAAGGAATGACCTACTTTGCACCTTTGATGATTGCAATTCCAGCAATTACTTTCCCAACGGCCATCTCGCTCTACTGGGTAATTTCAAACGCCTTCCAAGTAGCACAAACATTCGTGCTCCAAAACCCATTCAAGTATCGGCAAGAAATGAACGCCAAATTGGAAGAGGAACGTGAGAGAAAACGGCAAATCAGACGCGCGTATAAGCGGGCGAAGAAACGTTAGAATTGACAAATTGGCATAATGCCATTATATTATTCAAAGAAATTAAATGATGAAGTAGTCAAAGTGCTTTTTCTATTTAGACCTTATTTCGGTGTAAATAGGAATTAAAGGCACTTTTTTTATTTGCTAAAGGAGTTTATCAGATGCCGACACTTACTGAATATGATACGATTGCAGCCATTTCAACACCAATGGGCGAGGGTGCAATCTCCATTGTGCGCCTATCGGGTGAAGATGCGGTTACGATTGCCAATCACTTCTTTAAAGGTCAAGACTTAGAACATGTCGAAAGCCACACTATTAACTACGGGCATTTTATTGATCCAGAGAACAGTAATTTAATCGATGAGGTTATGGTGAGCGTAATGCGTGCACCAAAGACATTCACCAGAGAGGACATCATTGAGATCAACTGTCATGGGGGAATTGTCGCCACAAATAAGATATTACAGATGTTACTCGGTTACGGTGCTCGAATGGCAGAGCCCGGTGAGTTCACGAAGCGTGCGTTTTTGAATGGCAGAATTGACTTAACTCAGGCAGAATCTGTAATGGATCTGATTCGAGCAAAGACCGATAGGGCAATGCAGGTTGCGGTTGATCAACTGGATGGTAGTTTGACCAATCTCATTAAACGGTTACGGCAGGAAATTCTGAATGTTTTAGCCAATGTGGAAGTGAATATCGACTATCCTGAATACGACACAGACGAGCTAACCACGAAGATGCTACTTGAGAAGGCCAAATTGGTGTCAACACAGATTGACGAGCTATTGAAGACGGCTAAACAAGGCAAAATCATGCGGCAGGGGCTTGCCACAGCTATCGTTGGTCGGCCAAACGTTGGGAAATCATCGCTTCTAAATTATCTTACTAAAGAAGAGAAGGCCATCGTGACCAATATCCCAGGAACCACGCGTGATACAGTAGAGGAATACGTCAGTATCAATGGTGTACCGCTTAAGCTGGTGGACACGGCAGGAATTCATGATACGGATGACATTGTGGAACAGATTGGTGTTGAACGTTCTAAAAAGGCCATTACACAGGCGGATCTTATCCTGTTGTTGCTCGATGGCTCAGAGAATTTAACTACGGAAGATCATAACTTGCTGGCGTTAACCAAGGATAAGAAACGAATCGTTATTCTGAACAAAATGGACATAGAACGACAGCTCACACCCGAGTACCTAAAGGATGAGTTCGGGATAGAGAATGTAGTTGCCACGAGTGTCAAATTGCAGACGGGACTAGATGCCGTTGAACAACAGATTGCCGACCTCTTTTTTGAGGGAATTGAAGATTCAAACAACACGGTGATGGTGACGAACTCGCGTCAGGTTGGTCTGTTGCAACAAGCCAAGAACTCCTTGAATGAGGTCATTCGCGGGATAGAGGTTGGCATGCCAATCGATTTGGTTCAGATAGATATGACTAATAGTTGGGATAAATTAGGAGAAATTACTGGTGAAAGTGCGCCAGATGAGCTGATAACACAACTGTTTAGCCAATTTTGTTTAGGAAAGTAGGATAGCTAATTTTGAGAACTTATGACTCCAATGATTACGATGTGATTGTGGTAGGTGCGGGACATGCCGGCTCAGAAGCCGCATTAGCCGCTGCCAGAATGGGCCAAAAAACTTTATTGTTAACAATCAATCTGGACATGGTTGCGTTCATGCCTTGTAATCCATCCTTAGGTGGACCAGCAAAAGGAATTGTTGTCCGCGAAATTGATGCACTTGGCGGTCAAATGGGGAAGAACATTGATGCATCTTACGTCCAAATGCGGATGTTAAACACTGGTAAGGGACCCGCAGTGCGTGCGTTACGTGCCCAAGCAGACAAAAATCTTTATCACCGCTTAATGAAGGATACGATTGAAAATGAACCTAACCTCACACTGCGACAGGCGATGGTGAATGAACTAGTGATTGAAGATGGTGAGTGTCGCGGCGTTATAACGAACACGGGTGCTAAATACACTGCTAAAGCAGTTGTGCTAACGGCTGGTACTAGCTCTCGCGGTAAGATTATCATTGGTGAGCTGATGTACTCTTCAGGTCCTAATAACTCAATTCCTTCAATCAAACTTTCGGAGGATTTGGAGAAAAACGGGTTTAAGTTGCGTCGCTTCAAGACCGGGACACCGCCACGTGTTGACGGGAATACAATCGATTACAGTAAGACCGAGGAACAGCCAGGTGATAAGACACCAAATCATTTCTCATTTACGAGCTCTGATGCTGATTACTTGCAGGATCAACTGAGTTGTTGGATGACTTACACTAATGATCGGACCCACGATATTATCCGGAATAACCTCGATCGTGCACCGATGTTTTCTGGTGTTATCGAAGGTGTGGGGCCACGTTATTGTCCATCCATTGAAGACAAAATCGTACGCTTCGCTGATAAGCCAAGACACCAGCTTTTCCTCGAGCCCGAGGGACGCGATACTGAGGAATATTATGTCGGTGATTTCTCAACCTCTATGCCAGAGGAAGTTCAATTGCAGATGATCCATTCTGTAGCCGGACTAGAGAATGCCGAGATGATGCGGCCTGGTTATGCGATTGAATATGATATCATCGAGCCTTGGCAGTTAACCCACACGTTAGAGACGAAGCCGGTTAAAAACTTGTTTACCGCTGGCCAGATGAACGGTACATCGGGCTATGAAGAAGCTGCCGGTCAAGGAATCGTCGCTGGAATCAATGCTGCATTGCGTGCTCAAGGAAATGGAGAGACATTTACGCTCGCTCGTGATGAGGCATATATTGGTGTGCTTATCGATGATCTGGTTACCAAGGGCACTAATGAACCATACCGACTTTTGACTAGTCGCGCAGAGTATCGGTTGGTCCTACGTCATGATAACGCAGATTTACGCTTAACCGATAAAGGTTACGCACTTGGCTTAATCGATGAGGAACGTAAGGCGAAATTTGACCATAAGAAAGAAGCTATTGCCCGGGAAATAGCACGATTGCGGACAGTTAGAATCAAGCCAAGTGACAAAGTTAATGCGTTACTAGCCAAGTTACATCAAAGTCCGCTCAAGGATGGCGTGTTAGCCAGCGAATTTCTTAAGAGACCAAATATTTCATATAAAGACGTCCTAAGCCTATTGGGTGAGGAGAAGGCGGCTGCAATTGACCGTTACGTATCTGAGCAGATTGAAATTTCATTGAGATATGAGGGCTACATCAAGAAGGAGCAGATTAAGATTGATCGACTCCATCGCATGGAAGCTAAGAAGATTCCAGATCAAATTGATTACGATGCAATCAATGGTCTCGCAACAGAGGCGCGGGAGAAGTTTAAGAAAATTAGGCCGGAGACACTTGCCCAGGCTGAGAGAATCAGTGGGGTAAATCCGGCTGATATGGCTATCCTGAGTGTTTATATTGAACAGGGAAGGATTGCCAAAGTTAATCAGGCTGTGTCTTAATGATAGTTGAGTAACTGAGACATAAGAAAAAACGTGCAGATTTTTGCACGTTTTTTTACATTCGCTCTATTTTTTTGCGGACGGTTAGCCGCTGTTGGTATGGCACAACGAAGGTTACAAAGTCACCGGCACGTAAAATTGTTGATCCGTCTGGTATGAGTGCTTTTGTTCCACGTGTAATCTTGATTAATAGGGTGTTTTTTGGCCAGTGAATTGTTTTGACGGGTTGTCCGACCAAGTGGCTTTCTGGCACGATGGTCAGAGTTAGCTGGTCAGTTTTCCCAGAAAACTGAGCTGAAGTCGGCAGCATCATCTTATCTGCCAAAGATTCATAGATTGGGGCCCCCTTGAATAGATCAACAACGATGTATGCAACGAGACTTACTATTGCTAGGGGCATCAAGTTGGCCAAGTTACCGACCATCTCCGTTATGAGTAGAATCGCCGTGAACGGTGCTTTACCAATACCGGCAAAATAACCGGCCATGGCAAAGATAATTAAACTTGGTATCATGGTTGGCGAAATGAGGTGTAATACTACCAGAATATTACCAAACAGCGCTCCCAGTACCGCACCTAATGTCAGGATGGGCAGGAAAATTCCCCCGGGTAATCCAGAACCATATGAAATCATCGAGAAGACAAAGCGTAGGAGGAAAACGCCAAATAATAATAGTGTAGTTTCTTTAGCGGTATTCAAGTCAAGGATCAGGTTGTTACCTCCGCCAAGTAGTTCTGGCGCGAAATAGCCTAAAGGTAAAAGAAGGAGTAAAGGAACTAAACCGTTCAAGCTAGTTGGAATGAACTTTATTCTGGCATAGAGGTGGGGCATTAACAACAAGACCTTCTGGTAAAGTAGACCAAACAAACCAAGGAAGATGCCTAGCACAAGTAATGTCCAATAAGAAGAGAGTGGAAAATAAGTTTGATGGCTGATGGCCAAAACCGGTTGTAAACCAAAGATTGTGCTGGTAACGAAATTTGCTGCTAGTGCGGCAGAAAGTGAACTTAGCCAAACGCGGACTGAAAAGTTATGAAAAACCTCTTCAAGAACGAACATTGTTCCAGCAATTGGTGCGTTAAATGCAGCGGCGAGACCACCGGCGGCACCACTTGCAATCAGAATTCTGGTGTTGGTTTTATTGAGGTTAGTTTGCTCAGCGATTCCTTGGCCAATTGATGAACCTAACTGGATTGATGGTCCCTCACGCCCTAGAAATAGACCAGAACCAATTGCCAAAACACCCCCAACATACTTCCGCCAAAGAATGCTCCACCAATTTAGTGTCAACTGTCCTTGTAGTTGGATTTCAACCTCAGGGATACCGCTACCGGCGATATGTGGCTCGTCATGCAGAAATTTGGCTAGGATAAGAGAAATGATTAGTACAAGTATTAACCCTCCAAGTAAGATGGTCCAATTAGTATGTGCTAAGCGAAAACCTTTTTGCCAAAAGCGTAGCGAAATTTCGATTAACCATCTAAACGAACCGACGATTAATCCACTTAACAAACCAACAACGACGCCACGAAAAATTAGGATCAAGCTTTTATTGTCTAAATGTTGTTTGAGATAATTCATCACTAACATTCCCCCATAAAAATCAATTTTACGCTTTTAAAAACAAATTTTACAGGAAAATATTTATAGGATATACTCAGCTCAAAGAGGTGAAAGATGAATAAGTTAGTAGTTGAACAGCTGAGTAAGAGCTTTGATGAACAGAATGTACTTGAAAATACGAGTTTTACTTTCGAACAAGGGAAAATTTACGGTATGCTAGGGCGCAACGGTGCAGGTAAAACCACCTTTTTTGATTGTATTGCTCAAGATGAACAATACCAAAGCGGATCTATCGAACTTGTCCAAGATGGTGATTCGAGAGACTTGACGCCCATGGACGTTAGTTATGTCCACACGGAGCCCAATTTACCACTATTTCTGACCGGATATGAGTTTATCAGCTATTTCCTCGAGGTCAATAAAAATCGGGTAGCGGGTTCACTAGATGCCAAATATTACCTCAACCTTGCCGGACTAGAAGAAGTTGACTGGAATAAGTTGTTAAAAGATTACTCACAAGGCATGAAGACTAAAATTCAACTAGTTGCCTCGTTGGTGCTCAATACACCAATTTTATTATTGGATGAACCGTTAACAACTGTTGATGTGATTGCTGCACACGAGATGAAGAAGCTAATTACGGACCACAAAACAGACGCAATTATCATCTTTTCGACCCATATCTTACAATTGGCACAAGATATTAGTGATGAAATTGTCCTCCTTCATCAGAAGAGATTCAGCGGTGTCGGCGACGTCGATATTCACTCGAGTGAATTCGAGAACGAAGTGATTGCTAGACTTGCGAACGGAGTGGAGACAGATGTTTGACTTTGCTGCAGTATTTAGATTTGACCGTTACCTTCAAATAATCACTCAAACAGCGAGAATAAACCGCTTCTTATACTACATCCACCGAATTCCCTTGATCGGGCCTAAACTGCCACTAAATATTTTTTCGGGACATAATTTTAAAACTGTGACAGCTAACTTACTCTTGATTTACGGTTACATCAAGAAAATAATGGCCCGTATATTAACGTTGGTTGCGATATTTGTGTGGGTTTACTTCGTACATTTTAATGGCCGGCGCTTTACTGCGGTAGAATTCGTACAAACGAGTATTATTTCCTGGGCAATAGTAATTGGCTTAGGTTATGCGATTCTTTCCGGCACCACGTTTGGTGGTGTTCGCGCCAATAATTATCGTTTTGCGAGCCAATTTGCACAGGATTATACCCTTGCAATTTTCGATGAATATGTCCTAAGTACACTTGTTAACGGTGCCATTTACACCGGCTTACTCCTACTCCTTGGTATGTTTGCGGGTAATTTTATCCTAATCCTCAATGTAATTCTACTATATTGGGCGATGTATCTGCTGGCGCTTGCTAGTGTGTTCTATATCAGTGCTAGGAGAAAGGAGCGGACAGCGGTAGGTAAAAAAGGCATTAGGCAGTTTAACGTGAAATCTTTAGGCGTTGGAGTTTTGGGTTGGCTTTGTTTGATAGGTTCAGGCTTGGTTGTCCAATTTATGCCTGATTTTCAGCCCATCATTCGAGTCCTTACCAGCGGCTATTTTACGGTGATTCCTTTGCTCCTAATTGGCTTAGCGCTATTCCTTAATCAACGAATGCTCAGCCGGGATAATCAAGCCACGATGGCCAAGATTAAACGCTATGATGATCAATTATACGAATCTATCACGACCAACAGTAAGAATGAATATGTCCGTACTGGTACAGATATGACTGAAGAATTGCAGTTGGAGACCACATCCGTTTCTGAGACAGCAAAATTAAGTTTTGGTACCCCTGCGGTTATCGATGCCCTCTTGTTTAAACGCTATCGTCGTATTTTACGAAAAAAGATTCTCTTTAAACTTGCTTGGATTGGTGCGATTACACTCGCTTTCGTGATTTACTTTACCCTGTCGCGGTTAGGAATTATTCACTTCGGTAATGGCCTTACTGCCGGATTAAACTTTTATGGTCTGTTACCGGTATTCTTCTTTTGGCTCTATCTTCTCTCAATTGGCAAGGACGTAATGAGTCTCAGCTATACCAACCTGGACAGTGTTATGTTGACTTACCCCTTCTACCGTCAACCACAAGTTGTGATCAAAAGTTTCTTTTACCGATTCTATCAGTCATTTAAGTACAACATGGTCATGACATTGGCAGTATTTGCTGCCGTAGTTGTAGCAATGGGAATTGCAGGATTAAATATTGCACTTTTTCAAATATTCCTCTTTCTGGTGACGCTGATTGCGTTGACGGCACTGTTCTCATTTCATTATTTGTTTGTCTACTATATTCTCCAACCATTCACTATTGATAAAGAACTCAAAAGTCCACTCTTTTCACTTGTAAACTGGTTGTTGTACTTCATCGCTTATATGCAACTGAATATTCCTGATAATTGGCTGTCCTACCAGTACCCGGTCCTAATTATTGGAGTGACGGTAATGTATGTCGGAATCGGTGCCCTTTTGATTTACCGCTTTGCCCCACAGACTTTCAAGTTGAAAAAATAAACCAGTCACTAGAGGTTACTCCAGTGACTGGTTTTTTAAGTGTGTCCCAAATATGTAAATTTAAAATTATTTGACGTTTAAAATCCAGATGAAACCGATGAAGACGAAGAATAAGACATACATCATTGGCCCGACTTCTTTGCCCCGTTTGGCTGCCAGCATCGTAATTGGATATGAGATCATTCCTAGTGCCAGGCCATCAGAGATCGAGTAGGTTAGCGGCATACCAACGATGATTAGAAATGCGGGAATGGCAATCTCTAGCTTTGTCCATTCGATTTTGGCAAGTGACTGAGCCATTAAAACACCAACGATAATTAGTGCGGGTGCAGTGACCTGGTTGGTGACCACGCTTAATAGTGGCGAGAAGAACAGTCCAAGGATGAACAGAAATCCGGTGACGATTGAGGTGAAGCCAGAACGGCCACCTACCGCGATACCAGCTGAGGATTCCACAAAAGCACCAACGGGCGAGGTACCCATTACGGCGCCGGCAACCATGGCGGTGGAGTCGGCGGCTAGTGCCCGACCGACACGTGGCATCTTATTGTCCTTCATCAAACCAGCCTGTTGTGCGAGACCAACTAGAGTACCGGCAGTATCGAAGAACGTGACAAGAAGGAAAGTGAGCACAACCACAGCTAGTTGGACCGTGTTGATATCCCCGATATGCTTGATTGCCTGACCGAATGTCGGTGCGAGACTCGGTGCCGCCGAGACTAATTTTGTCGGGATTGGAATGACGCGAATAAGCATTCCAAGAACAGAGGTGAGTACCATGCCGATGAAAATGGCGCCGGGCACCTTTCTGATCATCAAGATAAAGGTTACGACCAAACCGAAGACGGTTAAGAGGGTAGCGGAATCTGAGAATGAGCCCAGCCCAACCAGAGTCGACTTGTTGGCGACAATCAACCCGCCTTGTTGCAGACCTAAGAATGCGATAAACAAACCGATACCGGCGGAGATTGCATACTTCAGATTCGCGGGAATAGCGTCGATAATTTTCTCTCGTAACTTGAAGATGGTAATTAAAACGAAGATTAATGAAGCCACGAATACAGCAGCCAAGGCAGTTTGCCAGCTAACGCCCATCCCAATTACGACTGTATATGAGAAGAATGCGTTAATTCCGAGCGCTGGTGCGGTTGCGATAGGGTATTTCGCGAATACTCCCATGATAATTGAGCCGAGGGCGCTTGCCAGAGCTGTAGCTGTGAAAACGGCGCCTTGATCCATGCCTGAAGCACCGAGCACACTAGGATTGACGAATAGAATGTAGCACATGCTGACGAAAGTTGTTAGACCAGCGAGTGTTTCCCGGCGGAAATTGGTCTCTAACTCGTCGAAGGCAAAGTATTGCTTAATATAGTTCATTTGTTTCCTCCAAATGGATATCGTTCGTATTTTAAATCGAAAAAGCACGATATTTATCATACCACCAATTATTAATTGCGTAAACACAAACGATATCTTCTAAACATGCACTATCATATACAAGTTTTGCGGTTCCACGTGAAACAAAATAATTAATTTAGTAGAGCTTTGCTTGGATGCGGTTCAACTTCTTGATAAGCGGTTTGGCGAGAAACCAGATGAAGATGACGGTTGCGCTAGCATGAACAAGATCCATGGGTGCCCCCGAAACGTAGGATAGAAGTAGCATGCGTGCGTTGAGCTCTGTGGTGAACATCAATACGGAGGCGGGATTGATGATACCGCCGTAGAGAATAAATATGCTGAGAAAGCCAAAAATGGCGAGTGGTAGGCGCTTTTGTTGCAAAATATTCGTTTGGACCAGTAGCCCGGCGACGAAACCAATGATGCCAAAGGCAATCATCTGCCAGGGAGTCCACGGACCTTGGCTAAAGAAGATATTCGAAACAAGCATAGTCATGCTACCAACGATGAAGCCGACCTCTGGGCCGAGCGTTGCGCCAGCGATAATGACTAGCGCACCAACCGGCTTGAATTGCGGCAACATATAGAATACGCTTCGGGCAGCCA
This sequence comes from Amylolactobacillus amylotrophicus DSM 20534, assembly GCF_001434555.1. Classification (NCBI taxonomy): domain Bacteria; kingdom Bacillati; phylum Bacillota; class Bacilli; order Lactobacillales; family Lactobacillaceae; genus Amylolactobacillus; species Amylolactobacillus amylotrophicus. The sequence goes on from NZ_AZCV01000004.1 coordinate 29,653, forward strand.
CGGTGATGGCGATCAACGAGGCAATGACGGTCATCTCTCGCGAACTACGATTACTCTTTTCAAAGATAATTAAGAAGAAGGCCATAGCGATAAAGATTAATATTAAGCTGAGCAGGAGGACCTGCCTGATAGGCAGGAGAAATGAGCCTAAGGCCACGGCAATCAGTGCAAGGAGCAAAACTAGTGCCTCATAAAGGTATCGTTGTCGCCAGCCCGAATGGGACATACCCTGAGTCTCTAGAAATTGTGGTTCAGGCAATGATACTTGGGATTGGCTTTTCTTTGCGTCATACAAGCGGTTGATGAAATCCTTGATTAGTGGTTGAGCCATTCGATGACCTCCTGCACGGTGATGGCATTGTCAACAAAGTCGCGGCTAATACGATTGGCCTCGGTCGTATAGAAATTATTATTACCAAAAAAATCATGGCGCTCTGTACAACTGGTCACGGTACCGTTGAAAAATAAGCCGACCTTGTCCGCGTTTTGCGCAGCAAAGTTTAGATCATGGGTGATCATAATAATTGTCACACTGTGACTGCGTAGTTCTTGCAACGCTTGGGCCACCAGCTCTTTTGCTTTCGTATCCAGACCTTTGGTGGGTTCGTCGAGAAATAATATTTGCGGTTTTTTTAGTAGAACTTTGAGGAGTCCCAGCACCTGTTGTTGACCGCCGCTAAGGTCAAACGGATTTTGACCCAATACTGAATCAAGCTTAAACGATTTGCTGCCCGTAAGGATAGTCTGTTCGCTGTCGCTGCTTTCTGGCAAGCCATACCTTAACTCGTCCAAAACATTATCTTTGACGAATAATGTGGTAGGGTCTTGCGGTAGGTAGCCAATGCCAGTTTGATATTGCTGTAGTTGCTGTCTGGACTTCAGGGTGTGGCCGGAAATGGTGAGTTTACCCCGGTATGCAATGTATTCGCCCATCAGGAGGTTCATTAGGGTGCTTTTACCACTACCATTTGCACCTAAAATCATTAGGGTTTCGCCGGCGTTAATCGTGAGGCTAAGATTTCGGATGACATCCGGTTGCTTGTCATAGCCGAACCAGATATTTTTTGCTCGAATGAGTGGCTGCGGTTTGTTGGCCGTGACTGAGTCGAAGACCATCATGCTGGTTTTCTGTGGTCTTTTGGCCTCAGCTAACCAAATTTTGCCTGCACTGACAGAGATTGGTAGTTCTGAGCTAGTAGGCGATATTGCGTGGACGATTTGGGCCGCGGCTGGAAGAAGCGGGATTAGATAGGGTGCCTTGACGAAAATCGCCGCGATGGCTGCCTGCGTTGTCTCATCAACAATGATTTCGCCGGCGTCTAGCACCAGAATTCGGGTGGTATACGGCAATAATTGCGAGACGTCATGCTCGGTGATGAGGATTGTGATGCCAAGCTCGTGATTAATTTTATGGAGCATCTGAATGAAGTTGTCCGTGGCAATTGGGTCCAGCTGCGCTGTTGGTTCATCCAGAATTAATAACGTTGGGTCCATAATGACTGTGCTGGCAAGGTTTAATAGTTGTTTCTGTCCACCAGATAGCGTGGCTACGTCTTGTTCAAACCACTGCTGCATGCCAAAGAAATTAACGATTTCGGCGACGCGACGTCTGATTTCGGCGCTTGGTCGCCCCAGGTTCTCTAGCCCAAAGGCCAGTTCATGCCAGACCTTGTCTGTGACAATCTGATGGTCTGGGTGCTGCATCACGTAACCAATTCGCTCCTCAGGAACTGTACTAAGTGGACGATTCATGAAGGATATTGTCCCGGTAGAAATACCATGTTGACTAAATGTGGGGGTAAGCTGCTGAATTAGTGTGGTTTTACCACTACCATTAAGGCCTAGAAGGAGATTGAAGCTCCCCGGCTCGACGTTGAAGGAGACCCCCTTAATGATGGGGCGCTGGTCTGGATAACTAAATGTAAAATTATTTACTTCGATAAGATTCATTAATGTAGTCCTTTTGGAGGTTTAAGCTGCGTCGACGCTGCACCAGATGAAGGAAGAAGTCATAGCTACGCAGTAGTAGGGGAATGTTTGCCAGCAGCGCAAAAGCCGCTATACCAAAGATTGTTACCAAGCTATTTCTGTGCGTGGTGATACCGCTCACGTTGATTACTGGATTAAAGCTGGCTGATAAGAATCCCGTCAGCTTCACTGAGATAACGCTAGCTGTGAGGATGCCGATACTTGCCAAAATGAACCAGTTGCGGGGATCGAATCTGTGTGGCAGGTAAAGCTTTCGTTTGTGGGTACCGTAGGCCCGAAGTTGCATGGCATCACTGACGTAGATGGCATTCTCCATCGTCCAGCTAAACATGGCAGACGTGATGGTCAAAGTTCGTCTGATTTTTGTGAAGCCACGGGCAGTCGTGGGACCCTGTCCAATCATGTTTTGAGTGTGCAGTACTTTTTTGAACTGATTAATGAAAAGAGGGATGAAACGAAACGAGAGTGCGAGGAGAAGAGCCACCTTTGGGAGAACTCGGCCCACTACGTCGACGAACTTGTCGCGAGTCAAGATGTGATTGATTGCGGTAAACCAGTTTGTGGTGGTCACGAGTACTAGCCCGAGAATTAGACCATAGACAATTGCCTCAAGTGTGATAGAATTTCCGTTCTGCAAAAGCGCTAGCTGTGTAACCCCGAAGTGATTGAAGAGGGGGTTAATGCCCATGATTACTAATAGTCCTGGCAGTGCAAAAATCAGATTGAATTTCAGAACTTTGTGGATGCCGACCAGGGTGGCACTGTATGCGATAGCGCTAACGAGTGAAATCGCGATGAGGTAGGGATGCAAAATAAACATACTACACCCTAAGACGGAGATGAAGTAGGCAAAGTTGACTAGTGGGTGGCAATTTGTGAATGAATCTTTGGCCATGTAGTTACCTCAATTATTTACCAAGATCGTGCCCAACGTTTCTAGTATAACTGAAGGAGATAGAGTCACCATTCTTCAGTGATGTATACTCGGAAACGCCATAATTTGGGAACCACCCGTTTACGCTGTACATCCAACCGGAGAGTGAGCCAGCATCAAACTCGTAGAGTTGGTTAATGCCCTCGATATAATAAGAGCTGTAGATTGGCGTATACGAGGATTCCATCTGGATACCATATTTTTTCGTTGCACGTACTAGTATATCGTACACGCTGTCGCCTTTGTTCAAGTTAATCGTTGTTGGTGCTAAAATCACGCCAGATTGCGGAACAAATGCACGTTTTGCTTCCTTGACATCGGCGGTATGTCCGATTAATGTCGCACATTCAATGCTGATTGTGACCGTCTTTACTTGTTGTCGGGCCTGTTTGTGTACCGTTTCCGTAGATGAACTTTCGGTAGATGTCACTGCGTTGCTATTCTTAGTACTTGCCGTTTTTGTGGGCTGTCCAGTATTTGCTTTAGCTGAAGTTATTTTCTTACCTGATTTTTTTGTCGATTCTTTTTGAATAACTGCAAGCTTGGTCCGTGTTTCGTTAATCTTATTCTGGGTGATAAGCTTCTTATTGGTTGTTTGACCAGCGACAAGATAGATTTTTCTCCCGGTAATGTTTAGTTTGAAGGACAGTATTGTTTTCTTTGCAGACGTTTTGATTGCTGCTTGAGCGGTAGGTAATTCATGGAGCTGATTGTGCTCCTTGACCACCGCCACGACATGATTTGCGTGCCATTTCTCTGGAATAGTAATGGCCAGCGTAGGCTGCGCAGCCAGGGCAAAATCCTGCACGTTAATTGCCAGAGCGTAAGGGGCGTCATTCGCTGCTCGTTTGATATTCTGGAGAACATTTTGCTGCAAGGTAAGCCCAAGCTTTTGGGCAACAGAGTTCTTTACCTGCTTACCAGCAAATTGCCAGGTATAGCGTATTCCGTGCGAAGAACCGCTAAACTGGTACTCCTTGTCTTGGCCGACAATTGTGGTCATCTTGGCCTTTGAAATTAGTCCTTTTCCCCGTAGGATTGTCTCCTGCTTTAATGCTGTTGTCTTTACCTCAGGTTTCTGACAGCCAGTACTTAAAAGTAAAACAAAGATCAAGCTAAGTATGATTAAAACCCAATTTTTAAAGTGTTTTTGTGTGATTTTAAAACCCATTTACTCGTTAGATCCCTTCTTGTGTATCGCGTAGAATGTAGTGCCAATCACGCCAATAATGATGATGAATATCGCGGATAGTATAATAGCATTGTTAACACTAAAGCCGGTGGCTGTAGAACTTAACTCCGTCTTACTTTTACTTGAAGTAGTTTTTTTAGGAGCTTTAAAAGTAGATGCCGTAAACTGCCAGCCATCATCTTTAGTAGAGTTCTTGCTAGTAACATCTGAATTACCGCCAGTTGTTGCCTGCTTAATCTGTTTTGAGCTAACCGTTGAAGTCTGTTCATCGTGGTTATTACTACTACTGTTTTTGCTCATTGGTTTGACGAAATCGGTAGTTGATAGCGTGGTAGCTTGCGGATTATTTCTTATTTCGCCCGCATTTTTTTCAGTCTGGTGGTCGTCGTCACTGGTTGCATCTGGTTGGCTTACCTCGGTTTTGTTGATACTAGTGGTTGTGTCCTCGGTCTGATCTGGCGTGTCTTGCCCATCCGCGTCAGTTATTGGAGGATTCGTTTGCGTAACACTACTATTTTGTTGATCATCCATCTGATAAAAACGGTTGGCACTAGCTAGATAGCGATCATATGAAATTAAGGAATAATAGGATTGAATGGTCGCCATATTGTTCTGCCGCGTGTCCTCCAGGAAGTACTTAAAGCCTGATTGCGGTACATAGAAACTAAGTAGATTGTCAAGGACGCTAACTCCGTTTTTCGTAAATGCTGCACTTGTTGGATCTATATTCAGCGAGCAGAGAGCAGTAATCACTTGAGCAGCTGAGTTGGCGTTGTCGGTGGGTACCGCAGATCCAGCCATGTAGTAGCCGCCGGATTGACTTTGAACGTTGCTCAGCAATGAGACTGCCTTGGCAATAGCCGCTTTCACCCGCACCATACTTTGATAGGGTGCTAGTGCCTGGAGAGTCATCGCGGTGATATCGGCGTCCGGTCCGTTACCAAATAACGTCCAGCCCCCGTTTGGTTTCTGGTGGGCTAGAATAAAGTCGATTAAATCCTGTTTGGTGTAATCGGCGTTTTTGCTTGGAGCGTAGTTTTGCTTGGCATCAAGGGCCAAAAGTGTATAAATTACGCCATTAATTCCTTGATTCTGTACTTCTTTGAAGCTTGCAAGTGAATCGAAAAGGTTGAGACCGGATAAATCAGTTACATCCGCGCCAACTGCGGTTAGAGCTAGGACGAGCTTGTCGTAGTCCGTAGCTGGACGAGAATCTATGATGCCGTTGGGCACTTTTAATGCTATCACGTTGTCGGTCAGATATTTGTCAAATGCACCTGGACGGTCGTTAAGCCCGAGGTCGCGACCCAGGCTGAGAAAAGTCCATTCATATGCCCCTCTGTAGAAGGTAGCATTCGCGTTAACCTTAGCGATGGGTTTTAGAACGATTTTGCGCGAATCTGCAAGTATAGTAGCATATTGCTGATCCTGATTATTCGTTGCTTGATTAGCCTCTGACACCGCATAAACATGCTCATTTAATCCGGGAGAGCCTACTAGTAGGAATGGAAATAGCATCATTATGAATAGCAGTGCACCTGTCAGTTTAGATATCTTGAGTTGTTTATGGGTCATGGGACTTCTCCTTTTTGTGAAACACATACTAGATGTTGTGTTCGATAACTTTCATTATAGGCATATATTGTACGTGTGAAAAGTTTAATAACAATTACCTGTATTCTCGAAAAAAGTAAGACGTATTGCAAAGGGTTTTACCACGGATTAAATTCTTCATAGACGGCAGAATTAAGAAGGTATGTCATTCTTGTCAATCTCACAATAAATAACAACATCTATTGCTAAGGTGGCTGGTGCTTTCACTAATATTAGCCGTACCCTGTTTTTATTTCGATAATCAAGACCCACTACAGCACGTATTACGGATAATTGTACTTTTGTTTAATTCCGTCTTATGATGAGTGTGTAAATAATAGAATAACAAATAGGCTGAAGGGAGATAGCATTATGTATTTGCAACTTGATCAGAAAACAGAAGATAGAATTGTTGAACATTTTCAAAAGGGCGACCGCTTGATTTTAACCTTTGAAGACGGCGTTGGCCCGTATTCACAGCACGCAATGATTCATATGATGGTGCAGTTTACGGTGGGAATTATCTCTGCTGACATGCCGCTTGATTTGTATGATAAACAGATGGACTCACCATTAGGTCCCATCTATTACAAATCTGAGTCCGAGGACTACCTAGAAGAGAAAATGAGTCTCAAATTTAAGGAAGCAACCTCGAGTTATGTGCTATCGAGTGATAGTGGCATGATTGATGAGAGTGTCAACTTCATTAATTTCAAAGATAAAAAATAGCAAAGAAAAAAGGACTTTTCACATACCGTGTATCACGGTTGGAAAGTCCTTTTTTATGCAGATTAGCCTTCTTCGTGGTTAGCGAGTGCTGCGGCTTTGTATGATTCAATCTCGTCTGTGGCGGCGAAAACGAAATGTTCAGGATAAACCTCAACCAGTTCTCTCTTCTTACCGTCCTCTTCAGCCGAGGCATCATACGGAATAATCTGTTTCTTCTTCTCGCTCAATGGGTCAGGGACAGGGATAGCGGATAACAAGCTCTGTGTGTATTTGTGCAGCGGGTGGTTGTAAACCTCATCTGAGGTTGAAAGCTCAACCACGCGCCCATTATGCATTACCGCTATTCGGTCACTGATGTACTTCACCATCGACAAGTCATGGGCGATAAACAGGTACGTCAGGTTCTTTTGTTCCTGAATATCTTTCAGCAAGTTAACGACTTGTGCCTGAATTGAAACGTCTAGTGCGGAGATAGGTTCGTCCGCGATGATAAATTGGGGGTCAACGGCTAGCGCCCGAGCAATGCCGATTCTTTGTCTTTGACCACCTGAGAATTCATGGGGATATCTGGTCATGTGATCAGCATTTAGGCCCACCAATTGTAATAGTTCCTTCACACGTGCATCACGCTCGGCCGAGTTCTTGACCAATCCGTGAATATCCAGTCCCTCAGCGATGATGTCCTTGACCTTCATTCTGGGGTTCAGTGATGCATACGGGTCTTGGAAAATCATTTGGACATTCCGCCGAAATTCCAACATATCGGGGTGACCCGATTTGAGATTCGCAATGTTTTTGCCATTGAAGAGAATCTCCCCGGATGTGGGGCGGTAAAGGCGGATGATACTCCGGCCAGTAGTGGTTTTACCAGAACCGGATTCACCAACAAGCCCAAATGTTTCGCCTTCATATATCTCAAACGAGACGTCTTGAATGGCACGCACCTCGTTTGGCTTGCCCTCATTGAAAAATTGGTTAAGGTGTTCGACTTTGACGAGAACTTTTTCTTTATTGGTTGTCATCTAAACTGCCCTCCTTAGCCTTTTTTGCAGTAATTTTTTCGTAGATTGCATAACGGCGCTTAATTTCCTCTGGTACGGCAACCTTTGGAGAATCTGGATGTAAGAGCCAGGTTGCAGCATAGTGATTCTTTGATACCTCGAAGAATGGAGGCTCTTCCTCACGGTCAATTTCTAGGGCAAATTCGTTTCTAGGAGCAAAAGCGTCACCCTTTGGTGGATCAAGCAAGTCGGGTGGTGTACCTGGAATTGCGTATAGGCGATCCTTGGTCTCAAGGGTAGGCATAGAGTTTAACAGTCCCCAAGTGTAAGGGTGTTGAGGATTGTAGAAGACGTCTTCTGTTTTGCCGTACTCCACGATTTTGCCGGCATACATTACTGCTACGCGGTCTGCAATACCCGCAACGACACCTAAGTCATGCGTAATGAAGATAATCGATGTATCAATCTTCTCCTGAAGTTCCTTCAACAGGCTAATAATCTGCGCCTGAATGGTTACATCCAATGCGGTTGTTGGTTCGTCAGCCAAAATAATTTCAGGATAGTTTACAATTGCAATGGCAATCACGATTCTTTGCCGTTGACCACCAGAGAATTGATGTGGGTAATCGTTCATTCTGTTGGCCGCGTTTGGCAGGCCAACAAGCTCCAGAACTTCTTGTGCGCGCTTCATCGCCTTCTTCTTGTTCATCGTATGGTGCACAAGAAGGGGCTCTGCAACCTGTTTACCGATGGGCATTGTTGGGTCAAGCGATGTCATTGGGTCTTGGAAGATCATCGAAATACTTTTACCACGCAGGTGATCCATTTCGTGGGCGGACTTCTTCAATAAGTCGTCGCCGTGGAAAAGAATTTCGCCCTTTTGAATACGCGCATTACCGGCGAGCTGGCCCATGATGCTACGAACGGTAACCGATTTACCAGATCCCGATTCACCAACAATGGCTAGAGTCTCACCAGCATTGAGGTCGAAATTAACGTTTCTGATTGCCTTAACTTGTCCAGCGAAGGTATTAAAATTAATTTCTAGATTTTTAACTTCAAGAATTTTACTCATAATGACCTCCTTAATTCATTGTCTTTGGATCGAATGCATCACGTAGCCCGTCAGCAAGTAAGTTGAATGCTAACATAATCACCACAATGAATACAGCTGGAATCCAGAGTTCAAACGAGAAGAATCTGAACATTTTTTGACCATCGGAGAGCAGCGTACCAAGTGATGCGGTAGGAGCTGGGATTCCGATACCAATGTAGCTCAAGAATGCTTCGAAGAAAATGGCTGATGGAATTGTGAACATGGTTTGGATAATGATGACTGAACTGAGGTTTGGAATCAGGTGTTTGAAGGCAATCTTACTTGATTTCTCACCTAACGTTCTTGCAGCTAAAATAAATTCTTGGTCCTTTAGTTGCAGGGTCTGTGCCCGAACTAGACGGGCCATTGTAATCCAGCCGGTGATGGCAATGGCGAGGATGATTGAAGTCATACCGGGTTTCAACACAAGCATCATCAGGATGATTACTACCAGGTTAGGAATTGACGAGATAATTTCAATCACACGTTGCATGATGGTATCGGTTCTGCCACCGCGCCAACCAGAAATAATGCCGTAAAGGACACCGATCGAAAGGTCGAATAGAGTGGCCATGAAGGCGATGAACAGGGATACCCGAATGCCGACAATAGTTCTAGAGAACAGGTCGCGGCCCAGATAATCGGTACCGAAGATATACCAGGTGCCATCAGGCACCTTAGCATTGGCGTAAGTATCTACACTCACACCTGAGATTGTTTTCCAGAAGCCATTGAAACCGGGAATATTTAAATTGCCGATCTTTGGAGCGAGGTTCTTGAATGCGGGATTCGCCGCGTTTGGATCGCTTGGTAGCCAGAAGAGGGAGATAATTGAGATGAGAACCATCAAGGTTAGGACGACCAATGAGATCATGGCAGCCTTGTTCTTCTTGAGGCGCCGAAAAGCATCTTGGGTAAATGTCAGAGAAGGTGCTGCAATTTTCTCACGATCATCATGATTCTCGTGAGTACCCACTAATTTGAATTTATCTGCAGTAATTTTACTATCAGCCATTAGTTTGCCTCCTCATTTAATCTAATTCTTGGATCGATCAAACCGTACAGGATGTCGACGACTAATATTACGACAACAAGCATTGCTGAGTACATGATTGTTAGTCCCATAATCACGGGGTAGTCATTAGTTGTAATTGATTTAACGAATTGTTCACCAATACCAGGAATGGAGAAGACATTCTCCACAACCAGTGAGCCAACCATCAAATCGACTGTCATTGGACCAATGATTGTGATAATTGGAATCATAGAATTTCTGAATGCGTGTTTACGCACGACGGAGCGTTGTGAGAGACCTTTGGCCCGTGCTAATTCAACGTAGTCACTAGAGAGGACATCGACCATTTCGGTTCTCATGAAACGCGCAGTATTCGCCAGCGGTGCCATTGAGAGCGCCAGTGTTGGTAAAATACTACTACTGAACCCGTCCCAACCGGCGATTGGGAACATTTGGAAACGAAAAGCAAGCCAGAACTGCAACAAGGCAGCAAAGACGAAGTTCGGGATTGAGCGACCAAGGATGGCGAAGATGGTTGCAGTTGAATCAACCCAAGTATTCTTTCTCATTGCGGCAACCGCACCGAGGAGGATTCCGAGAATTGTCCCCACGACCATCGCTTGGACACCAAGCTGAATGGAAGGAGCAATTCTAGTACCGATAAGGTATGAAACAGATTGATTATATTGGTAGGAATTACCAAAGTCCCCTCTAATCATTCCAGACATGTAGTTGAGGTATTGTTGCCAAACCGGCAAATCAAGTCCATATTGTTTCTTCAAGATGGCTACTTGTTCTGCGGGAATTTGGGGGTTATTAAACGGCGTACCAGGTAACAACTTCATCAAGAAGAAGGTTACTGATGCGATGATGAAAAGCGTTAAAACCATGTAGGCAAGGCGTTTCAAGATGTATTTGAGCATTTTACCAAATCCTTTCTAACGTAATAAAGCAGCGTTCATCCAATCGGACTCCCACTGCTAAGTAGTGATTATTGCATTATATCATTTTGTCTTTATTTTAGATATGTGCCTACAAAGTTATAGTTGTTAGCAGGACTGTAGTATAAGTTCTTCACTTTTTGATTTACAAGGTGAGCTTGTACACGTTGATACAATGGAACGACACCCATGTCAGTTGCGAGAACGTCGCTTGCGTCAAGCAGGTTCTGCCAACGTTTAGCAGGGTCGGTTGCATTAGTAGTCTCGCTGTCTGTGATCAACTTGTCGTATTCAGCGTTACTCCACTTACCATCGTTGTATGAGCTGTCTGTTGTAAATAAGTCTAAGAAAGTAATTGGGTCTGGGAAGTCAGCACCCCAAAGTGAAATTACCATATCAAACTGTTGTGTTTCTGAACGAGAGAGTCTCGTCTTGAATGGTACGCTAGCCAGGTTAACCTTCAGGTTAGGCAAGTTCTTCTCAAGAGTACTTTGAAGATATTCTTGTGACTTCTTGGCACCGTCAGTATCATCACCTAATAATTCAAGGGTTAAGCTACTTTGACCAACTTCTTTCAAACCTTCCGTAAAGAGTTGACCTGCCTTCTTAGAGTTATACTTGGTGTACTTGTCGCCAACCTTGGTTTCCTTTAAGAAGTCTTTGCCTGTATCTTCGTTAGCGGCAAGACCATCTGGAACCATTGAGCTAGCAGGTAGTGAACCGTCTGCTAAGACGTCAGTCACAAATTCTTTTCTGTTAATTGCCATTGAGATTGCTTGACGAATCTTCTGGTTCTTTAATGCTGGAATCTTCTGTTGGTTGAGGGAAAGGTAAGCAATTGTTGATTGCTTCTGTGGTACGTAACTTGCATCACCCTTCATCTGAGCAGCAGTTTCGCCTGAAATTGAAACGTCATCGATCTTACCGCTTTGGAATAAGCTTAATGCTGTGTCGGCACTCTTAATTACTTGGACTTGGATTTCGTCAAGTTTAACCTTCTTAGCGTTCCAGTAAGATTTATTCTTAACTTCTTTCCATTTGTTGTTGGTACCATTCCAGCCAGTTAGCTTGAATGGGCCGTTGAAGACGAGGTACTTACTTTGAGTACCATACTTATCACCGTATTTCTCAACAACCTTTTGGTTGAGTGGGAAGAATACAGGGTTAACAAGCATTGTGCCAAAATATGGTACAGGGCGTTCTAAGTTAACAACAAATGTGTGGTCATCTTTAGCTTCGACACCTAGTGTATCAGCCTTTTTCTTGCCGGCCATAATATCATCGGCGTTCTTGACGCCACTATATAGGTAGGCGTATTGGGACTTAGTTGCAGGATCTACTGCTCGTTTCCAAGCATAGACGAAGTCTGCGGCAGTAACATCATCTCCGTTACTCCACTTAGTGTCCTTCAATTTGAAAGTATAAGTCAAACCATCATTGGTAGGTTCAACCACTTTCTCAGCTACGGCAGCTTGTAACTTGCTACCTTGGTAACGGTACAATCCATCCATTGTGTCAACTAATGCTTGACCTGCGATTGCATCGGTGATTGTAGAAGAATCCATGGAAGCAATGATATCACCTTCCATGCGGCGCCATACTTGTTTATCTGAGTTGCTGGCTGAACTTCCACCATTAGAGCAGGCGGTTAAGGCAAGCGTTGCAGCAACAGTAACTAAACCAAAAAGTGCTAGACGTTTCTTTTTCACTGAATTATACCTCCGTTATGTGTGTGTTCGCAGTTTAACATGAGAATAGAGTTAAAGTAAAGGCTTAACCATTAATTTTTGTAAATATCTTTAGATTCGATTTCTAGGCGATAATACTGCTAATATAATAAAGTTTTATTTTGTATTCAAAAATAGAATAAGAGGTAGGTAAGCGGGTAATCTGCGTAAATTAGAGTGAACTCATAAAGACAGATATTTTTAAAGTAATACTTATAAAGTATACTTCGTTATTTACCGTGGAATATAAAAAGCCAACCAAAAGTTGTATGGTTGGCTAATTTATTTGAACTTTATTTGTTGCTCAACTTACTTGCTGCTGCCTCGTCAACGATGATTGTCACATCAGTGTGATTCTGAAGTGCTGAAGCAGGTAGGTGGGTGGTTACAGGTCCTTCAACCATTTCCTTCACAGCATCTGCTTTGTTCTCGCCGTAGGCCATCAGGACAATCTTCTTACCCTTCATGATACTACCGATACCCATCGAGTATGCGAAGCGAGGTACATCATCCTCGTTAGCAAAGAAGCGGGCGTTTGCATCAATAGTACTTTGGGTAAGGGCAACCTTTGAGGTCGTACCATCTAATGGGGAACCGGGCTCATTGAAGCCAATGTGGCCGTTAACGCCAATTCCTAGAATTTGGATATCGATGGGGTGTTCATCAACGATCTTTTCGTAACGAGCAGTTTCTTCTTCTGCGTTAGGATTCTTACCATCGGGGACGAAAGTTTCCTTAAATGGTTTCTTGTTGAAGAGGTGCTCATTCATGAAATAACGGTAGCTCTGGTCATCATCTTCGCCCAGGCCAACATATTCGTCTAGGTTAACCGAAGTGATGTCGGAGAAATCAAGGTCATTTGCAATCATTTCGTTATAGAGTGAAATTGGGGTTGAACCTGTCGCAAGTCCCAGTACTTTTGCACCATTTTCGATGCCATTTTTGATAATTTCGAACGCCTTTTTACCACCAGCGGCGTTGTCTTTAACTACAATAATATTCACTTTTCTGCCTCCTTGTTTGGTCTAGTCCAATGTAACGCGATTTGGTCGAAATGTCAATGGAACTGCCTGAATTCTGGGTGAATATATTAACTAAAGGAAAATTAAAGCAAAAAAATTCAGCCCCATACTGGAGGCTGAATTGAACTGAGATTCAAAAATATAGCGATACACGTCAGAAAGTGTATTTAGCAGATAATAAAATTCTGAAATAAGATACTTCAGTAATCTATTGAATGGACCTTAGCGGATTTGAACCGCTGACCTCTTGCATGCGAAGCAAGCGCTCTCCCAACTGAGCTAAAAGCCCGATACAAAATAATTATAGCACTTTTAAAAATGGTGTCTAAAATTTTTCGTGAAAAAATTGACAAATTAAACGAATAACACTAAGCTTAGAAAAGTTTGACAAATAAAAGGAGCGTGTTGATATGAACTCAAAACGGATGTGTTGTAAACCATTAACCAACGACGGAATGCAAAGTCCAGGTTGTTTTGGGTGTCAATGTATGCTCAATAATTGGCTTTCTCTTTAGTTTAAAGGGAATAAGCCCACAACTTGTCTTTGTAGTTTTTGCCGTCGTTGATTAGTGTTTCTAGTCGACGACTATTTTTTTACAAAATTTAGGAGAATTCATGGAAAATATAATTGTTATTGGAATTTTATTAGTTGTCTTTGCAGCCTTATTCTGCCTGCAAAGAATGCAGAGTCATAAAGTTAATTTTAACAAATTAATTCTTATCGGCTTGTTTGGGGGAATTATGGTTGGTGTATTGATCCAGGCCCTCTTTGGTGTCAAAAGTTATGTGACTACGACCGCAGTTGATTGGATCAACATAGTTGGTACGGGCTACGTCTCGTTACTGAAAATGCTCGTAATCCCCTTGATCAGTGTTTCCCTGATTAGTGCGTTCACGCGGTTAGAAGTGACCACAAAGCTGAGAAGAATCGCGTCCAACGTGTTAGGTATTCTCTTTAGTACCACAGCGGTGGCGGCTTTGTTTGGTGTCCTATCGGTCTTTTTGTTTAAGTTACAAACAGGAACGTTTCTTAAAGGCTTAACGGCGGATAAATCTGCGCTTGCCGGACTGAGATCCAGCCAGGCAACGGTAGCAGATCAGACTCTGCCGCAGCAACTTGTCAGTTTCCTGCCCAATAATATATTTGCCGACTTTGCTGGCACTAGGCCAACAAGCACGATTGCCGTTGTGATTTTCTCAATCATGGTGGGACTGGTCTTCCTACGGATGAAGAAAAAAAAGGTCGAGTTGGCTGCCCGGTTCACGCGGTTAATCGAGCTCTTGAGTGAGCTAGTGATGCGCATTTTGAAAATGGTCTTGAGGCTGACGCCATATGGTGTCTTTGCCCTGATGATTAAAGCGACCGCCACTGCCAGTGCGCAGGACCTGCTGAAGCTCGGGGTTTTCATCATTGCAGCCTACTTTGCCTTGATACTGGTGTTGCTCATGCACACAGCAATCTTGCTGGTGCACGGTATTAATCCCGTAACGTATTTCAAAAAAGCTTGGCCTGCACTTGCTTTTGCATTTACATCTCGCAGTAGCGCAGGGACGCTACCATTAAACATCGAGGTTCAAACTAAATCACTTGGGGTGGCAAGCTCAGTTGCTAATTTTGCCGGCAGCTTTGGTTTAACCATGGGGCAAAATGGCTGTGCCGGTGTCTATCCGGCGATGGTTGCGACGCTGATTGCAGCAACGAATGGTGTCAACGTATTCTCTGCGCAGTTTATTATCACATTATTGTTGATTGTGACTGTCTCCTCATTTGGTGTCGCTGGTGTTGGTGGCGGTGCAATCTTCAGTTCGCTCATTGTCCTTGGTGCCCTGAACTTACCTATTACATTGATGGGTGTGATTATTGCAATTGACCCGATCATTGACATGATGAGAACCGCAGTAAACGTGAACGACAGTATCCTTGCTGGGATTATCACGGCAAAGAAGACCGACTTGTGGGATAAAGAAGTCTTTACTGATCAGAGCGATACAATTAACGTTACTGAGAATTAATTAACCGAAACTGTACTTTTTCTTGAGTACAGTTTTTATTATGGTCTTTTGCTATAATTAAAGATATTCAAATGGATGAGAGATGATATTGTGCCGAAATTAGTGATTGTGCGCCACGGAGAAAGCCTGGCTAACGCCAGTAATACATTTACTGGGTGGAATGATGTTGACCTGAGTGAGAAAGGGATCACGCAGGCAGAGCATGCGGGTAATCTCTTAAGACAGCTTGATTTCAGCCCGACAATGGTACACACTTCGGTGTTGAAGCGAGCTATCAAAACGGCGAATATCATCATGGACATCAATGACTGGCTCTATTTACCTATCCAGAAAACTTGGCGGTTGAACGAGCGTCACTACGGCGCACTGCGCGGAATCAATAAGGACAAGGCACGGGCAGATTTCGGTGCGGAACAGGTTCAGCGCTGGCGGCGCGATTTCAATGAAGTGCCGCCGTTACTGCAAAAGGCCGACGTGGAGCGGCGTTATGATCTGTTGGACCAGAGTATTATGCCGCGAGGTGAGAGTCTAGCCATGTCCTATCGGCGAATTTTACCTTATTATGCGGACCAGATAGCGCCCCACCTCAGACGTGGGGAAGACCAGTTGATTGTCGCGCACGGTAGTTCACTGCGTTTAATCGTGAAGTACTTGGAGCGCGTCTCCGATCAGGGTTCTAGTGAAATTGAGATTCAAAACGCCGAACCTCTTGTGTACGAGCTCACACCAGAATTAACTATCAAACATAAAATTATTTTGTAAGCAAAAAGGTCTTCAGCCATAGCGACTGAAGACCTTAATTTTATTTAGAAATAATTATTCTGAGCGGAGCGCAATTGCGGCATCCTTCTTCGAGGCCATTCTTGCCGGTAAATGGCCACCAATGATTGTGAGTACGGTGCTGACAATCACCAGAACCACGGCATGAACGGGGTTCAACTGAGCCACGTTATCTAGTTCTGTTAGTGAGTAAAGCAGACTGTTGATTGGAAGAGTCAGAAGATAGGCAATGATGATTCCGAGGATTCCGGATCCAACACCGAGAATGGTTGTTTCGGCATCGAAGACCCGAGTGATATCCTTTTTACGGGCACCTAAAGCCTTTAATACACCAATTTCCTTGGTCCGTTCTAGGACGCTGGTGTAGGTTAAAATACCAATCATAATCATGCTGGTAACGAGCGAGATAGCGGCGAAAGCTACCAATACATAAGTGATTGCGTCGAGTAAGCCGCCTGTAAGTTGGGTAACGGTACCAGAAAGATCAGAATAAATAATTTTGTCAGCCTTTGATTTGCCCTTATTGTATGCATCCAGGTAGTCGAGGACTTCTTCCTTATCCTCGAAACTGTTGGGATAAATCATGATGCTTGCTGGTAGGGAGCTACCACCGAGCATGGCAACAAAGCCATCTTTCTCTGTGCTGGTAAGGGTTTCACCCGTCATCACGTTCTTGTCCGACGCCTTCTGGGTGGTAACAATCTTAGAGTCTTTGTTGGCCTTGATAATTTCTTGACTCAATTTGTCACTATAGGCAATACCTGGCGCGAGGAGCCCCATGTTAGAGCTTTCCTTTGCCCGCAAAACACCAACCACCTTGATGGTCATCGTAGCATCATTGTACATTTGATCATAGTCGGTCTTTGGCATGAAGCCGCCGGTTGGCAACTGTTGGTAATAACTATCATTATTCACGACTTTGACGGTGGTCCCGACTACCTTGTCGAAATCCACCTTTGCTCCGTCTCGATAGTTGAAGCCCAGATTCTTCAGCGCGTTAATGTTTGTGGAGTTATCGTGGTCTAGGATTAGGACAACCTCGTTGGCTGATTTGGGATACGTCCCGGCGAGAGCTGCGTAGTTATCCTGTAAGAAATTCGTATTTTCATCAGAGAGCTGGGTAGGAAAGACGGAAACGCCGACACCGGTCATTGAGGACATCTGACTAGCATAATCAGTATAATTCTGTGCGGCATTTGAGAACTTAACCGGTTGCACCTTGCCTGAAACATCACGCAAGAGGTTCATGCCGGTCATGCGAGTGTAACCAATGTTATTGCTGTACTTAGGATTGATTTTGTTAACATAATCAACGAAATCCTGGTTGATTTTATTGATGTGAACGGCCTTCTCCATCGCATCTTGCTTGGCGATCAGGTAACCTTTATTTTTCACGTTTTTTGTGCTTGGTTGCCTAGTTTCCACGTTACTCTGGTCTGTTGCTTGTTGAGAGATGGTCACCGGAAACTTAGCCAGGGTCTCGGTTTGGGTCGAGTCGATTTGTTTTTGGAAACCGTTAGAGAGTGATAGCACTATTGCAATACCGATAATCCCAATACTCGAGGCAAAGGCTGTTAGAAAAGTCCGCCCTTTTTTCGTCATGATGTTAGTGAACGAGAGCTTGAGGGCGTTCATGAAGGTCATCTTGGTGTGATTGAGGTTAAACAAATCCCCTTTAGGGTGCTCCTGGTGCGGGTTTGAGTCACTCTTGATTTGGCCATCTTCGAACCGAACGAGTCGATCGGCATATTCTTCAGCGAGCTCAGGGTTGTGTGTGACCATGATGACGAGCTTTTCTTTCGCAAGATCTTGAATTAAATCCATGATTTGAACGGAGGTTTCAGTATCTAGCGCTCCCGTGGGCTCATCACAGAGTAAGATGTCCGGGTCGTTTGCAATTGCCCGCGCAATTGCTACACGTTGCATCTGACCACCAGAAAGTTGGTTGGGTTTCTTATTCATGTGGTCGCCAAGCCCGACTTTTTGGAGAGCGTCAACAGCTTTTTGGTGGCGTTCTTCTTTAGATACGCCACTCAGGGTCATGCCGAGTTCGACATTTGCGATGATCCCGAGGTGTCCAATGAGGTTGTAGTTCTGAAAGATAAAGCCAATGGAGTTATTCCTGTAGGCGTCCCAGTCGGTATCTTTGAAATTCTTGGTCGATTTACCATTAATGATCATGTCCCCGGTATCGTACCGGTCAAGGCCACCAATCACGTTTAGCATAGTAGTTTTACCAGAGCCACTTGGACCAAGAATAGCAACGAACTCCTTCTCACGGAAAGAGATAGAGACGTCGTCCAGGGCTTTAGTTGTTGAGTCTCCAACTCGATAATATTTCTTCAGGTGCTTTAGTTCGAGCATTGTTCTCTCCTTTGAGATGCAAATTTATCATGATAACTATCATAGCAGTATTTTGATTTTTGGTTAAGGTAAGAGTGTTATTTAAGAAAAAAGCAATAATTTTAGCTGGTTAAATCACGAAGAAGCTCATTATGCTCATGAAGACAGCCAATAGTAATAGCAAACCAATGACGATGCCGTGCCGTTTCTTGTGGAGCATCATCACTGCGGCAAATTCGCGCAGCGTGGCATTTGGAAGAAAGTAGAAGCGGGTCTTAGCGCCAATTCCGTTAGCTCTCAGACCGGCCCGCTTAGCAACTAAACCTGCGCGGAAAGTGTGGTAATTATTTGTGACAAAAGCAATAGAGGGCCTTTGGTCAGCGGCGTCTTCAATAGCGATTTGCTTCGAAAACTGCATATTCTGGAATGTGTTCTTGCTTTGATCCTCGATAATGATAGCCGAGGGTTCGACACCCTGCATAATGGCGTAATTAGCCATTGCGCGGGCCTCCGGGATTAGTTCGTCGGGCCCTTGACCACCGGACATAATTAGCTTAGGAGCCTTGCGACCCTTTTTAACCTGCTTATTTCGGTATTTTAAGGCACGATTAATTCTGTTTGCTAGAAGCGGCGTTACAGTTTGACCTTCAATTAATCCTGCGCCAAGCACAATGAGATAATCCTGGCGGTAGCGTTTTGGAAAGAATTGGTAGAGAAGTAGATTAACGAGGTAATTAAATAGGGTAAAGCCCAAGTAAAGCGCGATGAGCGGTGTAACCGAAAGTAACGCGGCCAACCATTCTGGAAAGCCGTTATTGAGGTTGAAAATACTAATCACCCAGCCGATGAGCAATAAAAGTCCCAATAATAACGTGAGCGAATTCTGGAGCCCATGGCTCTCGCGTTTCCAGACAATGTAGGCATTCCAGAGGAGGAATATCCACGAGAGGGCTAGGGCGAAGAAGATGATGAAGACTAGTGCGATAAATGTGAAGCCTGCAGTAGTGATGAGTGCTTGATTCTTGGTGGCAAAGATGAGGACTGCCAACCATAATAAGAAAATCAGAAAGAAAATAGTGAACAAACTTCCATTTACTAACCTACGGGGTTCGCGCAGCCATGTGATGAGAAATACGCCGAAGCTGACAAGCATGAGAGTGGTGACTAATAGCAGCGCGTTTTCGTAGATTTGGTTAAGAAGGACGTTGTAATTGAAGTCCTGTAAATTGAACATGGTTACCCCTCTGCCGAAAAGAATTGTGTGGTGAATGTTTCGTTATTACCATTATTTTATGCGTGTTATACTTAGCATATCAAAAAAGGAGACTCATAATGAAAAAATTTCTGGAAATAATTGCAAATACAGGAATTATCTTGCTTGCCTTTGGCTTGTATTCACTACTCCAAATGCTCTATCTCCTAAGTGATGACGTTAAATCTGGTGCATATTGGGGTGAGGTCATCTTAATCGTGTTACTGACTGTTGCCTTAATCGCCGTCATGTGGGCCGTGTATCGCGCCCAGTTGAAACGGGCTAATCCGCAAGGCTTCGACCAAAAACCACACTTCAAATGGCGTCGTATTTTCGTTACATTATTAGGCATTGTAATGATGCTTGTCATCCAGATGATCTTTGTTAGCTCATTTGGGGGCCAACAACCGGAGAACCAGGCCGAATTGAATCAGCTCGCTACGAATCAGAATACCCTATTTAAGGTACTGATTGCTTTCGTTGCCCCGGTGATTGAAGAAATTATTTTTCGTGGCTACTTAGTTAACACCTTCTTCAAGGCCAATACGGTCTTGAGCAAGATTGCGGCAATCATCGTTGGTGGATTAGTCTTTGGCTTGTTGCACGAGCCGCGGTTGAGTGCATATCTCCTAATTTATTGGGGCATGGGTATCGTGCTCATGAGCGTCTATATCTTCACCAAAGATTTACGGTATGGGATGGCTGTACATATCTTCAACAATGCGTTATCCGTGATTTAAGTAATTAACTAGTTAAAGGAGTTAAGCAGATGCAACTACAAGTAACCATCGAGGACAATCTGACGACGATTGTAAATGATGTTCTAGGCAAAATAGTAATCCAAACTGAGGATAAGGCGCCCGAGTTGGCGGACGCTCCGGTAGTTATTTCCTTTCTCAATGGCAAGGTGACCGCAATTGGCACCAGGGGTGTTAAGGGTGCTGACCTGATTGTCAGGTTTTACCCAAAAGAGCTGGAGCCGGTCCATGTCCGTGAACAATTGACTCGTCTGCTGGACGAAAAGGGCGTTAAGACAGCAAGCATCAATGCCGAGCGAATCAAAATTCCGACAAATTTGGCTGAAAACGTGAAAGTGGTAGTGGCGCAATTCGTTTTGGTTCTAACCCACTTTGGGCTCCATTTCATTCCGGTGAAGAAGAAACCGCTGAAGGCACAGCATCGCTGGAATAAAGCGGTAAGTGAAATTCCGTTTTATGTTGATGATTTCGGTAGTCGTGCTACCATTGTGTGGCGAAAAAGAAATGAGATGGTCATCAAGAAGGGCGCTACGATGCTGGCTAAGGCCCCATTGAATAAGGATGGTAGTATTGGGCTGAACCAACGAATGGGCGAGAAGCTCCGTGATGAGCAGCGGGATAAGTTTATGAATTTGGTAACCACCGAAGACATCATCCTGAAGAGCGTGAACGAGGTGAGCCTCTTTTTATACTTTGCCGGGACCAACAGCTGGCTCGTGTTGAAAGATCAAAATGGAAAGACGATTGATGAATACACGGTCGTTAAATAGAATAACAAAAAAACGAGGATGAACCCCCCTCGTTTTTTTGTTGGCTATTACGCCTCTTTTTTGATGAAATAATTCATGATAAACGGAGAAAGCAGCGTGGTTAAGATAATAACGATAATCACGCTCGAGTAGACAGATTGCGGAAAGAGGTGAGCACCAATCCCGATTTGAGCGATGATTAAAGCCATTTCGCCACGAGAAATCATCCCACTACCAACAACGTTTGCGTCACGCTTCGAGAATTTAAACAGTTGAGCACCGATTGTGCCACCATAGAACTTTGTTAATAATGCAAGTACGCTCAGGAGAACAATCAGCCAGATATTCTTGCCGATACCTGTGAAGGTCATCGACAGGCCAATTGACGTGAAGAAGACGGGGATGAAAACGGAGTAGCCAATCGCACTAACGGCATTTTGAACCTCCTTGAATTGTGGAGTCTGCCGGATAGCCAGACCACCGAAGAAGGCACCCACGACGGCGCTGAGGCCGACTAAATCTGCGGCGAATGCCATGCCAAATGCGAGGATGAGGGATGCAATCACCACAGAAAAGTCCAGTTCGAGGCGCTCTGCCCACCGCATCACGTATGGCGCGACAAACTTGAAGATGAACCAGACAACAATGAAGTAGGTGATTTCGAGGATTGTATTGAAAAGTAGGCTGTCTGTTGGCCCTGAGCTGCCCTCGTGGGAGAATGTCGTGAAGAGACTGAGAACGATGACCGCGAGAATATCGTCGACGACGGCAGCACCTAAAATGGTGGTTCCGGACTTACTACTCATCTCGTCGAAGTCTTTCAATACCTCAACTGAGATGGAAACGCTGGTCGCGGCGAAGACAATCCCGATGAACAGACTTTCTAGGAGGTTCATGCCGAAGAGGGAGGTTGCGATACCGATGAATACGACTGGGAAAAGCACGCCAAGTAGGGCAACGGTCATGCTCGGCTTAAAGAACTTTTTCAGTAGGCCAAGGTCGCTTTCGATTCCCGCGAGGAACATGAGTAGGATGACTCCTAATTCGGCGAACAAGTCAATGGTCTCCCCGGGTTTGATGAAACCGAGTAAGGCTGGTCCTAAGATAATACCCGCCAACAATTGACCGATCACGGCCGGTAGGTTCAGGCGGACGAAGATTTGGCCTAAGAGACTGGTGGTGAGCAAGATGACGATTAAGCTGCCGATAAATTCCATGTAAATACTACCCCTTTGTTTAATTAAGACAAAAAAATACCTTCAAGATAACCTACCCACCCAGGTAAGTCGGATTCTTGAAGGCAGTTTAATTACCCCAACCGTTTGATTTCTAATGGAAATAATTATACCAAAAAATTGGGCAAATGAACAATTTTGTTAACTGAGGGCGTGCTTCGTTAGCTGCTCACTTTGCTCACGAATGATGCGATCTTTCTTGGGCTCGATTTTGGCCAAGAGGGCTAACAAAATCGTTGTTGTGTCCACGACTTCTTGAAGAATAGCTCCAAATAGGGCGGGAATGAAGCCGAATGCGGCAATTAGCATCAAGACTACTAGGATAACAATTCCAGTCAGCACATCGTTTCTGGCAATTTTCATTGTACGTTTTGAGATATCCACGGCGCGGTTAACGCGCGAGAGGTCGTCAACCAATATGACTGCGTCGGCACTCTCACTCGCAGCAGTTGCGCCAGTTGCACCCATTGCGATTCCGACATCGGCGGCTGAAAGACTTGGTGCATCGTTAACGCCGTCCCCGACCATTACAACTGGATGCAAGTCTTTGGCGACACCTTTAATATACTGAATTTTCTGTTCCGGTAGGCAATCGAATTTCACATCGTCGACGCCAACCCGATCTGCAACGGCACGGGCAACCTTTTCGTGGTCACCAGTGAGCATCATGATATGATTAATTCCTTGTTCGCGGAGGCGAGTAACGGTTTGTGCCGACTCTTCACGGATTGTATCTTCGAAGGTGATTGAACCTGCATAGTGGCCATTAATCGAAACGAAAACTCCGGTTTTATCGAGTTTAAACGGTGGAACGCTGGGATCAACGAAGTTTAGCTTACCTACTTTAATTAACTTACCTTGAACCTGCGCCTCAATTCCTTCACCTGTAACCTCTCTTAGGTCAGACATCTCTATTAACTCACTGTGTTCTGTCCCGGCGACAAGTGAACGGGCGATGATGTGGCCCGACTCCTGCTCTGCGCTAGCGGCCAGTAGCTGAAGTTCGTGCTTGTCTACCCCTTCAACTGGCGTAATGGTGCTGATTTGCAGTTGGTTGCGCGTTAACGTGCCCGTTTTGTCAAAAGCAAAGGTTTTGGCGAGCGCCAGCTTCTCAAGTGCGGTACCCGATTTGACGACGATGTTGTTCTTGCTCATCCGACTCATGCCGGCAACGAGAGCTACGGGTGCGGCGAGGATTAATGGACAAGGCGAAGCGACGACGAGGACCTCGGCAAAACGTACCGGATCACCAGAGATAATCCAGGCGGTACCTGCGATAATCAGTGAAATAATGGTAAATGGAACTGCATAACGGTCAGCCATCCGCACGAACTTAGCTGGCTGGGCCTCAGAGGTTTGGACGAGGTGTACAATCGCCTGATACTGGCTATCTGCCGCGACCTTTTGAACGCGCATGGTAATTGAGGCGTTGCCGTTGATGGAACCGGACATTAATTGGTCGTCAACTGTCTTCTCTACTGGGACGGACTCGCCGGTTAAGGTTGATTCGTCAAAGCTCGACGAACCCTCTAGGATGACGCCGTCAACAGGAACAACTCCACCAGGCTTGACCACCACTTGGTCATTGATCGCTAAATCATCGACTTTGACATCAACCAAAGTACCGTTTGCTGCTACTTTATGGGCAATTTGAGGGGAGTTTTCTAGCAGAGTTTTCAACTCCTTCCCCGCTTGTGATGCAGCGTAATCTTCCAGCGAGTCACCGCCCGTGAGCATTACGAGAATCATCCAACTTGCCCAGTATTGGCCAACAAGCATTGTAGCCACAATCGCCATAATGGCTAGTGCGTCCACGCCATACCGTCCGGAGCGGATGGTCTGCACCATCTCGATAATCATGGAAACAGCCATGATGGAACCGGCGACGGTAATGAGTACTTGGGCCGCGAGCGGCAGGTGGAAAATGAATTGAAGAACTAATGAAATCAACCCAACGGCGAGGGTGATATACAACTTCCATTGATGTTTCATAACAATTACATTCCTTTCTTTATGCTCACATTGTAACATGGAAACGTTTTAAAGTTAAACAATAATCGTTACATTTAATTACAAAAGCATGCCTTAATCTGCATGATATAAGGCGTTATCTTTAATAAAAATAATGTATAACGGTTCTAAATTACCGAGATATTTTGCTTCTGGGAATGAGTTGCTTGGTGTTCTAAGGTAACGGTTTTTGGTGTTACAGCATAATGTTCATCGAGTTCGTGGGCGACATAATTGAACGACTTGATTAGTTCCCGCCGGGTGAGGATTCCTTGAAAGACCTGATTTTCATCCACTACCGGTAAGAAGGCATTATCAACTAGAAGGTGCAGCTCGTGTTCCAGTGTTTCAGTCACCAGGATTTTGTCGAACTCAGTTTGCATGACATCGCGCACGGTCATAGTGTTGAGCACGTCTGTATCAACTTTTTGCGTCGTTAACATCGGATCAGTAATCATTGCGAGACTCAGTAGTCCAACTATTCTTGAATCGGAGTCAAGTACCGGAATCTTAGCGTAACGCACTTTCGTTAGGATTAAAAAAGCGTGCATTAGCGGATTATCATCTTGGACAATCGCTATTTTGCATGCCGGAATGATGAAATCACCTGCTTTTTCTTTGATTAGTTGTTCAACTTCTGGGGAAAACATGGATATCTTCCTTTCTCTACTACTCACTAATTTCAGTATACCTAGTAAGAGACGAAAGGCAAAATTAACCGCGGTTATTTAAACTAAATTAATTAGTTTACTGTACTGATTGTGAATAAAAATACTGGTCGAATAAGCGCCAGAATACCTCCAGGCAGCCCAACATCGTACAATAGGAACAGAAAGAAGGGATCGGCCCATGACCAAAAAACGCATAGCCGATGGCCGCGAGTGGTCGGTTGGACCGCTGGTGTCCTCAGCGCCATGGCAATCGGCAGCACCGTGTGGTGGCAAAGCCAGCTCAACGCCATTCGCCACCTGACCGTCCGGCAAACAGATATCGCCACGGTATTCATTCCCGGTTATGACAGCAACTCTTGGACATTTTCGCCCATGATTCAGCGCTTCGCCCGCTACGGCATCGCCACTGATGCCATGACCATCAACTTCAGCATGAATGGCCACCTGGCCATTACCCGCCGGGCGGCCCTGAACCAGCGCAATCTGCTGATCAATATCATTTTTGCGGATGCCCGCAATCCAGAGAAACAGACGACCCAATTGCACCGCATCATGACCAAACTCTACACCGATTACGGGGTGCACCAAATCAACTTAGTTGGCCACTCCATGGGCGGTTTTCTAGCCACCCGTTACATTACCCAGCCGACCACCGCCCAGCAGCCGGCGGTGGTCCGCTTTGTGAACATTGCCTCCGGCGGCGCCCGGGCTGATAGCAATCTGGCCGATTTTCCCAAGAACATTGCCATGTTGGCCATCGGCGGCAATATTTGGGGCACCCGCAGTGACTGGCAGGTACCGCTGGCTTTCGTCCAGCATTTTGCCAAGACCGTTCCCCAGACCAAGCTGATCACGATCACCGGTTCCCCGCTCACCGCCTACCACAGTGCCCTGCACCAGAATCCCCAGGTGGATCGGGATATCGCCCAATTTCTGTTCCACTGATACAGATTTCGATTTAAGTAACTACAGTTGTCAGTCAAAACTCTTGTAATCGGTTACACGATATGATAGATTGTAAGCAATGAGATTGTAAGCAATCGATTCCCATCCTGGGGTGGGATAAGTCAAACCATTAAAGGAGTTAATCTATTATGCAAAACACAGTTTCGAACCCTGTACCAGAAAAGAACCAAACCGGCGCCGGCGTGGGTACCGTCCCGGCGTCTGTGGCCATGCTCAAAGTGATCGAAGCTTGGGGTGTCGACCACATGTACGGTTATCCGGGCGGCTCGTTTAACTCAACCATGAACGCCCTGGATATCGAAAAGGAACGGATGCGCTACATCCAGATCCGCCATGAGCAGGTCGGCGCGCTGGCCGCTGCGGCGGACGCCAAACTCACTGGTAAGATTGGGGTTACCTTCGGCTCCGCCGGCCCAGGGGCCACGAACCTGCTGACGGGACTGTATGATGCACGAGAAGACCATGCGCCGGTTTTGGCTCTGATTGGTCAAGTCCCCCACACCAACATGAACTACAACTACTTCCAGGAATTCGACGAGAATCCAATGTTTGCCGACGTAGCCGCCTATGCCCGCTTAGTCATGACACCGGAAAGCCTGCCCTACATCGTGGACAAGGCAATTCGGGAAGCCTACAAACACCGAGGTGTGGCCGTTGTGGTCATTCCCAACGACTTCGGCTACGTGCAAATTCCGGACGAGCTCTACAGTTCAGTGTCGCCCACTGACCAGAAGGATCGCCCGCTGCCCCAACCCACCGATTTAGAAGTGGATGCCGTATTAGAAATGGTCAAAGCCGCAAAACGGCCGGTCTTCCACGTGGGCCGCGGCATTCGGGACAATGGTGCCAAGCTGGTTGAATTGTCGAAGAAATTACAGATTCCCATCACCGTGACTGGACAGGCCAAGGGCTTGATTCCGGACGATTACGAAGGCAATCTGGGCATGTTAAACCGGGCCTCCTCCAAGGCCGCCGACGAGATCTTCGCCGTGTCTGACCTGGTCATTGCCATTGGCGCCGACTTCCCCTTTGCCAACGCCATCTATCGCACCCACCCGTTCAAATTTGTCCAAGTTGACGTGGATGAAGCCCAATTCGGCCGCCACCACTACTTGGATAAGGGCGTTTGGTCGGATGCCGGGGACTTTGTCGACAAGATGCTGGTCCGCAGCACCGACGCCGAACCCTCATCCTTCTTCCAGGCCGCAGTCGCGGATATGCAAAACTGGCAGGCCTACTTGGATCACTTGCTGGATCGAGAAACCAGTCCGCTGGAATTCGAGCAGATCTACCGGGAGATCAACAAAATTGCTAACGACGATGCTATCTACTCCATTGATGTCGGCGACAACATCATCAACAGCTTCCGCTATCTGAAACTCACCCCGAAGAATAAGTGGGTTATTTCCGCCCTCTTTGCCTCCATGGGCTCCGGTGTCCCTGGAGCCTTGGCTGCGCAATTGAGCTTCCCCGACCGCCAAGTCTTCCACATTGCCGGCGACGGTGCCTTCTCCATGGTCATGCAGGATTTGATCACCGAAAAGAAATACGACCTGCCGATCATCAACATCATTACTTCCAACGCCAGCCTGAACTTCATCAAGTCCGAACAGGACGACATTCCGATGAACCACAGCGGTATCTTCATCGAAGACCAAGACTTCGCGATGATTGCTCGGGGCATGGGCGTAGAAGCCGTGACCGTACGTGCATCCAGCGATCTGCCTGCCGCCTTCGCCAAGGCCCTGGAAGTCACCCAGGCCGGCCGGCCGTTCCTAATCGACGCCAAGATCACCGACAAGCGCGGCATTCCAGTAGAAGAACTGGAATTAAAGCAGCAAGACGGTACCTGGGTCGAGACGGTTAACCCGTCCTACAATGCCAACCGCGCCCTGACCCATATCAGCAGCGTCCAAGAATTCTTCGCCGAGTACGACGGCGGTGAATTGAAGAGTTTACCAGAGATTTTTGCAGAACATAATGTACCGACTGACAAGTAATTTGTTTCAGTAATAAATAAGCCCGGCACAACAACAGATAATCGTTGTTGCGCCGGGCTTTTATGTATCAACAGAGTCCTCAGCGAGCATCTCGCCGGTCCGCCACCTTAACTTCGTCATCACCCACGATCCCGATATCGCCGCGCAAGCCGACCTGGTGATGACCATCACCGAGGGCCGGCTCACGGGAGGTGGCGATGATGGGCATCATTAACCGGATCACCAAACGGACCTTACAGGGAGAAATGGGCCGGACGCTGCTGACGATTTTTTCCATGGGGATTGCGGCAACGCTGGTGATTGCGACGCTGGTGGGGTTTACCAGCAGTCAGAATAGTTTGTATCAAAAACAGTTGAAAGACACCGGCGGTATGCAATTTGTGATTCGTAACGTGCCCCGGGAGAATGCAGCAAAACTCCGGCGCAATACCGCTAGCCATTGGCTTAACTATTGGAATTATCGGATTGATTATTGGCTTAATCGCGATCTTTGGCAGTATTATCATCACAATCATCGCTGTTTTTCTTAGCCTAATTTTAGTTGGGGTACTCGCCACGTATACAGGATTGGGGCTACTTGCGGGCAGCTGGGCTGTCGGATTGACGTACCTCGGTGGTGGTGTTTTGGCAATCGGATTAGTATTGTTGTTGATTCCGGTCCTGAAGTGGTTATTGGTCGGAATTTCCCATGTTGTTGCCCAAATTTTCAGGTGGTTCTACCGTAAAACACTGGGAAGACATAGTGCGGAGGTACAAGGATGAAAATATTAGCGAAAATTGGTGCGGCCTTTTTAACGATTGGCCTGGTAATGGGTGTGATTGGCTCACTTAATAGCGTCCTGAAACCTACAGAAATTGTTGCGGGGCGTCCGAGAATAATTCGAAATCACGACAAAGTTTATCAACTTGACGAATTTCGTAGCATCAACATAGACACAAAGAACTTAGATGTAGACATTGTGGATGGATCTCGCTACGAGGTGAAGGTGATCAGTAACCGGACTAATTCTGGCGTTAATGTAACGGAGAAGAATGGCGAGCTGACAGTACAACAAACTAGTCGTCATGACTTTGGTAACTTCGGGTTCGCCTTGGCTGCTCACCGTGAGAGTAAAATAGTGATCACGGTACCAACGGTAGATAAGGAACTGACAGAGATTAACTATCAGTCAAATAATGCAGACCTCTTCCTTGATGGATTAAAGGTGCGTCAGATTGACTTTGCTGCAGCGAACAGTGATCTCGACCTGCTGGATACAGAGGTTAGTGGTTCTGTTAAAGTTCAGATGAACAATGGTGATTTGGATGTACAGAATTCGCGGTTGAATGCAGCTACTTTAGCACTCAGAAATGGTTCGTTGAAATTGGTTGATGGCGAGGTACATAACTTGGGTGCTGAGTTAAACAATGGTGACTTCGAGGCCCATGCAACTAAGTTTACTGGCAAGAACAAAATCAGTAATCAAAATGGTGACAACGAACTTTCTGGAGCGGATAAGACCTTAGGATATCGCTTACGTAATAAATACGGTGACAACATGCTTTTTGGTGCTGAAAGTGGCCAAATAATGTCACATAAATGGACGGGTGAGAACCAAATTGAATTGGTAACGTATAATGGCGATAATACGGTAGAGTAAGGTCATCATGATAATGTGGTTAGTCGTATTTTTGTGTGTAGCTATCACTTTGGAATGTCTTAATAATAGTGTAAAGGACCGATGGGTTTACGTTGAGCCCCTTTTTTAATGGCCACTGGTCACCTTGATGCCGATAATTCCGACAAGTAAAATCAAAACGAAGAACCACGTGCTTAGGGACAATTGGTCTTTGAATAATAGACTACCAACAATGACTGAGCCTACTGCATCAACGCCGGTCCAGATAGGATAAGCGAGTCCGAGTGGTAGAGTTCTGGTTGCTCGAATTAGGAAAAAGAAGCTTAGGGCCATTCCAGCTAACGTCAAGAATTAATAGAGCGGCTTAGTAAATCCGGTGCTGAGTTTCATTGTTGTTGCCCAATCCACTTCGAACAGACCTGCAGTAATTAGTTGAATCCATGCCATTGATAGTTCCTCCTATGATAAAAAAGACGACCACTACTCCTCTCATTCAGCCTAATGAGGAGTGATGCTCGTCTACGCCCGGCGACGTTATCAATATAACGGGAATTCTAACAAAGAAATAATTAGTGGTCAACTAGATATTAGTACAAATTTCTTCTAGTTCAAAAATGGAATCACTCGTCAATTGCGTATTTATTGTTATGAGTGTGACATGACCACCACCTCCAAATAGTCACTTCGACAGCATAAAGGAGGTGTTGCCTATGCTCGGAATGGGAAGGAAAATTGGTATCACTTGAACTTTATTCAGGTGTTAAAAGATCTACTCGTAATGATCAACGTTGCTAAAGCAATTGTTTGGTTCTACGAGAAAATCAAAAAAAACACTAATCATTTAGATTAGTGTCACAAGAATTTCCACGAAAGCACTCTACGTCAGCGGTTACCATCCGCTGGCGTTTTTTCGTCTACCTGTAGTGTAACATGAAATTGCGTAATAACAAGTCGAGAAAATCAATTATATATGCCAACTTTTGGCAAAAAAAAAACCACGGCCGGGAATGTGCCGTGAGTCTCGTTATATGGCTGGCTATCAGTCAGCTCAAATGTTCAATCTACTTGGAGGAGTAAGAATGAATGAAAACAAAAGTTGGGTCTTAATTTGTTTGTTTAATAGCTTCAAGGGGGGTGACCTTTTGGCTACACTTATAATATAACTTTTAATTGTGAACAAAGTGTGACGAAAGATTTCTAAAACTGTTAAGAGTGGTAAAGAAAGTCTTAAGTGCGCTTAAAATATCGCATTAGCAGTCACTTTTAGTGAATGGCCGTTATTTAACGCTAATTATCGAAATCCAAATTTTGTAATGTAAGCGTTTGTGCCAAACTGAGCATAACAAGAAAATTTAGGGGGAATAATTTCGTGAATCTAAATAAAATAATGTTGGGAACCTTGCTATCGCTGTCTTTGGTTGGGCTCTTTTCGGCTTGTGCGCCACAAGAGAAAAAGTCAACAAGCGCAACAAATGACAAGGAGAAAACTACCAAAGTTGTGAAAATGACGCTCGGAGCAATGGCTGCGCCAGATTCTGCACCACTTTTTGTTGCACAGGAGCAAGGATTCTTCAGGGACGAGGGTATCGATGCAAACATCGAACTGTTTAGGGATGCAATTAAACAGGATGCCACAATGGTACCTGAACCATTCCTAACAATGGCTCGTGGCCAAGGACTGCATGTCTTCGGGGTCAGCAATCCAGATGACTTCAGGGTGGCAGCGATGGCCTTTGATAAGGAAATCTCGCAGAACAAACAATTAATGAGTAAGTTTTATCGCGCATATAACCGTGCTGTCACGCTCTTGTACTGTTAGTTGTAGGGTTTGTTCTGCTTTGCTGTGGGTATTTTCTACACATTTGGTCCGTTGCCCCTGTCCCGCCTGCCACTGGGTGAGCTCTTCTCGGGTGTGACCATGGGTTTATTAATTCCCGTGTTGGCTGTGCTGGTTAACGTAACGCCGGAGGAGCTGATTGGCCTGAACTTTAGCCCAACTTTTGTTACCGTGCAGTTTAATTGGCATAATCTCCTGGCCTTATTGCTACTCTGTGTCTTACCGACGGCCGTGATTGCCGGTGTGGAGTTGGCGAATAACTTGGCAGATTATGACGAGAATTTAGTGAACGAACGTAAGACGATTGCAATGTATATTTCACGTAAAACAGGCTTAAACTGGTATCAGTTGCTGGTTTATGTGGGCTATGCTGCAACGACCGTTGCTGTTTTTATTCGAGTTTTGCCGTGGCCAGCGTTAATCATCTGGTTAACGCTACCGTATGTCGTTAAATTAACGAAAATTTTTCTAGTAAAGCAGCATAAACAACAGACCTTCCATACCTCGCTAATAGTGGCTGGAGTGGAAATGATGGCAGTTGTGGCAGGACTAGCAATAGGCTTAGTGATTTAATTAGCCGGTAGTTTATAATCTGTGTACTCGCACCTAACATAATTGACACATTGGGTGTTTACGGTATTCAAGTAAAGTAAAAAAGTATAGAATAACGCCATAGGGTACGACTAAAAGGAGGATTTTTTTCATGAATGAAAGTGGTTATGCCGTCGAAGTTAAACACCTCGATAAGGTCATTAAGCACCGTCAAATCTTGAGTGACGTTAGTTTCACGTTAAAGCCCGGTAGGATCCTAGGCTTACTAGGGCCAAATGGGGCCGGCAAGACGACTACAATGCGAATCATGGTGCAGTTGATGAAGGCCACGAGCGGTGAAATTTCCATCGTTGGTCATGATGTCCAGAAGGATTTCGTTGGGGCAATGACCGAGGTCGGTACATTGATTGAGAGCCCGGACTTTTATAACTATATGAGTGGTTTCAAAAACCTGCGGCTACTAGCGGATGTAAGTCGGAAGAGTATTTCAAATGACGAGATCACTGCAGTGTTAGAGCGTGTGGGTCTTTTATCTGTGGCACGTGACAAAGTGGGCAGCTATTCGCTTGGAATGCGTCAACGACTTGGTCTGGCGCAGGCAATTCTGCACAAGCCAAGCGTCCTCATCCTAGATGAGCCGATGAATGGCTTAGATCCACAGGGGGCACGGGAAATACGTGATTTATTGCGCGAATTCAAGAATGAGGATTTCAGTGTGATTATCTCAAGTCATTTGTTGAGTGACATTCAACAGCTTGCTGATGACATCGTCTTAATGAAGGGCGGCAAGGTTGCTTACGATGGTACATTACAAGAATTGTTAGCGAAAACTCATCACGATATCGTATTGACAGTTGAAGATGCTACCGCGGCGGCAGGTGTGTTCACCGCCGAAAACATTGCCTACAAACAGAACGGCATGACATTTACGGTGGCCGTACAAGAGAATGCGGAGAATGAGCGTCTTGCTCTGGCACGCCTCCTAAACCGGGCCCAGGTGCTGGTGACGGACATTCACGTCGAGGGCGACAATCTAGAGGAATCATTCCTGACATTTATGGGAACGGAGGATCGTAAATAATGGCTAATTTATATAAAAATGAGCTCCGCAAGTTAGTTGCGAAGAAATCATCTTGGATTATGTTACTTGTCGCTCTGCTTTTCGAGACTCTAATTTTAGTTGCACAGGTCGTGACGGATAAAAGCCTTACTACCGGTAAGCTACTTATGGCCGGTGGACCATCAATCGGTGGTACATTCGTCTTGATTTTTTCAATCGTGATGACGGCAATTATCGTGACGGAGGAATTTCAACGAAACACGGTCAAGCTGCTGCTAACGCGGCCATATACACGCTCACAAGTATTGTTTGCTAAGTTTCTCTCTGCAATGACTTATCTCCTTGTATCATATTTTGCCGTCTACCTCTACGGGATTATCTTCGTGGTTATCGCCGGAGGTGGTTGGAATGACCTTGCGGATACGGTTAGAGCAGTCAATGCTTCACCGATTCAATATGCCTTCCGGGGAATGGCTGCACAATTGTTTGTGGCTATATTCTACCTGCTGGTAACGTTCTTGCTGGCGGCTGGGATGCGTTCACAGGCGCTATCAATTACGTTCTCGATTGGTTTATACTTCCTGCTGCAGAATATTGGTACGATGCTCTCACTCCTCATCGCATACACCAAGATGTTCTGGTTGAAGTGGAACCCGATGACTTTGATTCTGGTCAGTCAAGACAGTATTTTGAACATCGGTTTGACCAAAATAAATGGCTTCAACGGTCTCAACACGCCGCTTTGGGCAGCGATGTTGGCGCTGATTGCTTATATGGTAATCATCTACTTATTAGCAGACTTGATTTTCAGAAAGCGAGACATTTCATTGTCTTAGTACGATAAAATAATTGGTAAGAAAAAGAACTCAAAAAATTGAGTTCTTTTTCTTTAGCTACTTGACCTTGACGTCACGTCAATATGTAGAATGATTTTGTGAGGTGAGAGAGATGTTAACTGTATCTGAGTTGGCCAAATTAGCGGGAGTATCAACCCGAACGTTACGCTTCTACGAGCAGAAGGGTTTAATTAAATCCAGCAGATCATCAGGTAATTATCGCTTGTACGATCAAGCTAATGTGGATCGGCTGCAGCAAATTTTATTTTTCAAATACTTTGATTTCGGGTTGAGTGAGATTAGACAACTGTTAAACTTGCCGGAGGAGGAGCAACTTACGCTTTTGGCTGGGCAGAGAAATAAGATTATTATGCGTCAACAGCAGTTACAAACGATTCTGACCTCATTAGATGAGACGCTAAAGTGGCGTAAAGGAGAGATTGAGATGACAAATGAAGAGAAATTCGAGGCGCTGAAGCAGGAAAAACTGGTGGAGAATGAGGCGCGCTATGGACAGGAGATTCGGGAAAAGTACGGTGAGGAGACCGTGGCTGCCAGCAATCAGAAGTTTCAAAATTTGACTGAGGAGCAAATGAAACGGTTTGATGAGATTCAAGTAGAGATTGGTCAGAAGTTGCAGGAATATATTACGGGTGGTAAGGATAGCGAAGATTTGGCCCGGCAAATTTTCACGTTACACAAAGAGTTCTTACAAATGACGTGGCCGAGTTATTCGGCTGAGGCCCACCGCGGTTTAGGTGAGATGTACGTCGCCGATCCGCGTTTTCGTAAATATTACCAGGACGCTGCAGGAAACCTGGATGCAGCCACAACGCTGAACGAGATTATTCAAAAATATGCTAAATAACTGAGCAAGCGCAGTCTAGACTGCGCTTTTTTCATTGCAGTAATGATAAGAATTGTAGAGTTTCCTGTCAAAGAATTTCGCTTTCACGAGTAAATGTATTAAGATATACCAAGTAATCATGTTGAAGAGAGGGGGCTTTTAGTTGCGGAAACTACTCAAATATATCGCGGTGTTCGTGTTGTTCGCCCTGGTTGGGACAGTTGGGTACCACTACTACACTATTTATCAGCGCAACTTAGCGGTCCAGGCTAAGATTCAAGCGAAGCCTCCCTTGGAGCGGGTCGCTGGCACCAGTGTAAGCCCGGCGTTTCACTCTAATCTTGCTTTTACCAAAAATCTTGAGCAGAAATATCCTTTTGTAGCGAAGGCAGCCTTCAAGACGCCACAGGCGGCCAGCTGGGGTAAACAATACATCGTGCCGGGTCTTAGAACCACGCGCTCGTACGACTTCGAGCAGCAGAAGTTG
Organism: Amylolactobacillus amylotrophicus DSM 20534; assembly: GCF_001434555.1. Lineage (NCBI taxonomy): Bacteria > Bacillati > Bacillota > Bacilli > Lactobacillales > Lactobacillaceae > Amylolactobacillus > Amylolactobacillus amylotrophicus. The sequence goes on from NZ_AZCV01000004.1 coordinate 64,907, forward strand.
ACGCAGGCAACCGGGATGACGCCCCAAGGGCTCACCGTTGCCGGTGACTACCTCTTAATTAGTGCCTACGATAGCGATTATGTGCACGCATCCGTCATTTACGTGCTACGATTAAAGACCGGTGAGTTTATCAAGACTATTATTTTACCTGGTCGGCCACACGCTGGTGGGTTGGCGTACGATCCAGTAGCAAAGAACGTCTGGATCACTGGTTCAAAGGACGAGGAAGCGATGCTTGCAGCCTTTAATATTGATCGGATAGAAGACTACGATTACGCAAAGACGAAAAAGCCGATCACGTATGATGTCAACATCATGCTACCAACGCTTGCGCGTGCTTCAACTGTGACCTACTTTGACAATCAACTGTTCGTGGCCTTCTTCAACGTCTATGATAAGGGGCGAGTTGAGACCTATAATATTGCGCGTTCTGGTGCCCAGAAAGGCTCGATTACAGACGAAGAGCTCCGGGAAAAAACAGGACTAGACATGTCATTTTCCTCTGGTGCAACGACTATTACCAATCAAATTCAGGGAATTGCGGTCACGAACCAGCATATTTTCCTGACGCAGTCTTATGGTGGTGCAAACTCTAAGCTCTATATTTACCCAATCTCGGCTGCACGTAACCTCAATGAGAAGTACGCTGAGCATGTCATTGAGATGCCGCCTTATCTAGAACAGGTCTACGCCGCTGGTAACCAGCTCTTGTTCCTGTTTGAATCGGGAGCGAGGAAGTATGCACGTGATACAATTACGATCATGGATCGGGTGCTAGCACTTAACTTAAATGGTTTATTAAATACATGGTAGGAGGAAAAGATGTCAGAACAAAGTGAAAAAATTAGAAGGTTCATTCTCACAGCCGGTTTTCTAGGGGTACTGCCAACGGCAGTACAATTCCAACTTTATCGTCAAACCGGGCTGATTTTTTATCTAATACTAAGCCTGATCTCCCTGGTTCTAGCGCTACTCTTCTTGCTGCAATCGCGGGATACGAGCTGGCAGAATCGCAGTAAGGTTGTACGTTATATTGTCCTTGCTATCTTCTTCATGGGTATTGTCCCTGCGATTCCGCTCCTTTTAACGTTGAAGTACACGACGAAGGAGCAATAACTAAACAAAGCGTTGTTCAACCAACCGATTTGTTGGTGAGACAACGCTTTTATTGTTAGGCAAATAATTGTTTAAAGCCATCTAGACCAAGTGAGTCGCTGATTACTTCTCGCTTCAATAGGAGCGGATTGGTATCTGCGGTATTGAACCCGCTATCGCATGTGAATGCCAGTTTGAACCCTTGTTCAGACAGTGTTTGCGGGCTCTGGTCATCGTATAGACCAAAAGGATAGCCAAAGACATCCTTCTGGGTGACTAGCTTGTATTTATTACACTCTTTGATGTCCCGAATAAAATCTTCTTTTGCAGCCCACATAATCCGTGACTCGGATATACCGTGGCGCTGGTGGAAGTGATTCGTGTGATTCGCGAATTCGAATACATCGGTCATTTGTTTAAGTTCTGGAAAGCTCAAAGCGCGGGAGTGTGCCGCGTCATATGCATGAGGTTCTTCAAACACCCAGCCCGTAGGGATGAAGTATGTTGCCTGGATGCCCAATTGCTTTAGTAATGGGTATGCGTATTTCTTGACTGATTGGTAGCAATCATCGAAAGTTACATGAACTGATCGTGCAGGCAGTTCTGTGCCGTTAGCGTAGAAGTCTTTGATTTCATCGAGCGTGAGGAAATGGTAACCGGATTCCTGCAACCACTTCATTTGTTGCTCGAAATTCTGGACGTTGTTGTACAGTGGCATAGGTAAACGGTCGTTGTAGCCGTCATTTACGGCAATGTCTCGTTGACCCGTAGCAATTTCTTCCTCTGGTCTGATTTCGTGAAATACAATTGTTCTAAACATGGCAGCCTCCTGTTGATTTTATGCGAAATAACTAAGCGCAATCTCTTTCAGCGAGTCAATCAAGGCGAAGTAACTTTTAATGTCGGTGTATTCGTCAACTTGATGACTGGTACCGAAAGAATTATTACCAAAAATTGCGACTGGTAGGTTCTCATTCTTCATGACAAAGTCACTGGCATCTGTTCCGCCAAGTTCGACCTGTAACACTGGCTCCTTGCCAAAATACCGCGTACCCACTTCCTGTACAAATCTGAGGAATGGGTCGTTCTTTGGTGTCGCAACAGGAAGAAAGCTGTGAATGACCTCTAATTCCAGTTTAACACCATCTATCTGGTTTAACTCTGTTAATTTCGCTTGAATCAAGTCGATGACAGCATGGTTGCTAAAAGTTGGGGTTGGGCGGATGTTCCCAGCAACCTCCGCGTATTCCGGAATCGAGTTAATCTGGTCGCCGCCACTGATGATGGTTAGACTATGAGCAATTTTGCCTAGTGCGGGGTCGACAGGAACGCTTTCAAAGAGTGTTTGTTCTGCCGTGACATAGCGCGCCAGGTTGTAGATTGCATTAATTCCCTTCTCGGGTGTGGAGCTGTGCACCGTCTGGCCGTAACTTTTGACCCGATAGTTGAGCGCACCGGCGTGGGCGTACGTGATGTTACCCTCCGTTGGCTCGGTAATGATTAATCCTGTCAAATCTGCGGAGAAGCCACGTGCGGTCAAGTCCTTGGCACCATAGGCGTCATATTCTTCACCAACTGTACCCAATAGGCGGACACGACCGGCAGGAAGGGTCCCAGCATCCTGTAGCTCAATCAACGCGATGACTATTGCTGCGAGACCACCCTTCATATCGGCTGCACCACGGCCGTAGATGCGGTCTTCAATCACCGTACCGGCAAAAGGCGGGTACGTCCATTTAGACTCATCTGGTACGGTAACGGTATCGGCGTGACCGGATAAACCGAGGACACGGGGGTCGGTTCCGGCACCAAGTTCTGCGACAATGCTTTTGCGCCCCGGGCGTTCTTCGAACAATTCTGATTTAATTCCGTGCTGTGCCATCAGTTGGGCCAAATATTCTGTCACCTCGCCCTCGTTGCCATTGACGGATTTAATTGCCAGAATGTCTTGGAATATTTGGATACGTTCTGCTTTATTCATCGTGATTCCTCTCGCTTAATTAATTAACGCTTTATGCCTATTCTACTCTTCGAAGTAGTCTTGTGCGATCTCTTTCAATGATTCAATAGTCGCGATGTAGCTGGAAATTGTCGTATATTCATCAACTTGGTGTGAGCGACCGCCGTCGTCAGCTCCGAAAATCACCACAGGAAGATCAGGATTATCCTGGACGAAGACACTTGCGTCGGTGGCACCATGTGAAATCTCTAGTTCCGATTCCTTCTCAAAGTACTTGTTGCTCGTGTCCTGCACTAACTTGACGAATGGGTGGTCTGGTTCGGTTGTAACGGGGAAGAAGTTATGGATTAATTCGAATTCGAGGTGCACGCCGTCCTCCTGATTGAGCTCTGCCAGCGCGTTTTCGATGGTATCGATGACCAGCTGATTATTGAAAACCTTCGTTGGCCGAATATTACCATCCAAGTAGGCGTACTCTGGAATTGAGTTGACTTGATCGCCGGCTCTCATCACCGTCACACTGTGGGCTAAGCCACCCAAAAGTGGATCGAGGGGTGCGTTGTCAAACAGTTCGGGCTCCTTGTTGATGTATTTCACCAGGTTGGTTAGTGCATTTACACCAAGTTCAGGAATTGAGCTGTGCACTGCCTTACCGTAGCTCTTGATGCGGTAGTTGAGTGAGCCACAGTGGGCGTAGTTCACGTTGCCGTTGTGTGGTTCGGCAACGACTAAGGCGTTCAAATCATGTGCGTATCCTTTGTCGGTTAGGTAATATGCCCCGGGTGCGCCATATTCTTCACCAATTGTGGCTAAGAACCGTAATTTACCCTTGGGTAAGCGGCCTTCTTGCACTAGTTCTATTAGAGCAACGACGATGGCTGCTAAGCCGCTTTTCATATCACCGGCACCACGGCCATAGACGCGGTCGCCAACGATTGTCGCAGAGAATGGGTTATAGGTCCATTTGCTCTTGTCACTAATGGCGACGGTATCCTGGTGACCGGTGAAACCAAGAATACGCTCGTCTGTGCCCTGGCCAATCTCAGCGACGAGATTAGTTCGACCAGGAAATTGCTCGAATGTCTCGTACTTAATGCCATAATGATCAAATAGCTTTGCGATGTAGTCTGTCACGTTTTTCTCATGATCATTTACTGTGTTAATGCGGATGATGTCTTCTAGAATCTGTACTCTAGTTGCTTGTTCCATGTTTTTACCCTCCCTGGGCCGCTTTTCTAAATTTTGTGTCTGCTAACATTATTAAAACTTTTTGAAAAATAATGCAAATAAAAATTTAAAAAAGAAAATTGTTGACACGGATTGAAATTTGTTTTAATCTAGTCACATTCACATACGAATTTCTAATTGAGACAACAAGTTGATTGGGAAAGTAGTTTCTACAAGCCTGTACAGAAAACCTGCATTTGATGAGAGCGGGGTAGGATACGAGAAATGAAAATGGCCCATGATTGGCACCGCTGAATCTTTAAGCGGTGATGGGGTGGCATCCATTATCATTGCACACGAATTCGGGAGACGTCCCGAGCTCGTTGAAGAGGTGTTTTAACGTAAGTTAAACACGAAGTAGAATGGTAACACGGCGAAGCCCGTTTCTAGTAATAGGAACGGGCTTTTTTTGTTGGTGAAATCAGGGTTCGTAACTAACGGAGGATAAAGAAAATGAAGAAGAATTTGAAGAAGATTATTGTCGGATTTGTAGCGGTGGCACTATCACTTGTGGTGACCGCATGTGGTAATAGCAAAACTAGCTCGGCCAACAAAGAAACAACGGTTAAGGTCGGAATTATCGGCTCAGATGACCGGGTGTGGAACGACATTGCAAAACGCCTGAAGAAGCAGAACATTAACGTTAAGCTGGTGAAGTTTACTAATTATGATCAACCAAACCAAGCGCTAGATGCTGGTGATGTTGATCTAAATGCCTACCAACACATTTATTTCCTGGATAACTGGAATGACGCGCATAACACCGATTTAACACCGATTGGCAACACGGTGATCGCACCACTCGCTGTTTTCTCACACAAAATTAAGAGCATCAAAGAACTGAACAAGGGCGACGTTGTCACACTGCCAAACGACGCAACTAACCAGGCACGTGCGCTGCAATTACTAGAAACAGCCGGCCTGATTACACTGAAGAAGGGCGTTAAGTTCCCAACGCCAAACGATGTTGCAACAAACAAATCAGGTATAAAACTGAAGCCACTCGATGCATCACAAACTGCCCGTTCACTGGACGATGCAACCGCAGCAATCGTGAATAATGGTGTGGCCCTTGATGCGAACCTAAGTTATGATGATGCAATTTACACAGAAAAAATTACGAAAAAATCTGAAATCTGGGTTAATGTGATTGCAGCGCAGAAGAAAGATAAGAACAACAAAGTGTACAAGAAGATTGTTGCTGCTTACCAGAATAAGGCTACCGCTAAGGTAATCAAGGATACTTACAAGGGATCAACCATTCCTGCTTGGAACTACAAGTTCTAATTGTCATTATTGACTATTTATACATAGGAAGAAAAACGCTAAAATTAGACAGTATGCATGAAGCAGAACCGGTAACACAGAAAGATTGAGGTGCGATTTTGGGAGAACCAATTATTAAACTAGACGATATTGTCGTTGACTTTACGACGAAAGACCACGACTTAGTGGCAGTGAACCACGTAGATTTAACGGTCGACAAGGGCGATATCTATGGCATTGTTGGCTATTCTGGCGCAGGTAAAAGTACGCTTGTGCGTGTCATCAATCTTCTGCAACGGCCAACCAGCGGCTCCGTGCACGTCAATGGGCAAGATATTCTGAGTCTGAAGGATGCGGAGCTACGCCAGGCCAGGAAGAAGATCGGCATGATTTTCCAACACTTCAACCTGCTAAATTCGTTAACCATCGAGCAAAATGTTGCATTTCCCCTCAGAACCAGCAAGCTGACTAAGGCTGAGAAGAAGCAAAAGGTCGACGAACTACTGGAACTAGTGGGACTGGCCGATAAGAAGGATAGCTATCCAAGACAATTATCCGGTGGTCAGAAGCAGCGAGTGGGAATTGCCAGGGCGCTCGCTAACGGTCCAGATATCTTGATTTCGGATGAGGCGACCAGTGCCCTTGATCCCAAAACAACGGAAGCAATTCTGAATCTCCTTAGGGATATTAATGAGAAGCTGGGATTAACTATCGTCTTAATCACGCACCAGATGGAAGCCGTGAAACAGGTCTGCAACCGCATTGCCGTGATGGATACTGGGAAGGTAATTGAACGGGGCGAAATTCTCGATATATTCTCTAAGCCTAAACAACCGTTGACGAAGGCCTTTATCGACACGACGACGCGGCTCGATGCAACGCTTAAGGTAATCTATCAGCAAGAAAATGTGCGAAATTTACCAGCTAGCGACAAGTTGATCAAGCTGTCATATGTTGGGGCATCAACGGATGAACCGTTGATTTCCACTCTGTACGAGAAGTTCAACGTTTCGGCTAACATTCTTTACGGCAATATCGAGATACTACGCGGTACACCATTGGGCAACCTCATCGTGATTTTGACCGGAGCGGCGGCAGATACTGATGCTGCTTTGGCATTCATCAACGAACAAGACGTGCAAGTGACCGAGCTTGATCCAAATACTCAAAGTGAGGTGATTGACTAATGGATTTCATTACTAAATATATGCCCAACGTGGTCGCTAACTGGGAAGGCGAATATGGCTTCGTTGGTGCCATTCAACAGACACTTTATATGACGTTTATTAGCGCAATTGTCTCCAGTATTCTAGGGTTGGCAGTTGGTTTGCTTGTAGTGGTCACTGATCAAGACGGAATCGCACCCAATAAAGTTGTTTATAGCATCACCGATAAGCTAATTAACCTTTTTCGGTCAATCCCGTTCATTATTTTATTGGCGGTAATTGGGCCAATAACGAAATTCATCGTGGGTACGACAATTGGTGAAAACGGGGCGCTTGTGCCGCTCATCGTGGGCTGTTTCCCGTTCTATGCGCGCCAGGTGCAAAATGCTTTGGTGCAGGTTGATCCAGGTGTGATCGAGGCTGCTAAGGCAATGGGTGAAACGAACCTGGGAATCGTCTTCCATGTTTATCTGAAGGAAGGACTCCCCGATCTGATTAGAGCGAGTGTCTTAACCGTTATCAGTTTGATTGGTTTGACAGCAATGGCCGGTGCCGTTGGTGCTGGCGGACTTGGTAGTCTTGCAATCAACGTTGGCTATCAGCGCTTTCAGAACGACGTGACCATTCTGGCAACGATTTTCGTCCTCATCCTGGTTTTCGTGGTCCAAGCGATTGGCGATATAATCACACGCAAAGTAACACATTAAGAGTTAGAAAAAGCATCCGTGAGGATGCTTTTTTAATGCCATAATTTAACTCAATATTGATGTACCTACACAAAATTAATGAAGCGATTTTAATTTTGCCTCAATTGAAGTCAGCGATAGTTCCGCAGTATTATCGAAGTGAATCTGAGCTTGGAATGCCTCAGGACCAATTCCAAGTGAGGTCTCTCCCGCTGCGTGAATGCTAGCTACCCCAGCAGAAGAATCTTCGACACCAATCACTTGTGCTGGTTGAAGCTCTAATATTTGGGCTGCTTCTAAAAATATATCAGGAGCTGGCTTACCTGCAGAGACTTTCGCAGGATCAACGATTCCAGTAAAGAAATCTGCGATTCCAAGTCTAGCGATAATTGCTGGTGCATTTCTTGACGCGGATGCCACACTCATGGGGAACCCATGTTGCTTTAGTTCTACAAGGAGCTGATAAATTCCTGGCAAGACGTCCTTTGGAGTGAGGGTCGTGATATATTCATTGTATATTTGGTTCTTTTCCTGCATTAGTTGGTTAATTTCAGCGGCTGTGAACTCATCGTATCTGTGAACGGAGTTTAGGATAAGCGCGATACTAGCGGCGCGATCAATTCCTTTGATACCGGCTTCTAATCGTTCAGTCCAAGGAATAGCTAACTTGAGTGCGATTTGCTGCCATGCCTGTGAATGAAAACGTGCGGTATCCGCAAGAACACCATCTAAATCAAACGCGAATCCTTTGATATCTGTAATTTGGGGCATTTATTTCTCCTCTCATGATTTTTAACGTTTTTTCCGATCTATTACTGATTCTCTCTCAATTAGTTTAAACGGCACCAGAATCGAGTTGCTCATTGAAGGCTCAACAAGCTGTTTAACAGCCATCTCACCCAGTTCTGCCACGTTCACATCAAAGCTTGATAGGTAGGGGTGAATAACTTGGGCAAAAGGCGAGTTGTTGCAGCTTAGTAGTGATAAGTCCTCTGGAATATTGAGGCCTGTTTCATTAATCGCTTGCATTAGATGTAGGGCGAAAATATCATCTACAGCAATTATTGCGTCCGGCTTCAACTCCTTAAGTGTATTGATAAAGAGTGGTGCCTTCTCATCTGTATCTAGTAAGAAAATGGGGGGAGCGACGACGTGATGTTTAAACATTGCCTCCTGGTAGCCTAGGAAGCGGTCTAAGATAAGGATTGGCTCCGTACTATTAGTTACGAAAAGAATTGTTTGATGTCCACGTTCAAGTAGGTACTCGGTTGATTGGACACCCAGAAGATGGTTATCAGTATCAACGGTTTTAACTGGATCGCTTGGTTGCTTACGTGAGCCAATAACTGTAACCTGTTGGTCGTTGTCTAGTAAATAGTCATAGACAGGATCGTCCTGTTCTGAGTACAACATGATAAAGCGTGTCGCTTGGCCACGATTGATTAATAATTTCACGCTCGTTAAGATTTCCTCATACGAGTCACCTGTGGCTGTGTTTACTGTATAAAGTTTCTTTTGTGAAATCCTATTAATTGAAGCTAGTGCGCCAATATAAAAAGGGTTACTCATCTGGTATTTATCCGCCATTGGTGGAAAGACAACACCGATACTTTGTGCATTGGGATTACTCAATGATCTCGCAGCCAGGTTTGGTGTGTAATCAAGCTTCTTCATGGCATTGTGAACTTTTTTCTTTGTTGCCTCTGAGATATCTGGGTTATCGTTCACAACTCTCGATACGGTTGAAGCAGATACTCCTGCGTAAATAGCGACATCTTTAATAGTTACCACATGACCACATCCTTTGACGATTTTATTTTAGACTAACTTTAATAGTATCAGTTAAATCAATATTTTTATCATACAATTTTATTGGTAAAGTTTCACCAACAACCAATTTTATTGTGACTATTGAGGAAACAATAACCTGAAGGGTGCGACCGCGGTAGTTAATGTGGAAACTATAACTAGACCAGTTATGCGGTAGGAATGGTGCGAATGAAAGTTCACCATTCCAAGTACGCATACCAGCAAATCCTTGGACGATGGTAAGCCAAGTACCAGTCATTGACGTGATGTGGAGTCCATCATCCGTATCGTGGTTATAATTATCTAAGTCCAGTCGTGCTGTTCGATTATACATCTCAATAGCTTTATCGTATTCACCTATCTCTGATGCGATAATTGAATGAATTGATGGCGACAATGACGATTCGTGAACTGTCAACGGTTCATAAAAATCAAAGTTTCTTTTCTTTTCTTCAAATGAGAATTGATCACCGAAGAAATAAATACCTTGAAGAACGTCGGCTTGCTTAATAAAGGGCGAACGAAGTATTTTGTCCCAAGACCAATGCTGATTTAATGGGAGATCTTTACTAGGTAATGAGGTGACTGGTCGAATGTCTTTATCAAGGAAAGTATCGTGTTGAACAAAAATACCTAACTCTGAATCAGCCGGGAGATACATGTGTTCAATAATATCTTGCCATTTTGCTAATTCCTTTGAAGAGACATCTACCGAACTCTGCGCACCATATGTCTCGTATGCGTGCTTTGTATATGTCAGTACCCAACGTGCCAGATAGTTGGTATACCAGTTATTGTTGACGTTATTTTCGTATTCATTAGGACCTGTTACACCATGAATCATGTATTGCTTCTTGCGTTTTGAATAATGAACCCTGTCTGCCCAGAAACGACTAATTTCGACCAGAACCTCCAGTCCCTCTTTAGCTAAATAGCTATCGTCGCCGGTATAGTTCGTATAGTTATAAATTGCGTAAGCCATTGCACCGTTACGATGGATCTCTTCAAACGTAATTTCCCATTCATTATGACTCTCGATTCCGTTGAAGGTGACCATTGGGTAGAGCGCTCCGGCCAGCCCTTGCTCAGCTGCATTATGCTTTGCCTGAGGTAATTGGAGATAGCGGTATAGTAAGAGATTTCTAGTCACTTTGGGCTCTGACACACCAAGGTAGAATGGTACAGCATAGGCCTCGGTGTCCCAATAAGTAGCACCACCGTATTTCTCTCCGGTGAATCCTTTTGGTCCAATATTTAAGCGGGAATCTTCACCATAATACGTTGAGAAAAGTTCGAACAAATTAAACCTAATACTTTGTTGTGCCGCATCATCACCATTAATTTCAATATCCGCAGTAGCCCACCGTTTGAGCCAAGCTGCTGTCTGTTCTTGTTCAAGGTCAGCAAAATTATTAGCGGTGTCGGCAAGTATCTTTTTTGCTGTTGTTTGGTGCTCAGAATCTGGTATGTTACGACTAGTGACGATTACTGTCCGCTTCAATAGGCTGGCGTTCGTACCTTCTTGTAAAGAGAATTCTCTTGTGTCGCTTAGTAGTAAATCATTGACCTTTTTTAGTTGTGGTGAAGCATTAACGGTTAGTTGCAAGTCTGTCAGAGCAGAGACAGTAAATCTTTCAGTGCCAAATGGGTTTGCCTTGGTTTTCAGAGAAAGAAAGAGTGCGTTCTGCTCGATTGTGCTGGTGATTGGTTCCCAGAAAGTCTCCTCATAATTTGTATCTTGGTTAGTGATGGTCCCATCAAGTTGGCTTTCTACCGTAATCGTACTATTGCCAGCTATTTGCTCAAACTCAATTTGTTGTACAGCTAGCTCTTTGGTTTTAATTGACAAGAAACGCGAGAAGTTAATCCTGGTTTTAGTGTCGGAGAGCACAACAGTATAACTACGAGTCAAAATACCGTTTTTCATATTTAGTTGTTGATAGTAGTCTTCGTAAGGTGTGGTGGCGAGATCGATCGCGTGTCCATCAATTGTAATTTTGACACTGATGAAATCAACTGCATTAATTACTTTACCGAAGTACTTTGGATAGCCGTTTTTCCACCAACCAACACGCGTCTTATCTGGAAACCAAACGCCAGCGATATATGTTCCCTTCAGACTTTTGCCTGAGTATCCTTCCTCGAAATTTCCGCGCATGCCCATGTAACCATTGCCAATCGAAGTGAGTGACTCCGTGACCAGGTTGGTAGTGTCATTAAACTTGTGGGTCGCAAGTGCCCAGGGATGTATTTCAAAATATGATTGTTTCATTGCTTATCCTTTCTGAATCACAAGGCCGGTCCCGGGCCTGATTGTAGTTGTAATTGTGTTTTGATCTGTACTAAGTAAGACGGCTCCACCTTCGTAATTAGTGCTAATTTGCGGTGGTATACTAGCATTCCTATCCGAAAGATTGGCAATTACTAAATAACTATTGTGTGGGCCTGTACGTTCGAAGATAAACTGGCCTGGATAGGCCGTAAAGATATTTATTTGGCCAATACCGAAAGCCGGATCACTTTTCTTTAGCTGGATGAGTTTTTTATAGAAGCTAAGAACGGAATCGGGATTGGCTTTCTCCTGTGCAATATTTAGGTGGGACCAATTAGGATTAATTGGTAACCAGGGATCACCGATTGAGAAACCGGCATTTTTTGTGTTGTCCCACTGCATGGGGGTTCGGGAATTGTCTCTAGATAACCGACCAATTCTGTTCAGGGCCTGTTTTGAGTTAATGCCTGCTTTCAATGCTTCGTGATACTGTAATTTGGCATCGACTGCATCAAATTGTTCAATAGCTGCAAACGGAAAATTAGTCATACCAATTTCTTGACCTTGATAAATAAATGGAGTCCCGCGAAGAAGTAAGTAGGAAAGAGCTAGTGTTTTAATTGCCGACGGACTTGTTGTGTTGAAGATCGTTGCGGCACGTGGATTATCGTGATTCTCAATGTAAAGGGCGTTCCACCCGTGTGTCAGTTGATCCCTCTGCCAACGATAGATGACATCTTGGTATCTAGGTATGTCGATTACTTCATGGCCTTTGCTGCCGGTCTTTAGATTATGTTCTAGTTCAAAAATCATGTTGATATAGCCTTTTTCGCCCGTCCACTCTGGCGCCTTCTTGCTAGAAACGCCACTTGCTTCGCCAACTGTTAGAATATGGTACTCGTCAAATATTTCCTTCAGTTCTGACATATATTGTTCGATACCAGGTACATTCATGAAGTTACGCCATTTATCGTCTTTATCCATGGGAACTGCCCAGTTCTTTTTCTGAATGTGGCTAATTGCATCTAACCTGAATCCGTCTAGTCCTAAGTTAAGCCAAAAGCGAATCATCTCGTAGATTTCGGTGCGCATCTTAGCGTTCTTCCAATTTAGGTCTGGTTGTTGCTTAGCAAAAATGTGAAGGTAAGACTGTTTGAGGTGTGGTACGTATTCCCAAGCAGATGTGCCAAAAAATGACTCCCAATTATTGGGCGGTGCTTCTTCGGTACTGTCTGCAAATAGGTAGTAGTCATGATACGGATTATCTTTGCCTTTTAAAGCTTCTACAAACCACGGATGCTGGTCACTTGTGTGGTTGACCACTAAATCGAAAAGCACCTTAATATGACGCTGATGACAGGCAGTGATTAAATCTTGGACATCTGCCAAGGTTCCATACTCTGGTTGGATAGCTTCGTAATCGCTGATATCGTAACCGTTATCCACATTTGGTGATTGATAAATGGGGTTAATCCAAATGAAATCAATTCCTAATTCAACCAGGTAATCTAAGCGATTAATAATTCCTTTGATGTCGCCAATACCGTCACCATTTGAATCCTGAAAACTTCTTGGATATATTTGATAGCCAACGCTATTCTGCCACCATTTTTCTGAATTCATTATGTACCAGCTTTCTATTAAATCTTGATGATGAATGCTTCATATGGAAGTAGAGTTATATTCGTCAGAGTCGTTAGTGGATGGGCGACATTCTGAATTAATACTTGCTTTATTGCCATATTGGGTAAGTTGAGTTGTTTTTCTGTACCTGTCCAGTTAACAACTACTAACCATTTTGTTGAATCTAGTGTTCTCGTATATGCAAAAATATCGTCTGAAGTCGCTAAAAGTTCAAATTTTCCGTCGACTAGCACAGGATTTTGTTTACGCAGCTCAATCAGTTTCTGATACGTATAAAAGACGCTGTCTGGATCTTCCAGTGCTGCTGCGACATTAATAGTCGGGAATTGTGGATTTAAAGGTAGCCAAGGTTTTCCGGTTGAAAAACCGCCATTTTGTGTATTGCTCCAAGGTATTGGCCGTCGTGCATTATCACGTGATTTATGATTAATGGCAGCAATTAATTCTGCAGGTTTCTTACCTTGTAGAATTCCGGCTGCATACATGTTCCGTGCTTCAATATCGTTTACCTCGCTGATATCGTTAACCGGGGTATTTGTCAGACCAATTTCTTCGCCCTGGAAGATATATGGAGTACCTTGCATGCCATGAAGTGCGATTGCAAGCATCTTGGCGCTGCGTACACGATATTCTTGATCATTACCGAATTGTGATACGGCTCGAGGCAAGTCGTGATTATTCCAAAATAAAGAATTCCAGCCATTTTGATAAAGTTGTGTTTGCCATTTAGCAAGTACCTGCTTTAATTTGGCGTAATCTAGTGGTCTCGTGTGCCACTTTGACTGACCTGGAATCTCGTCAAGTGTGACGTGCTCAAATTGAAAGACCATTGACAGTTCGTTGCCGGAGGGATTCGAATAACTTTTGGCAATCTCGGGTGTTGCCCCCCAAGTTTCACCAACAGATAGGAAGTCCTTGCCACTAAAGGTTGCTTTATTCATCTCTTCAAGATAAGGGTGCAGTTGTGGACCGTTTGATGTAATTATTTGATCTGGTTCTTTACCGATGAGGTCAATCACATCCATGCGAAAGCCACCAATTCCCATATCTATCCAAAAATTCATCATTGCATAGATGGAATTGCGCATTTTTTTATTTTGCCAGTTTAAATCTGGCTGTTCCTTTGCGAAAAGATGGAGGAAATACTGGCCTGTCTGTGCACTGAACTGCCATGCAGAACCGCTAAAAGTAGACTGGAGATCGTTTGGGATATTGCCATTTTGGCCATCACGCCAGATATAGAAATCCCTAAATTTACTGTCCTTTGATTGGATAGCATTAACAAACCAGGCATGTTGGTCACTTGTATGATTAACAACTAAATCCATGATAATTTTGATATTGCGGCGATCAGCCTCAGCAATCAGTCGCTTCATGTCGTCCATTGTGCCGTAATCGGGATTGATACCCTGATAATCGCTAATATCATACCCGTTATCGACCTGCGGACTCGTGTATACCGGTGAGAGCCAGATACCGCCTATTCCTAGTTTTTCCAGATAGTCAAGTTTAGAAATAATACCGTGAATATCACCGATACCGTCGCCATTGCTATCTTGGAAACTTTTAGGATAAACTTGATAAATAACTTTATTATGCCACCACTGTGCCATGGCTAATCCCCCAATATAACGAAGCCGTCAGCAGCAATTTCTAGTTCTGTACCGTTTGTCTTTGTTTGACCTTGTAGTAAAACGTTACCTGCTGGAACTCTTTGTGCGGTACCAGAGGTATTGAAGTAGCCCGTAATATTTACGCCGTTTTGTTCACGCTCGAAAATAAGTAATTGGTCATCACCTGACCAGCTGATGCTGCCACTTGATAGCAGTTGATGATGTGCTTTTCTAAACTCAACTAGCTCTTTGACAAATTGATATTGTTCAGTGTTTTGTTCAGCTTCATTCCAGACCATTGGCTTACGATTATCTGGGTCCATCGCTCCCGTCATAGCGTATTCGTCACCATAGTAGATGCAAGGGACACCGGGCTGAATGAAGGTGAATGCCATTGTTTGTTGCATTAGAGCCAAATTATTATTGGCTTGCGTCAATAAGCGAGGCGTATCGTGTGAATCTAGCACGTTAAATTGAACTTCGTTAATTGGCTCGCGGTAGAGCACAAGTTGAGAATTTATTTGATCTTGTAAGGTACTGAAGTCCGTCTTTTTAAATACGAAATAATCTAAAATGGCATCGGTATATGCGTAATTCATCACGGCGTCGAACTGGTCCCCATTCAACCAGCTTTGTGACGAGTGCCAAATCTCACCTAGAATATAGAAGTCATCCTTCCTTGAACGACATGCCGCAGCAAATTCACGCCAGAAGTGATGATCCACTTCGTTAGCGACGTCTAGACGCCATGCATCTATGTCAAATTGATCTATCCAATACGTTGCGACATGGAGCAGATACTTTTGCACTTCAGGATTTGCAGTGTTTAGTTTTGGCATGTGTGGTGTGAAGGCGAATGTATCATAAGTAATATCGGTTGCTTGCTCGAAATCCGCTGTTTCCTGGTAAGTTGCTGGAAATTTATTCACGTGAAACCAATTTGCGAATCGTGAATTGGTACCATTGTCAAGTACGTCTTGCCATTGGGGAGATAAATCTCCCATGTGATTGAAGACGGCATCAAGCATTACCTTAATTCCGCGTTTATGGGCTTCTTGTACCAGCTTCCTAAATGTTTCTTTATCACCGAAATCAGGATCGATTTCTAAGTAATCAATCGTGTCGTATTTGTGATTTGAGTGTGCTTTGAAGATAGGGCAGAGATATAAACCGTTTACACCTAAATCGACGAGATGATCCAAGTGATCTATGATACCTTGTAGGTCACCACCGTAGAAGTCTTCTCGTGTTGGGTGCACATCGGAATCCCAAGTCAGCACACCAGCTGGATCGTTTTCCTTATCACCGTTAGCAAAGCGCTCTGGGAAAATTTGGTACCACACGGTAGATTTGACCCACTCTGGAGTTCTAACCATATCTATTTCGTGAAAATACGGTAGTCTAAAATAATTATTTGCGTGGGCACGAACTTCATGACTATCATCAAAAATTCCTTGATCGCCAAAAAATAATGAAGCGCCAGAATTATCAGTTACGATAAAAGCATAGCTAGCTCTACGGTTGTTTAGCTCGATTACTACATGCCAGTAATCGAAATCTTTGGTTGAGAGGTAATTTTTCATTTCATATGGGTGATCATACCAACCGGTATCAATTAAGTATGTATCTCCCGCTAACGCTTGCACTGAAGATATGTCGTTCTTAGCGGTTCTGAAACGAAGTACAAGATGGGTAGAATCTTCTAGGTAAGCGTATTCGCTTTCGGGCCTGTGTAGTAATGCAGATCTAATCAATTTAATTTTCTCCTTTTTGTGATTTTATTTTTAGTATGTCATATTATGCAAACATTTGCAAAGGGGTATTTAGATATTTTTTAAAAGCTGTAGATGCTGGTGTATACCAAAATAAAGCGCTGCCATAAATTTCGTTATACTGGCTGATTATCGCTGTAATTAAGAAAGTAAATAATTTAATTCGTAAAAATTAAAATAGATCCATGACGATACAATACTGCCTTTTAATATAAATGTCTTAATTTAAATATGACTACATACCATTATGTGTCGGTGGTTGGAATAAATTTACAAAATAAAATACACAAAAAAATCTTGACTTTAGTTGCAAGCGGTTGCACAATGAATGAGTAAAGAAATTTAATAAATCTACAGGAGGATTTAAAAAATGCAAAAATGGTTCAAGATGGCACTTGGAGGATTAGCTTTGACTGCTGTTGCGGTTTCGTTAACTGCATGTAGTTCAGGTTCAAGTTCATCAAGCGATACTAAGACAAGTAGCAAGCCTAGTGGTAAGGTTACATTATGGGTTGATACAAACTTCACTAAAGTTTACGGTAATATAGTAGATGACTTTGAAAAGGCAAATCCAGATGTCAAAGTTACCGTTAAACAAGGTAATTCAGCTGACGCACAAAAGGATATCAAGAAAGATCCATCAAGTGCTGCAGACGTATTTATGTTCCCACACGATCAAATTGGTCAAATGGCAGACGCGGGAATTATTTATCAAAATACCAAATATGCGAAGGACGTTAAGGCAAATAACATTGAATCTGCAGTGGATGCGGCTACTTATAAAGGAAAACTTTATGGCTACCCATACGGAGTTGAATCACAAATTCTCTACTATAATAAATCTAAATTAAGTGCAGACGATGTCAAGACTTGGTCTTCACTGACTAGCAAAGGCAAAATAGGTACTAACTTTGCTGAAAATGGGGCAAACTATATCTTCAGTACACTATTCATGAGTAATGGTGACCAACTTTATGGTGAACATGGTGAAACTCTAGATGGAACGAACTTCAATAATGAAAAGGGTGTCCAGGTTCTTCAGTGGATTAGCGATCAGAAGAAGAATTCTGGTGTAATTCAAGCTAATGCTTCGGCGTTGTCTAACTTACAGAGTGGCAAGACGGATGCATATCTTTCTGGCCCATGGAGCAGGAACGATGTTAAGAAGGCTTTAGGCGACAATATGGCTGCTGCTCCATATCCAACAGTCGACTTTGGCGATGGTGAAAAACAATTTAAGGCATATCTCGGTGTTAAATTATTCGGTGTTAATGCAGAAACCAAGAATCCAGTTGCTGCGATGGCTTTAGCAAACTACATCACATCTAAGAAAGCACAGCTTGCTGTCTTCAAAGATCAAGGAACGGTTCCTTCAAATGCCAAAGCTCAAGAAAGTTCCGATGTTACTGATGATGAAGTGGCTAACGCGGTCCTACAAATGAGTCAACCAACACACAGTGTTGTAATGCCTAAGATTCCAGAAATGGTTAACTTCTGGCCGCCAATGGATGCAGTGATTAATGATGCATATAAAGGAAAGATTGCTAGTTCAGATTTCCAAAGTAAGCTTGATGCTTTTGTTAAACAAGTTTCTAAATCTAGTAACAAATAGCTTGTAAAGATCAAAAAGTAGAGTGGAATAAGCTCTGCTTTTTTAGAAAGGAAGAAAGAAATGTTTACAAAATTTTGGAAAAAAGACAAAACAAACACAGTAATTCCAAAACAAATTTCTTTCTGTGAACTATTTAAGAAAGGCGACCCATTAACAAAATTACAGTATTTCATAATGGGCAGTAACAATATTGCGAAGAAACAAATACCAAAGGGTTTGTTCTTCTTGATATTTGAAATTCTCTTCTTCTATTGGCTTATTTCAAACGGTATTCATGCAATTGCGATGCTACGCACACTTGGTACAAAGTCGCAGGGATGGAAGCTTGATAAGAACTTAGGTATCCAGATTCAACAGCCTGGTGATAATTCGATGCTACTTTTGCTATTTGGGATTGCTTCTCTACTTGCAATTGCAATCTTTGGCTATGTTTACTGGGTAAGCTTTAAAAGTAATCGTAAGCTTTATGAACTAGCTCAAGAGGGGCGGAAGATTCCGTCAACAATGGACGATATTCGCTCTCTTTTTGATGAGAAATTCCACATCACGTTAATGTCCATTCCAATTGTCGGTGTACTTACCTTTACGGTTCTACCTTTGCTCTATATGATTTCAATTGCTTTTACAAGCTATGATCATAACCACTTGCCTCCAAAGAACCTCTTTCATTGGGTGGGTTTCGCAAACTTTGGTTCAGTGATTAATGGCGATATTGCTGGAACATTCTTTCCTGTACTGACGTGGACAATTGTCTGGGCTGTTGTTGCAACGGCTACTACGTTTTTTGGTGGAATTTTATTAGCACTTTTGCTAAACGCCAAGCAATTAAAGGGTAAGAAGTATTGGCGGATAGTCTTCATGGTTACGATGGCAGTACCTCAATTTGTTTCCTTGTTACTGATGGCTAATCTTTTTAATGACTCTGGTCCTATCAATGCACTGTTACTTAATTGGGGTTGGATTAAGAGTTCGATTCCGTTCCTGACTGACGGTACAATTGCCAAACTGGTAATTATTTTCGTGAATATGTGGATTGGTATTCCGGTTACTATGTTAATCGCGACAGGAATTATTCAAAACTTACCACAGGACCAAATTGAAGCGGCAACTATTGATGGTGCTAATAAATTTCAGATTTTCAGAAAAATTACTTTCCCACAAATTGTCTTCGTCATGGCACCGGCGCTAATTCAGCAGTTCATCGGTAATATCAATAACTTTAATGTAATCTATTTGCTGACGGGTGGTTATCCTTCAAATTCGAAATTTTATAGCGCGGGTGAGACTGATCTGTTGGTAACGTGGCTGTACAAACTAACTGTTGATAGTGCTGACTATAACTTAGCGAGTGTTATCGGTATTATAATCTTTGTTCTTTCTGCCGCATTCTCATTATTTGCGTATAAGAAGACTAATTCGTACCAGAATGGAGGTCTTGCATAATGGCACACAAAAGCACAACACATACAAGATCCGGGCAGAAACGCCGTAACAGTATTTGGATTAATGCATTAACTGTGGTGCTTGGGATTGTCTGGATCCTACCAGTTATTTGGATTATTCTGACTAGTTTACGTGGAGAGGGTGGTGCGTTCGTTCAATATTTCGTTCCGAAATCGTTCACTTTCCAAAACTATATTACTTTGTTCCAAAACCCTGACTATCCATTTCTCCAGTGGTTCCTTAATACACTACTCGTATCCTCTGTGACGTGTGTGATCTCTACATTAATTACAATTTCGATGGCGTACTCATTATCAAGATTACGCTTCCGATTTAGAGGACCATTCCTAAAGATTGCGCTGGTTTTAAATATGTTCCCGGGCTTCATGAGTATGATTGCCATTTATTATATTTTAAAAGCTGTCAACTTAAATCAAAGTCTAATTGCACTAATTCTAGTCTACTCTAGTGGTGCCGCGCTTGGTTTCTATATTGCTAAAGGATTCTTCGATACTATTCCGATGGCATTAGATGAATCGGCAATGATTGATGGTGCGACGAAGTTCCAGATTTTCACTAAAATTACGCTCCCATTGTCGAAGCCAATAATTGTCTATACAGCATTGATGTCGTTCATGGGTCCTTGGATGGACTTCATCTTTGCAAAAGTTATCCTTGGTGATGCAACCCACAAGTATACTACCGCTATTGGTCTATATTCGATGATGACCAAGACAACGGCAAATAGTCTTTTCATGACGTTTACTGCAGGGTGTGTAGTGATTGCGATTCCAATTACGATTTTGTTCATCTTCATGCAACGCTATTATGTTGAGGGAATTACAAGCGGTGCTGTTAAAGGATAATATTAATAACGAGAGGGTGTACTAACCATGGTACAAATTGATTTAGAACATATTTATAAAGAATATCCAAAATCGGACCATTATGCGGTAATGGATTTCGACTTACATATTAAAGATAAGGAATTTATTGTATTCGTTGGACCATCGGGCTGCGGTAAAAGTACAACTTTACGGATGATTGCAGGACTGGAAGATATTTCTAAGGGCGATTTGAAAATTAATGGCGAAGTGGTTAATGATCTTCCGTCTAAGGATCGTGATATTGCCATGGTCTTCCAAAGTTATGCGCTGTATCCACATATTTCGGTTTATGAAAATATGGCTTTTGGCCTTAGATTAAGAAAGTATAGCAAGGCGGAAATTGATAAGCGTGTAGATGAAGCTGCAGAAATACTTGGTTTAACTGAATTTCTCAGCAGAAGACCGGCGGACTTATCCGGTGGACAACGTCAACGTGTTGCCCTTGGGCGAGCGATTGTCCGGGATGCCCCAATCTTTCTAATGGACGAACCGCTCTCTAACTTGGATGCCAAGTTACGTGTTTCCATGCGTGCTGAAATTGCAAAACTACATCAACGGTTAAATACCACGACGATCTACGTAACTCACGATCAAACTGAGGCTATGACAATGGCCGATCGAGTTGTTGTTATGTCCGTAGGTAAGATTCAACAAGTTGGTACACCGGCAGAAATTTATGACAATCCTAAGAACCAATTTGTTGCTAGCTTTATTGGCTCACCATCGATGAACTTCTTTGATGTCACATACGAAAACGGAAGAATTCATAACGATAAAGGAATAGATCTAGCGGTACCAGAAGGTAGAGCCAAGATTCTAGATAGAAATGGGTACGAAGGCAAACATGTGGTTTTTGGCATTCGTCCTGAAGATATTCACACTGAGAATGCATTCTTAACAAGCTGGCCCAAACAGATTGTGAATGCGAGGGTAGTTGTATCTGAGCTTCTTGGAGCTACGAGTCAACTTTATGCGGAGATGGGTGACGAGGAGTTTGTTGCTACAGTTGATGCAAGGGATTTTCATAATCCAGGTGATGAGGTAACGATGGGCTTTGATATCAATAAGGGCCATTTCTTCGATGTCGATACTACGGAAGCAATTAAGTAAGATAAATCAAATTTTTATAGATATATTGTGTAGTTATTAAAAAATCGTCAGCTTCTATGTAATGAGGCTGACGATTTTTGGTGTTTATTTAGGCCCTTTGACAGGTCGTATCGGTAAAATAGTTTGAGATCATTTTCAATCGCTGAAAATGGTCTCTTTTTACTTTATAAATAATTTAACTAATTTTCGAATCTTTACCCTGGATATTGCCAGGCTTGATATTCTACAGCTCAGTTTCCAAGGGATAATTCAAAATTTGTTTGACAAGGAGAAAATCTTCTTTGCGAATTCTATCTTCGAATTGGCTAGATTGGATTCTGCCTAGGCCAAAACTATGAATTTGAGTTTACCATACCGTGGATTGAATAATTATTCAATGGTATATATCCTGAGAAGTTATTACCACCAGAAGTTATTGGGCAAACAATCACGTAATTTGTCTTCATATTATAATGATTTGATGACACAACTAGGGCTGGATGTGTACCGCGCATCTCAGATCCAACTACAGGTGAAAAGTTTAGCCAGATTATATCTCCCTGAGGAGGCTTATACATCTAACTTAAACTCCGATTCCGCTTTTTTTTGCCAACTGCTATCTTCATCGTTCACAAAATTCCTCCTTAGATTTAAAGGGGTTTTCAATCCGTGGTACGAATATCAATCTACTATTTTTACCTCATCATTTCACCTTCCTAAAAATTTATTGACTAACCAGTCGAAATCGCTTGACTTAGTTATTTAAATTCCATATACTTTGTATCTATTTGTGATTTTAAGGAGGTTTGGATGAAACTACTAGGGTTATATTTAAAGAAGTATTGGTCCAATGTTACAGTAGCAACTGGTGCGATGGTTGTCATCGCCTTTGCCACGCTCTGGCAACCGAAACTGTTACAGAACATGATTGATGCTATCTTGCAAAATGACAAGCAGACCGTCTACGAACTGGGTATTCAGTTAATGGGACTCGCAGTCCTAGGAATTATTGCCGGAATAGTCAACACGATTTTCTCGGCCAAGGCTTCGCAATCAATCGCGGCCGACATGCGAGAACTTGCCTACCGCAAGATTCAGACGTTCTCGTATGGTAATATTCAGAAGTTCTCTGCCTCGAACCTGGTGGTTAGGCTGACGAACGATATTAACCAAGTTCAAATGGTTGTGATGAGTCTCTTGCAACAACTCACACGAATTCCCGTTCTTTTCATCGGGTCATTTATCCTCGCAATTGCGGTTATGCCAAGCCTTTGGTGGGTGATTATCGCGATGCTGGTACTAATCGTGACTACTGCCATGGTTAGCTTCACCAAAATGGGTAAGTTCTTCGGCCAGATGCAAGAAATGATGGAGAAGAATAATACACTAGCGCGGGAGAACCTCATGGGGATGCGCGTGGTGAAGTCATTCGTGCAGGAGCAGGAGCAGATCGACAAGTTCTCTGAAGCGTCCGACGAGATGACGGATGTCACAATCAAGATTGGGAATCTCTTCTCTATCTTGATACCGAGCTTCTTCTTGGTGGGGAATATGGCTGTTGCTGTGGTCGTCCTCCTGGTAGGAAATATGGTGACCAAGGATCCCGGCGTGCTAGGAGCATCACAAGCCTTCATCAGCTATCTCATGCAGATTCTCTTTGCTGTGGTGATGGGTGGCTTCATGATGACCGGTGCCTCGCGGGCATTCGTCTCGCTGGCTCGTCTAAAGGAGATTTATGATGAGGAGCCCGAGCTGACTTATCCGGACGTTGCATCCATTGATTTGGCTGCATCTGTCGAATTTGAGCACGTCTCGTTCCAATATCCAAATGATGACAAAAAAGTTTTGGATGACATTTCGTTTACGGTCGAACCCGGAGAGATGATTGGTGTCGTTGGTGCAACAGGCTCCGGGAAATCCACGCTAGCCCAACTAATTCCAAGATTATATGATCCAACAGAGGGAGTCATCAAGGTTGGTGGCCATGATCTGAAGACGGTTAACGAAGAATCACTGCGCAGGACTATTTCGTTTGTTCTCCAACGGTCAACGATGTTCTCGGGGACGATATCTCATAACTTACGCCAGGGTAAACCGGATGCAACTGTGGATGAAATGCGCTGGGCTGCTGGGGTGGCTCAGTCCGCTGAATTCATTGAGAAACTGGAGCACCAATACGATGCTGAGGTTGAGGAACGTTCCGCAAACTTCTCCGGTGGTCAGAAACAACGTCTATCCATCACACGTGGGGTGATTGCTAAACCGAAAATCCTGATTATGGACGATTCAACCAGCGCGCTCGATGCAAAGTCGGAGAAGTTGGTTCAGGAGGCACTCGACCGGGAGCTTGCTGGCACCACCACTTTCGTTATTGCGGAGAAGATTTCTTCTATTGTGAAGGCTGATAAGATTCTCGTCCTTGATCAGGGGAAACTGGTTGGAATCGGAACACACCGTGAACTACGACAGACGAATGCAACTTATCAGGAGATATATGCAACACAGAAGGCATTAGAGGAGGTGTAGTCATGAAGGACTTAAAGAGTGCAGGCAAATTTTATTACCATTATTTAAGTAAGTATTGGAAGGGCATGACAGTTGTCTTGCTCCTTACCATTATTTCGACATATCTTCAGGTGCAGGCGCCCGTATTTATGGGTGAAGCTTTCACTAAGTTGACCGAGTATCTGCAGGCTTGGGCGAATCCCGCGACCCACGCCGCTGCCTCAAAGGCCGGATTCTATGATGCATTGATTAAGCTAGTAGCGTTTTACGTTGCAAACGCAATTGCGATGTTGATTAGCTCCATTGTGATTGCCCGAATTGCTGGTAAATCAACTGGAACGATGCGTGTGGGTCTTTTCCGCAAAATGCAACGGTTACGGATTAGCTACTTCGATACCCATTCTGACGGGGACATTCTCGCACGCTACACTAGCGACCTCGACAATATTTTCAATGCGATGAACCAGGCTTTATATGAAGTGATGTTCAGTTTCACTCTGTTCGTCGGTATGGTCTGGATGATGTTCAGGCAGAACGTGACGCTAGCATGGATTACCATTGCAACAACGCCGATAGCGGTTATTGTGGCTTTCGTGGTAATCAAAAACGCGCAAAAGTTCGTTAACCGGCAACAAGATGATATTGGTAAGATGAATGGTTACATCAACGAGCAAATCACGGGGCAGAAGATCATCATCACGAACGGCCTACAGGAAGATTCAATTGCGGGCTTCGTGCAGCACAATAATCAGGTCAAACAGACAACCTACAAGGGTCAGATTTGGTCCGGTATCTTGTATCCACTGATGCAAGGGATGGCGCTTTTGAACACCGCGGTCGTGATCTTCTGGGGTTCGTGGTATGTGATGAATGGCAAAATGAGCTTGGCCGTTGGCCTTGGACTAATTGTTATCTTCGTTCAATATGCACAACAATATTACCAACCAATCATCAGTTTGACGTCGTTATACACCATGATCCAGCTTTCGATTACGGGGGCACGGCGGATTAATGAGGTGAGAGAAGAACCTGATGAGGTTAAGCCAACTGCTGGTGTGCCATTTAGTGAGATTAAGGAGAAGATTAACCTGACTGACATCCACTTTAGCTACAATCCTGGTAAGGAAATCTTGCATGGGGTGAACATCGAAGTTGATAAGGGCCAGATGGTCGCACTTGTCGGACCAACGGGCTCTGGGAAGACGACGGTCATGAACTTGCTTAATCGCTTCTATGATGTGGATTCTGGCTCCATCACATTTGATGGGCAGAATATCCAAGACATGGATCTTGATTCTCTAAGAGGTAATGTGGGAATTGTACTGCAAGATCCACAGCTCTTCACAGGTACAATCGGTGAGAACATTAAGTTTGGTAAGCCTGATGCTAGCCAGGAAGAGATTGAGGCTGCTGCGAAGCAGGCAAACATTCATGACTTTATTGTGAGCTTACCTGATGGCTACGAGACCCGAATTGATGATGAGAATTCGTTATTCTCAGCTGGCCAGAAGCAGTTGATGTCAATTGCCAGAACTATCATTACAAATCCGAAGCTGTTGATTCTGGATGAGGCCACCAGTAACGTGGATACGGTGACTGAAGCGCAGATTCAGGCGGCGATGGACAACGTAATTGCGGGCCGAACAAGTTTCGTGATTGCCCACAGATTAAAAACCATTCTGAATGCCGATAAGATAGTGGTGTTGAGGAATGGCGAAGTCATTGAGGAAGGTAGTCATAAGCAGCTACTGGATGAACAGGGCTTCTATTACGAGTTGTATCACAATCAGATGGTCTTTGAATAAAGACGACAAAGCAGGTAAATACACCTGCTTTTTTTGTGGGATCAAGTATGGGTCAAAAAGTTATAAAATTTTTAAAGTAGAACGATAAAAACATTTGTAATTCTAATTTAAGGTAATGTTTATCGAGGGATTTACATGCTTTTGTGTCTAAGATTCATAAGTATCGGATGAGGTGTGTATAATGCAAGCCATGTATGGGATTTGAGTACTTTTTCAATGAGATAATTGCTGGTTATTTGATATAACTGAGCCTATTTAATTATAAATATATATGTTTATGTATTTTTATTTTGGTGAGCATGCTACTCTTCAAGAGTAGTCATTTCACAATAAAAATAAAGGAGGATGGGAATTTGGTTAAAAAGAAAAGGGTATTATTACTATTGGGTGGTACATTAGCGTTGTTCCTTAGTCTTGCAGGAACAGTTTATGCCTCTAACGATTCGATCAGTTTTAAATTTACGGTTAGTCCATGGCAACAAAATGGAAAAGCTGCTGGAGGTAGATACCGACAAACTACCCACCCAGAAAACCCGTGGAAAGTTAAGCTCAACTCAAGTTCGGAGGGTTCAGGTACCATAACTAGATTCTGGCTAGAGGATGCTAGCGCGAATAATGTGTCAACTTCGGTTGATGCGACGCAAGGACTTGGTCCTTATTATACCAATGCATTAACTACTGCAAGCCAAAAAACAGTATGGTTAACCGGAGAGAATAATAATTATAATGGCGTTACTTATTCTGTGGCTGGTGTTTGGGATGAGGAAACATGGAATTGAGAAGATACTTGGGTAAAGACGATAATCATTGAAAATTGATAGAGATTATAAAGTTATGTGAATATGACCTACGACGCCTTTTGTATTAGTAGCTCCAGAAATTTGGTGGCTACCTTTTTATTATTGATTATTTACTTACCTACATTTTATTTTTCTATTTTTAGAAATACGCAGATTTAACTTAACCAAAAACAACGAGGGGGTGCTTTGAGTGAAATACGAACTAGAGCGAGTTCTTAAGACAACCAAAAGCAAAGTTAGCATTGTTATTCTGACACTAATACCATTTTTCGATCTTTATATTAGTATTAAAGTAGCGTTTTATGATTTTTGGCTTCATCCTGATTCATATCCTCAAGGTATTGCCCGGAATCTACTGCCGCATCCAGCTCATGCGAGTCTTTTGTCCGGCTCATCATTGGGTCATTTTGCTCAGATGTTATTTATCTGGATTTTGCCGATTTATTTGATGTTTATTTACTCGGATTATTATATCCAAGAGAAGAAGCTAGGATATAGTGACATTTTGTATACTAAAAAATCGCGGAGTCAATTTCTGAAAGATCGTTTCTCTGTTTCATTTCTGTTAGGCTTTGCCGTGCCGTTTCTTAGTCTGACAATTAACTATTTGGCTGCTATACTCATCTTTCGCGGTGGCAAGTCATTTTCCGGGTTGGAACAATTTCCAGAAGCTCTACATGGATTGGCTTTGATTAGTTTGCAACATCCATACATAACCTATGCTGTCTATATCTTGGTTTTCTCGCTCTTTTCGGGCTTGTTTGCGATGTTATGTACCAGCATCTCAATGTTGTTTCCGCAATACAAATTAGCCTATCCGATCGCACTACTGATCTGGTACGGGCAGATTATACTACCCAATAGTCTAACGTATGTTTTCCAACCGTTTATCGAATATGGATTCAAACAGATTATTCCGGCGTCAATATTATTCGTCACAATTTGCTTAGCCGTCTCAATATTTGCATTCAGGCATCAGGTAATTGCTGATGAAACATAGGATTGCTAAGATTAGTGCTTTAAGTATATTTTTTGCCCTCTGGTGGTCGTATGTCTTTCGGAATGTATCGTTTGAATTTAGTCACAAATTAATCGTTGAGCTGAATTCTGCTTACGGGGGATATAATCACCTAATAACTCATGCAGGGATGAATATCATTTTACTGTTATTGTTGTTCAATCCATTCAATCTAACCCAGTTAGCCGTTCGAGCCCCCAGAAGACGAATCGTCAATAGGATGTTTGGTCAAATGATTGAAGCAGCCTTCTATTTCTCAGCTGTCTTTGTTGGAATCAATGTCTTGTTTAACATGTTCCACATTAATCTGAACCACTTAGTTGAAATTAATTTCTTTGGCGTTGCCATCTTATACTTCATCAGCGCCTTTATCTTTTATCTGCTGATGGGCACCGTTTTCCTGATTTGTTTGTCCTTGGTGTCTAATTATCCAATTGCAGTTGCAGTTACCTTTGGCCTCAGTATTGGCCAGCTGTATTTTCAACTGGTCCAGGGCTGGCCGACTGCCTTATCGATACTAACCGTTTATACAGATTATTATGAGGACGGATTCAACATCCTTCATTATATAAGTGTGAATGTTTTAGCCCTTATCTTTATTGGAGGATTATATCTAATTCTTAGCTATATCTTCCAGAGAAAGGATATCTTAGATGGTGAATAAACGAAGACTGTTAGTCATTGCTGCTGGAATCGGAGTATTTGCTTATTTATGGCAGTTAGCAATTCGTGCCAGTACAATGAATGATTTATACGCAGGTATTATTTTTAATGCCAATTTAAATTTTGACTTTATCCAATATTTTCTTTTTGCTGTTGCCACTTTGGGATTCATGGGTGTAGGTGAAACCTTTGGCAGGAACTTTGGAATTTATGTACTTGTCCGTAATCGGTCAACCTTTAAAATGTTTCTACAATTTCTCTGGAAAGCAATTAAGTACACTACTTTCTTTGAATTCACTAAAGTGCTAGTTTTCGGAGTGGTACTGGTCATCACTTCGGGGAAATTTGACTTTGCAGATGTTGGTAGCTTCTTCTATCTACTAGTTATGAATTATCTGTTCTTGTTGAACATTGTTGCGTTCGAGATGTTTATGGAAATTTTAGTTGATAGCAAGATTGCAATCTATGCTACCCAAGTATTCTTGCTCGGTTCAATCTTTGTTGCAGATACAATCAATCGCCTTAGTAATTACCAAAGTTTCGGTGTATTGATTCTGCTAAATTCTACGATGAATAATCGCATGGAACTACTGAAAGATAGTGCAGCAAGTGTATATGTACTCGCACCAATAGTTCAAATATTTTTCTTTTCAATAATGTGTCTTTTCTGCGTCTTTAAGTTTCGCCGAAAAGACTGGATATAAAGCGGAGGGGCTCAATGCCACAGATAAATTTCACAAATTATACCAAAGTAATCAAGAAGAAAACCATCCTAGACGATATCACCTTCCAGTTTGACTCGGGTAAAATATACGGTCTCCACGGGCGTAATGGATCGGGGAAGACGATGATTCTGCGGGCAATCTCCGGCTTAATTTTCCCCACTAGCGGCAGTGTACAGGTGGGCGACCAAGTGATCCACAAGGATGTAGATTTCCCGGCAGAAACGGGGGTAATCATCGAACATACTGACCTGCTGCCACAGTACACGGCTTTTGATAATTTGAAAATGTTGAGCAGGATTAATAATGTCGCAAGCGATGACGATATCAATTCGGCATTATTGGCTGTTGGCCTCGAGGGTCACGAAAAAGAGAAAGTTAAGAGTTTCTCACTTGGGATGCGGCAGAAGCTCAGCATCGCACAGGCGATTTTCGAACACCCAAAGCTATTGTTGTTGGACGAGCCAACTAATGCATTGGATCAAGAGACCATCCGTGATGTACGGCAAATTTTACTGGGATTAAAGCAAGACGGCGCAACAATTATCATCGCTAGCCACAATAAGGAAGACCTTGATGTGTTAGCTGATGAAATACTGTTAATTCACGATGAACGAATTAACATAGCTTAGTTAGAATATGTAAAAACCGCAGAGACAAGCTGTCTCTGCGGTTTTTCAGTTGGTTTTGAGTTGGTAAATAATAGAAGTGATTAAAGAAGTTGTTTAGTCAATCTGTCGACTATTCAATGTTATGCGTTAGAAAATATTCAACAAGAACTTGTCAGATAAGAATGGGAGATAGCGTCTGATTATTTGTTTGCGCGTCTCGTCATCTACCTGTGTCGGAAGTACGTTCTTGAGGTAATCAACAATTACTTCCTCTTCCAGAAATGGTGCGAGGGAACTGAGTTCCTTAGCATTATCCGGATTTTGACTGAGCTTGTGGAAAATCTGGTTTAAGCTATCATCATCGAGGAAAGGTGCTAATTCACGTATCTTTTTAAACTCGGTATTGGGGCTTTGCGCGATATCACGCAACTTGTCATCACTCAGAAATGGGTAGAAGTGTTTCAATGAATGCTCATTTGGGCCAAACAGTTTCACTACCTGATCAAAGATTGCATCGACATCATCATCGTCTAGGGCAAAAACCAGTTTAGAGATCAGCTGTAAGCTATCCTTCGTGCCGGCCTGTAGTTGACTATCGATGTAGCGTTTGATGTACGCAGAACTCAGGAATGGTGCGAGCTTATGTAATTGTTGGTTAAAGTCCGGCTCTCCTAAGTGTTCATCCACCTGTTGTTCGAGCGTTTCGTCAGAGATGAAAGGAGCAATCTCTACAATTTGTTCAAATGATAGGTGCTTGTCCGTGACTTTCTGCTCTACCTGCGCTGGTTTCATCAATGGGGCAGCTTGAACGAGGTCTTCAACGGGCATGGGCTCATCGTTTTGGACTATTTGAATAGTTCGGGCCCCCTCATGTGAACCCAGTAAATCTTCTAATGATAAGTCCAATACTTGGGAAATTTGATTATATTTATCGATGTCGGGCAGTGACTTGCTGCGCTCCCAATTACTAACGGCCTGGTAGCTCACGCCTAATTCATCGGCTAGCTCCATTTGGGTCATATTACATTCTTTACGCGCATCGGCGATTTTCTTGCCGATTCTTTGTGCATCAAAAATTTGTATCATTTCTGTTCCTCCATTTTTCTTT
Source organism: Amylolactobacillus amylotrophicus DSM 20534 (assembly GCF_001434555.1). NCBI lineage: Bacteria > Bacillati > Bacillota > Bacilli > Lactobacillales > Lactobacillaceae > Amylolactobacillus > Amylolactobacillus amylotrophicus. The sequence goes on from NZ_AZCV01000004.1 coordinate 95,680, forward strand.
TGACGGTCGACCTTGATTTCATCATAGAGACATGATGGGTAATTGTCACTCAATTATTGCTTGAGTAGGAATATTGATGACTAAATTGCTGCTTGAATCGGCATAAAGTGTTGCTGCTTAAGGGGTAATTAACGATTCAGTTAATACCTTGTTAAGAATTCGCCTTCATAGATAACTTTCCCGTAGTTCATGTAATACCTCGCCGTTTTTACCAGGTAACATGCGGTCTAAGAGGATTAAATCGACTTATTTGCCCTTTTATATACTAGTAATCCCTCGGTGCCGGAATATGCACTAATAGTGTGATATTGAGCCTGCAAAACCTTTTGTAGTAGGTGTTGCATATCATCGTTATCTTCGATAATTAAAATATTGTCCATAATACCTCCGGTGTTCGTGTAATTCTCCTTAGCCTGATTGACAGAAACATAGTCAATACAAGTGAGCCATTTAAAAACGGGAAAGCGCTTATGAGAGAATTAAAGGAGTTGTGGCGTTATCGTATTGGTGACTACAGGATACTATGTCGAATTAATAAAGAAGATATCATTATCGAAATAGTCAAGATTGCTCACCAGAAGAGTGTCTATATATTTAGAAAGTGAGTTTAGTGAATTATCTTTGTCTCATTTAGTACAGAATCTAGTTTCTTATTAAGTGTTTCCACAACAATATTGACGTTGCTATATGCTACATTTGTCGTCATGATTCTAGTAAACTCCGAAATAGTCATTCCTTTAGATCTAAGCTTTGCGTTGGCAGATTTCTTAATTTTATGGTCAATTTGTATCAGAGTCCGATCCTGTATAGTCAAATTAATCTTTCTTTCTGGATAAATAATTTGTACTCAAACTGTGCAAATAGTGTAAGTCCGTTTACTCTATGCTACCCAGCTCACTGTAAATTGATTAAAATATGTGATTTAGTTCTCCAATTTCAGCCAAATATGCCTATACTATATAAAGAGACATACCATAGTGATGGAAATAGGAGATTGAACATGGATGAGAAATTTCTAGAAGTGATGCAACACGAAGGTCCTGCAACAATTGTGACGATAAACGGAAATCCGGCGAGCGTGGTGAACACGTGGATGTCATATATTGAGGTTGATCCGGAGAGAAAGACGCTCTTAATTCCGGCCGCCGGAATGCACAGTATTGAGGGCGACTTCGCTAAAGATAATACGGTGACAATTACCGTGGGTACCAAGGAGGTTGAAGGAACTGAGGGACCTGGTGCGGGTTTTCACGTCTACGGCAAGGGGCACTTTATCGACGCCGGTGAGGACTTTGAGGGCATGAAATCGAAGTTTGAGTGGATTCGTAAGGTTCTGGTGATCGATGTGACAGATATGGCCCAGAAAATCTAAAGTTAAATTATTTGTAGATATAGTAGTCACCCTCAATTTTGGGTGACTACTTTCAGTTATAGCATGATTTAAACCACTTACGCACCTAAATTTGACCGCTTACTCCGATATGCTTTTTCCCCGTTCTAAATATGCTTTAATGAATTTAAGCAAAAGTAGAAGTTAAAAGAATGAAATTCGTGGGAGCTTGGAATGAAAAAATTTAATTTAGGGCCACAGATTTGGAAGTATCTGATTAGTCGCTTCGCTGGGGTATTTGGCAGCTCGATGTTGAGTTTCGCACTTGGTCTGTACGTTTTGCGGCAGACGGGATCGGCTCTTGGAATGGGGATTACGCTGATCACCGGTCCCCTAGTCTCCTTGGTTCTGACGCCATTCGTTGGTTATGTGGTGGATACGATGAGCCACCGGAAAATTGTGATTGTTGGGCAGTTGGCAAGCATGCTCGCGCTTTTGTCATTCGGAATTGTGATTAGTGTCTGGCCGGAGCAGTACTATATCCAGATTATTAGCTTGATGGTTATTCTTCAGGTAACCGATAATTTCTTTGGTACAGCACTACAATCGAGTATGATTTCCTTGTTTGAGGGTGCTGAGTTGCAACGTGTGAACGGCTTAGCCCAATCGCTCAATGCTACCGCATCTTTTCTGGCGCCAATTATCGGTGCTGTCGTCTACACCTTAGTTTCCATCGGCAGTTTCGCCTTCATCGAACTCGGATTTGAGCTCATCGCTCTAGCGGGTGTCATGATGTTGAACTTTGATGCTCAAAGTGTGACGAACGCTGAACCGGAGACTGATGTTTCGGCTGAGCAGGAGGAACATGAGAGTATCTGGCAGAACTTCAAGGTGGGCTTTGGCTACATCAGAACCCAGAAATTATTATTATTTGTTATTTCGGTGTCAACGTTAATTAACTTCTTCTTCGCAGCCATCAATGTGGGGCAGCCCTTTATCTTGGTGGATTCTCTTCGTTTGAGTAATGGGCAATATGGGATGACGGAATCCGCCTTCGCAATTGGGATGGTCCTCGGTGGAGTGCTATTCAGTGCAATGAATTTGAAGCAACACTTCGTCCTCGTTAGTTTCAAAAACATTATAATTGTCTCGATCTTATTGGGGATTATCGGTGTGCCACTGTTGTTTAACTGGTCAAGTAATGTGAATACTATCTTCTATGTCGCATTTAATATGCTAATCGGAACAATCCTGGTCTTTGTGAATAGCCCCGTTGGTATCTATATGCAGGCCAACATCGATCCGAAGTTCCAAGGACGTGTGTTCTCGATTATGAGCACACTGTCAATGTTGCTCATGCCAATTGGTACACTATTCTATGGTGTGTTATTCGACCATTTGAACGGTGCGTTAATCTTTGCTGTTACTGGCCTGATTCTACTTTTGATCGTCAGCACAGCCCTTGTGGCCGTAGCGAAATTGAAGCTAATTGAGCAGGATGAAGCACAGCATGCGGAGATTGACAAGGCTGAAGCGGTTCCAAGTGAGACTGCTGTCAATTAGTTAATTGATTGTGGTACTACAAGTTAGTGGTGCTTGAATGAAAAATTTCAACCACCACTTTTTTGCGGTATCCTATGGGTAGGAGGTGCAATATGGCGGAATATCAGCGAGTAATTCAATTGGCAGGAGCGCTTAACTTTCGTGATTTGGGTGGCTATGTTAATCAACACGGGCAGACCGTTTCTTGGGGTAAAATCTATCGGGCTGCGGACTTGTCGCTGTTGACGCAATCCGATCGGGATAAATTGTCGTGGCTGCAGATTAAGCATGATGTTGACCTTCGCTCGACGTCTGAGCAGGAGAGAAATCCGGATAGGTTATGGTCTGGTGCTAAGTTGACTAAGAATCCTATCTACCCAGAACAGGGGAATACCCCCGCACTTTTCGGTACGCCAAGTATCTGGTGGCGCAAGGTACATCATATTCCGGAGGCGGCAAACGGCTTTGCCCAGATTTACCAGAATGTGATTCTAAATAAGCATGCAAAACAGGCGTTTGCAACAACGTTCAAGATACTTTTACAAAATGAGCCAACGGTGTTTCATTGCTCGGCGGGGAAGGACCGAACTGGAATGACTGCCGCCTTAGTCCTTCTGGCGTTAGAAGTGCCAGAAGAGACGATTATTGCCGATTATCTACTGACCAACGAATTATTCGGTTTTGGCACGGGTAATGTACCAGAAGATGAGGCCGAGATTGAGCGGCTCGTTAGTCGGATGAACCTGCAGACCGGTGAGGCAGAGGTGATGCAGACGGTAATCGAGACCATTAATGTTGGTTATGGTGGGATTGCTAATTACTGGCAGGATGCCTTGGGTCTCAAACTAGACCAATTTCAGAAATTACGTAAGCTTTATTTGGTAGATGATAATTAAATTACCTAATTATATAACTTAGTTACGTTTTTTAGATGAGCCAATGTTTTGTTTGTGATGTAGACCATTCGCTATAATTGAATTGAGGCGGTGAGTGGCCGCCAAATAGCGAGAAGGAGGACACTAGATGCATCATAATAAGGAACACGAAGCAGACAAAGACCGGATGAACGATGTTTTGGTTGAAGAGATGGAGAATCAAAATGTCGTGCGGACCGAGGATAACATGGGTGAGCGGATGGATGTCGGGATGAACCCTGAAGAGACTATGCGTGAGGACATGGACATGAATCCCGAAGAAGGGATGCCCGAGATGCCGGATGAGGCGGGAGAAAACCTGCATGATTCGCAACGTTACGGTGATACTGATACCATTGATGTGAGTGATGAAATCAGTGCTTTGGGCGCCGAGGAGAATCTGGCTAACGACGGTGATGAATATTCCCCGGAGTCGTTAGAGGGTATGGGCCAAGACGAGAGACATGAGATGCAACAAGAAGCCAACAACATTGCGCAGAACAATGACGATGAGCTGGCGAAATTGCATGGTGACCGTCGTGGGTTACGCCAAGACAGCTAAGTTAGTAATCTGACGAATCAATTAATTAGACGAATGAGCCCCCAACCTTGATTAGGTTGGGGGTGTTTTATTAGAAGCGCCCAAGTATCTTAGTAAAATATTTGCAAAAAATAATTTAATTTCCTATTTACTTAATTTTATTCTCATGATATTGTTGTTCGTAACATATAATCTTAAAGGGGGATTAATCATGAAGAAGAAACGAATATTCTTAATGGGATTTATAACTGTTGCAACTGCTTTGACCTTGGCCGCATGTAGCAACAACAGCAGTAGTTCATCCCAGGGTGATGATAAGCAAGTCTGGCGCCGGATGGAGAAAGATATTATTTCATCCATGGATGGTTCAATTATTACTGACGCAATCTCCGGCCAAGCCTTACAAGATACGATGGAGGGCTTGTATCGGTATCAGGGCCAGAAACTTACGCCAGCCGTGGCTAAGAAAGTCGTGGAGCCAACAAACGATGGCCTGAAATATGCTTTTAAGCTGCGTAAGTCCAAGTGGAGTAACGGTGATCCTGTGACAGCGAAGGATTTCGTTTATTCATGGAAGCGCGCGGTTGATCCCGCTACTAAATCTGAATATGCGTACTTATTTAGCGGAATTAAGAATGCTGATGATATCATTGCAGGCGAAAAAGATCCGTCAACCCTTGGCGTCAAGGCAACAGATGACTATACTTTTGAGGTTGATCTAGAAAGATCAGTTCCATATTTTGGCACAATGCTGACCAACCCCGTCTTCTTCCCACTGAACCAGAAGGTGGTCGAGAAGTACGGTAAGAAATATGGTACACAAAGTAAGTACGTTGTTTATAACGGCCCGTTCAAGATGACGAAGTGGAACGGTACGAACAACAAGTGGGTTGAAGTGAAGAATAATTCTTACTGGAACAAGAGCAAGGTGAAGCTTGACGAGATTCAAGTCCAGGTTCTGAAGGATTCTGACACAGCATTGAGTTTATTCCAAGCAGGCAAGATCGATGATGTCGTGGTTTCAGGTGACACTGCCGCCCAAATGAAGGATGACAAGAGTTACCGTCCACAGAAACAATCGAGGTTGACGTATCTCACACTGAATGTGGCTAAGGTTCCAGCATTCAAAAATACGAAGATTCGTCAGGCATTCTCATACGCAATCGACCGGAATGAACTTGTAGATAGTGTGTTATCTGACGGTTCGATCCCAGCACAAGTTTTGGTCCCAGAGGGATTGGCAGCTAACGAGAAGACTGGGAAAGACTTCACCAAGGAAGTAGGTACTGGGAAGAAGTACACTAAGTATGACCCAGAGAAGGCTACTAAGCTGTTCAAGGAAGGATTACAAGAGGTTGGTGCTTCAAGTGTCGAACTTGAGCTGTTAGGTGATGATACGGAAGACCAGAAGAAGGTTCAGGAGTACCTGCAAAGTACATTGGAGAAGAACTTACCTGGGTTGAAGTTGAATATCGCAAGTATTCCGTTCAAAACCAGAGTTTCGCGTTCTCTGGCCGGTGATTTTGACGTGGTGGTTTCTGGTTGGTCAGCAGACTTCCCAGATCCAATCACATTCCTTGATTTGTTCGAGACGACGAACTCATATAACTTTGGTAAATGGTCGAATGCATCATTTGATAAGTATGTGAAGAATAGTAAGAACAAGGATGCAGTCGATCCCGATGCTCGCTGGCAAGATCTGTTAGACGCTAGTGATGTGTCCGTTGAGGATATGGGTGCGGTTCCGCTATACCAGAATGTGCAGGCGCACCTGGTGAACATGAAGGTGAAGAACTTGTATTACAGTCCAGCTAATAACTATAATTTTGTTGGAACATATTTGAAATAAGCTTTGAAATTTAAAAAACCGCCAACCTCTTCGAGAGAGATTGGTGGTTTTTGTGTGGAGTAAAATCTGGATTTTATAAAAATTCTCGGGCTATTTTCGTACAACTCAAGGTGTTCAGTTTGTCTCAAAATTGAATGGGAACTGGGACTTTGTGCCTGGAATACCTATTAAATAGGAAATTGATACTGAAACTTTTTAATGTGCTTCATCCGTTTTCTGCATAATAGCATCTGTCAGTGCTTTAGAGTAGTGGAGGTGCAATCTTTTACCAGACTCGTCCGCCCATTTTGGAATAGCTAAGGTTAGTTCAATTGGGTCATTATAATCGAGAAAATCATCTAAATCCACTGTAACCATTGAAATAAATGATTTATCAACCTGAAATTTAAAATCAAAATCATCATCTTTGAAAGGATTGTTTCCTACAAGTGAGAGGTCATTAATATTAGATGGCCTTGGAACATGTTTGCCATCTTCGACATAATATGTTAGAAGATTTCCGAGGAGATCCACGGCCATTCTAATTGCGTCACTAATGTTATTTCCTTGCGTTGCAGAATTTTCTAAGTCTGGAAAGTGAACGAAATAAGGAACTTCTTCAGTTTCGGTGTCATCAAAGTAAAAAAGTGCTGGATAAGTGTATAGCATAAGTTAAATCTCCTTTCGATTAACAGACAATTTATACGATAAAATTAAGTCTATGGGTTATTTATAACAGGAGGGGTATATCGATGAATATTTATTGCCAGGTTTCTGCTATGGTAGATAAGAATGACGTTGCACGTGCAAACGAATTTCTGAGTACGCACTATCTAGATTTGGGAGATATGTCAGAAATACTGATGAATAGCGTTTCATATGATAAGAATCTCCCCTTTGATGTGCCATTTGGTAGCCAAATTGTTTCTGATTTTGATCCAGAGCGTGCTACTAAGATTATCGATGATTATTATGGGGCATATCCTAGTAATAAGGTCGATATTAATAATCCTGACCAAGTGGATGACTTTGTTAATGGGTTCGTCAAACTAGTATTTCCTAATCTGCCAACTCAACAAGTTAATGACCCAAACCTTGTAGAAGTTAAGTCTGACAAAATCATTGGTATCTTCAAGATTAGATCCGCTGAACATTTAGCTAAGCTAGGTTACGATATTGCGACGGCAATTCAGCTGATGGTTAAATATATTGCAGATAATCAAGAGATTCCATTTGATGGCGTTGGTGACGGAGCTACACCCGAGCAAAAGAAATATTATGAAGAGAATAAGGAACAAATAGTTAAAGATCTCGATGAGTTAGTTAATAGGGTTAGTGGTGAACCTAAAATGGTTGATGCTGATCACCCGGAAAATATTGCTGAATTTTTTGATGAAGAATTTCCTGAAATGGATGAGCTCTTTCGTGGTTGTGAATTTCAGTAAGAATCATGGATGAGTTAACTAAAGACATTTAGAATAGGAAATAATTGAGCTGATAATCATCAAAAGAAGGCTGATAGAGTGAACGCAGTATTTGGTGAGTAACCCAAGAAGTGAAATTATCTATGACGAATTGCTGGAATTTCAGGTATATCCAGGCACCATTCTGGTTAACGTTAGTTTTAGAACGAGGATTAATTTCACACAAGTGCTCAAGATGCGGTGGATATTGCAGTTGAGTCTGCTGATGGTGGTGAATTTATGGTCGGCGACTATATTTGGGCGAACAACATGGGTTGTGAAGGGCGTCGTGGTATCACTAGCAAAATTATCCTTTTTGACGTTACTAGGACATTTCCCGTGCCGAAGTGTCGACCAAACTCAACTGGCTGTCCGTAAACGAATTGAAGTTCTTACAACTTCAGGATAAACGAATTTTGCAAAAATAAAGTTGCAGCACAATACTCAGGCAGCACAACCGCTGTGCTGGATAGGTATGGCAAGGTACCACTGCAAGTGAACCTCGAACTCTTGTTACAGAATGGTGCTCTGCTTGTGTTAGTCTTACACCACTTGCAAGTTAGTTGCGGGGCCCTTGATTATCGACGCAACGCTAGATCTACATTAACTAACAAGGAGGACATACCAACGACGGCGGTTGTTGAACCGCCTGAATATATGACATGCTTCAAACAACGCATGTCAATCAGAAAATTATTTTTCAGCGCTGGCTGTGCAACTTATAAATATTTTTTGTAAAAATCACAAGCATTAATAACCCCCGTTTCTTATTTGAATGCTAAACTCGATATGAAAGAGTTAGTTGCTTAAGAGAAAGGGGTTATTTTATATGCTTGACGTAATTAAATCAATCGACAATCTAGCTTGGACAATTGAGCATCACTTCCAACACATCAAGAATAAAAACGATTTCATTCGTGCAGTTGCAGTTCAATTTGAGCTCTCCTACACAGATTTTCGCGTTATTCAATTGGCGCTTCAGCTGGACCCAACGGAAATGGATTTGCTAAAACGATTTAGTGCAGCGTACGAAAATGAGGTTTATCCATTTGAAAGTGAGTTTGCTTTCTACGGGTTAGATGCGTTTAACGAGAAGTACGGTGAACAAATTGACCGGTATGAGCAGGGAGTGCAGAAACTGCTAGTTATTCTTGATGAAATTAAGAATGTTAATTCAGTAGCTGAATAAGACATATGGCGTCGTCAACGGGTTCAAATGAACTCGTTTTTTGCTGGGGCATTGTGCTAGCTAATAAAACCATTGTGAATCTTTAAATATTTCTACTATAATAGATATAATTGAAACAAAATAGTTAACTCATATTCACTAGAGGGAGTAGCTGGGCGATTGGACTCAGTTGAGATAAAGTATGAAGGATAGAACTTACAAACGTTCGTTAATCATCATCAGCGTGGTTCTCTTTGCGGGATTTATCGCACTTTTTGCAGGAATAATGCACAACAAACGTGTGGATGCCGCATATAATACCCGGATTGAGCGGGTTATTTCTGAAATCAAAACAGAAGAACAAAAGTCCGAAAGGTTAGATTCAGCGAAGCGAATTTCGGCAATCAGAACGTTGCGTACTAAACTAGAGCGTTATAAGAAGGGCTCTGAGAAGGATACTAATATCATCGTTGCCTATAACGATGCCATCAAAAATTTGGGTAAGGATATTCGAAAGAAGAACAACGATGAATATTCTAAGCTGAAAACGAAGGATATCAATAAGGAAATTAAGTCTACGCTAAATGAGAAGATTGATGGCCTGAATAAGCTCAGTAAGACGCTTACTAAACAAGAGGGGGATATCTATTCTGAGGAGGAGGTAGAAACCTTCGTCGCAAAAATTCAAAGGCTAATTAAGAGGTATAAAAAGCAAATCAAGGCTATTAATGCGGATCTTAAGAGAGCAAATGCTGATACTAACACGGTTTCGAATATAACTAATGCTGACGCTGATGACGTGGAAGATACGAGTGCGGATACATCTTCCGAATATGATGGCGGTTATTCTGGTTCTGGTACAGGATCGGGTTGGACCGGTTCTGGCAGTGCTGGCTCCAGTAGTTCTACTTCTGGGGGCTCAGAGTCGAGTTCGGGTAACGCTGGAACAGACAGTACTGAATCGAGCACTAGTAGTTCAGCCGATGAAACCGAGACTACAGTTCATGATGAAGGTGCATCCGAGAATACAGTTCATGATGAAGGTGCGCCCGAGCCTCCAGTTCCTGATGAAGATGCGCCCAAGAATACTGTTGAGTAGTGTAAGTGCTAGGTGTTAGGTCGCCGTTATATGTTACTAAAAAGCCCATCAAATTCAGTTTGATGGGCTTTTTGCGTGGAAATCTTCGTGTTGAATGTACAGATTTAGAGATTGATATTTGTACCACCGGTGACACCGTAGATTTGGCCGGTCACATAGCTGGATTCTGGGGATGCCAGGAAGACATAGACTGGTGCAAGCTCAACCGGCTGACCGGCACGGCCAATTAGCGAATCCTGACCAAATTCAGGAATCTTATCAGGGAACTGCCCACCATCAAGCTGCAGCGGTGTCCAGATTGGTCCGGGAGCGACTCCGTTCACCCGAATACCCTTTGCTGCAAGTTGTTGTGCAAGATTGACTGTGAAGTTTGAGATGGCCGCTTTGGTCGCCGCATAATCAAGTAATTGGGGACTTGGATTGGTTGCTTGAACGGAGGATGTTGTAATGATTGTACTCCCCGGTTGTAAGTGGTTAACCGCTGCCTGAGCGGCTTCGAACATCGAGATGATGTTAACTGTAAATGTTGTTTTGACTTGCTCAATTGGTAATTCCGAGATGCTTTGCTGAGCAATCTGCTGCCCTGCGTTTAAAACGAGAATGTCAAGGCCGCCCAATTCATCGACGACGGCCTCAATCAGTGCTGTAGCCGCACCGTCCTCCCTGAGGTCACAAGGAAATAGCATGAACTTACCGCTTGAATCCTTCACAGCTTCGACTACGTCTAATGCATCTTCTTCCTCTGGTGGAAAGAATTGAATAGCGACGTCTGCACCCTCTCTGGCATAGGCAATTGCTGCTGCCCGTCCGATGCCGGAGTCACCACCTGTGATTAAAGCTTTTCGTCCCGCTAGTTTACCAGAGCCTTGGTATGAATCCTCGCCACAATCTGGTTCAGGCTCCATTTGACGCTGGAGCGCTGGGGTGTCTTGTTGCTGGCTCTTGAATTTTTCGTGGAAATATAGTGTTCTGGGGTCTCTTTGTTCAGTCATTGTTTGATCCTTTCTTTTTTCATCTATATTAAGTATATAAATAAAGGTTGGTCTGGCTCAATTAGAACGCACGTTATTGGGAGTTTAACAACATCGTTATTCAGTTGAAAAAAGTAGCAGTTGTTTTTCGTTAGAGATTATTATTTCTGTAACAATTGCAACCTCCTTAAATTCATGGCACAATGGAAAACGTTATTTTTTAAACGGAGGGAAGAATATCAAAACTAAACAAGTCAGACTTATGATATTCGGGCTCTGTGCGAGTGCGGTCTTTGGCACCCTGCTTGGCCTGTTCTACGCACTACAAACGTTTCTAATTGATGAATTATGGATTAGTCCACGTGTTAGCCCGCTACAAAACGCCGCGATGCTGGTGCTGGTTGGGGCAATGATTCTCATCACGACGCACTTTTTCGGTCAGCTCCCACAGAATTATGGTAAAATCCGGTTGCAGTTGAGAGAATCTGGCACTGCGAACTATCGCTTTGTGCTACTCCAAATGATCTTTCCCGCATTTATCCTGATTAGCGGAACTAGCCTTGGCCCAGAAGCCACGCTTGTGAGTTCGACATTGTTATATGGTACTTGGTTGCGCGATAAGTTGCGTTATTACGATCTTCATTTTGATTTGTTGCAGCGGTTCTCTGGCTGGCAAAAGTGGCGGCGATTACTGGCGATTAATAAATATGTTCTAAGAACACCGGTAGACAGTCCTGCGATGCTCCCGTTGTCAGCTCGTCTCAAAAAGGTTTTGACGCTAGCATTTTTTGCAAACGGAATTCTCTGGTTTGTCATCGTCTTCACGCTGAGCGGTGAACCTGGATTGGTTATTCGCATTGGCAGCAGCCATTGGCAAGGAAAAGCCTGGGTCATCCTATTACCACTACTTTTCTTCAGCTATTTCAGCGGTCAGGTATTCTACAAGTTGATGGTTCGAATTAAGCAGTTTGTCGCGCTCAATATTCAGCGCCCGTTTTTCGAAGTACTCCTTGGTGGCCTGGTAATTTTTGCTGCAGGGTTAATCGCGCCAGAAATGCTTTTCTCGGGTCAGCATAACTTCCATCTCTTTACCACGGGTTGGCAATCGAAATCGATCGTATACTTAATGATGGTTGCGCTCGGGAAGCTGGTGCTCCTGACCATTTGTAAACAGACGGGCTGGCTTGGCGGCGATATTTTTCCTGTGCTCTTCTCCGTGACTACGATAGGATTTGTTATCGCTCATTTTCTGCCCAGTGTAGACCAGATTTTTGCTGTTGTAATAGTAGCGATTGGAATGGGAACGGCCATCTTGGGCTCGCCAATTCTTGTCGGTAGCCTCATTGGAATCATGTTTGCACCGCTGAATTTGTTGCCATTAGTGATTGTGGCAACGATTGTGCTGAAGATTTGGCAGGATTATCTGGCTGATCGCGTTAATGTAGCTTACTTTAAGGATATTTACGATAAAACCAAGTGGTCCAGTCGCGTAGATAACTGGAGTTAAAGGTGTTGACTCTTAATCTTTGTGATTAAGAGTTTTTTATCTCCTTGATCAACCAGGCTATCTCTTGTCGAGCCTAGTAAATGCTTGTTTGGAACATTTTTTAAAAAAATAAGTATTTATCCTTGCATTAATAGTTGGTTTCCTGTAACATAGTTCAAGTCGTCAAGAGGACAAGCGAAAGCAAGTCAAGGCGAGCTGAGCTAGAAGTTAAAAAAACTTCTTGCAAAGCA